>NZ_JAKJST010000016.1:0-255827 GCF_050337275.1 Vibrio wakamikoensis | reverse complement strand
AGCCAATACAGTAGCCTTAAATACCGTCAAAGGCTTTGGCGATATCGCATAACTCAGAGCATGAGTCGTCGAGGTAACTGCTGGGATAATGCTCCTATGGAGAGGCTATTTAGAAGCTTAAAAACCGAATGGATACCAGCTACTGGATACCTGACCCAAACTCAGGCAAAGAAGGATATCAGCTATTACTTGATGGATTACTACAATAGGCAACGGCCTCATCAAGCAAATGATGGGCTATCGCCAGTTACTGCCGAAAATCGGCTTAAGTTAGTGTCCGGAATTTGTTGACCACTACAATCTGGGACAACATAGGCTAGAGCTTAGACATGATTAGGCTAACCTAACGAAACTCTATGTAAATTCTATCGCCTATTTTAGCCAGTTTGAACATAACACTCAATTCGTTTAAAGGCTTACTTGGCTCACATATATCTAAGACACAGAAAGCCACTTGAACATAGACGATCTATATCCACTCTAACTCCCCCTAAGTTGGATTGGTCAGTAAGGTAGTAGGCCTTGGCGTTCAAGTAGAGAACGTTCTTTTATGTTGGGGAAAGAGTGGGAACTTGCAAGTTTTGGTTACTTGGAGAGAGGTACTAAAAAGCCAGTGGTTAATGTCCACTGGCTTTCTCATTTCAGCTCGGCTAAATCAGCACTTAACCTTCAAGGCCAGCACTGGCTTCTTTGTTTTGAATTAACTCAATCATGTAGCCATCTGGGTCTTTGACGAAGGCGATTTGCGTCGTGCCGCCTTTTACAGGACCCGGTTCGCGGGTGACGTTGCCACCTGCAGCTTTGATGGCGTCGCATGTGGTGTAGATGTCGTCTACGCCGATAGCGATGTGACCATAGGCGCTACCTAGATCGTATTCGGTGACGCCCCAGTTGTACGTTAGCTCAATCACTGCACCTTCAGACTCATCACCAAAGCCTAAGAAGGCTAGGGTGTATTTGTATTCGGTGTTTTCATTTTTGCGCAGCAAGTTCATACCAATGACGTCGGTGTAGAACGAGATAGATTTATCTAGGTCACCTACACGTAGCATAGTGTGAAGGATACGGCCGTTAGACATAACATTGCTCCTTAATATTAATTGTCTGGATAGACTTTTTCTTTGAATTCGCAGAGATCTTCGATAATGCAGCTGCCGCAGCGCGGTTTGCGGGCGACACAGGTGTAGCGTCCGTGAAGGATCAACCAGTGATGCACATCAAGCTTAAATTCTTTTGGAACGACTTTGAGTAATTTCTCTTCCACATCGTCGACGGTTTTGCCCATCGCGAATTTAGTGCGGTTTGAGACGCGGTAGATATGAGTGTCTACCGCGATGGTTGGCCAACCAAAGGCGGTGTTGAGTACCACGTTGGCGGTTTTACGGCCCACACCAGGTAGCGCTTCCAACGCTTCACGATTTTCTGGGACTTCGCTGCCGTGCTTTTCGATGAGGATCTTACAAGTCTTGATGACGTTCTCGGCTTTTGAGTTAAACAGGCCAATCGTCTTGATGTACTCTTTCACGCCATCTACACCGAGCGCTAGCATAGCTTCCGGTGTATTTGCGACGGGATAGAGTTTATCAGTAGCTTTGTTAACACTGACATCGGTTGCTTGCGCCGATAGTAGAACCGCTATCAGCAGTTCGAATGGCGAGCTCCAGTTGAGCTCAGTCTCTGGTTTGGGGTTGTTTTCGCGAAGCCGCTCTAGAATCTCTTTTCTTTTGGTGTTGTTCATTTGCTGACTAATTCTTCCGCTGATTGCTTGTACTCAGTGTCTGAGTATCCAGTGTATTTTTATTATAAAAATGCCCGAAAATCTCGGGCATGAAAAGCTTTAGTTGGTAACGCGAGCGCGTTCAATCTCTGGTTTTTCTTGTTTTGGTTGGCGCTGTTCGATTTGCTTATCGATGACGTTCTTGAGAGCAATCAGGAAGCCAACGCCGATAAACGCCCCTGGTGGCAACAATGCCAACAAGAACTGGCTATCAAACTGGAACACTTCAATACGAAGGGCTGCCGCCCAGTCACCTAGTAGCAGGTCGGCACCATCAAACAGGGTACCGTTACCAATTAACTCTCGCATCGCACCAAGCACAACAAGCGCAGAGGTCATGCCCATGCCCATCCAAAAACCATCGAGAGCAGCAGGGCCAACCGCGTTTTTAGATGCGAACGCTTCTGCACGGCCGATGATGATACAGTTGGTCACGATAAGCGGGATAAAAATACCCAATGATAAGTAAAGGCCATAGGCGTATGCGTTCATCAATAGCTGAACACAGGTTACTAGCGCTGCAATGATCATTACGAACACCGGAATACGCACTTCTTTTGGCACGTAGTCACGAACTAAAGAGACTGTCACGTTGGAGCCAACCAATACCAATAGTGTTGCGAGTCCTAAGCCTAAGGCGTTGGTTACGGTGGATGAAACCGCAAGCAGAGGACAGAGACCAAGCAACTGTACTAAAGCTGGATTGTTATCCCACATGCCATTTTTAAGAAGTTCTTTTGAGGTTGTCATTACTCACCTCCACAGTTACGTGGCTGGTTTAAAATGGAGTCGCGATTGTTGTTCACGTATTCCACGGTATTTTTGACCGCATTGACCACCGCTCTTGGCGTGATAGTTGCGCCAGTGAACGAGTCGAACTGGCCGCCGTCTTTGCGGACTGCCCACTCATTCAGGTTGTCTTCGGTCACTTGCTTGCCAGAGAAACCTAAGATCCAATCAGTGATTCGAAGGTCGATTTTATCACCCAGTCCTGGTGTCTCTTGGTGCGCTAATACTCGCGTACCCAAGATAGTTCCGTCTACATCAACGCCAATGATGAGCTTGATTGCGCCGCTGTAACCATCTGGTGCGATGGTTTCAATTGCAAGAGCTTTTGGCTCATTGTTGATGGTGGCAATGTAAGCGGGCTGCGCTGCCGTGGTACCAAGTGCCGGATCGCTGACCAAGGTGCAAGCGGCGTATAGTTCGTTGTCATGCAGTTCATGAGGGATGACCTCATTTAGCGTTGCTTGCAGCTGTGCGCGTTCTTGGCGCAAGATCTGATCTTTCGTCAGGTACTGAGTAACGGCAACGACACCGGTTGATGCACAAGCAAAGATAGCCAGTGTTAAGCCGTTTTTTCTAATCGCATTCAACATAATATCAGTGCCCGTAAGTTCTTGGTTTGGTGTAGTAATCGATAAGCGGTACACACATATTGGCAAGTAGAACACCAAAGGCGACGCCATCTGGAAAACCGCCCCAAGTACGGATGATGAAAACCATCAAGCCAACGAAGGCACCAAAAATCAAACGACCTTTTACTGTGGTCGATGCAGAAACGGGATCGGTCGCAATAAAGAACGCACCAAGCATAGTCGCACCCGACAACAGGTGCAGCAGAGGCGAGCCTGTTTCGCCAGGCCATATCATGGCGAAGAAGCCGCTGACTACAGTCAGAGACACTAACATCGCCACCGGTATGTGCCATTGGATAATGCGTAACTTGAGAAGTGCCAAACCGCCGAGCAGATAGGCTAGGTTTACCCATTCCCAACCAATGCCAGCGAGGCTGCCAAAGATGGGCTGGCTTAGAACTTCACCCATGGTGTTGCCATTACTGATGCCTGTTTTGAATGCATCAAGCGGTGTTGCCATTGTAATGCCATCAATGCCAGTACGGATCTGCTGTAGTGAGTAGCCATCCATATCAAAGCCACCGAAAATCAGCGAGAAAGCGTCAGCAAAACCAACGGGTTCGTTTGAGATAGAGATTGGCGTGATCCAGCTTGTCATCTCTACAGGAAAAGAGATAAGTAACACAACATAGGCCACCATTGCTGGGTTAAATGGGTTCTGACCCAGACCACCATAAAGGTGTTTCGCGATGACGATAGCGAATAGTAGACCAATGACTACCACCCACCATGGAGACAGTGGCGGGATGGCAATAGCAAGAAGCCAAGCGGTAACCAATGCACTGTAGTCACGAAGTGCTAGAGCAGGGGATCGCTTACGCAGCACCATGACCGCAGCTTCAAGTCCCAGCCCGACAACAATCGCCAGCGCGAGTTGGATAATCGTGCCCCAACCAAAGAAATAGGTCTGAGCGACAAGGCCTGGCAGCGCACACAGCGCCACACCTTTCATCAGATCCGGCGTACGTTTACGACTATGAGCATGTGGAGAGCTAGCAATAAAGAACGACACTAGTTGTTCTCCTTATTTTGTTCTTGTTGGCGTTTTCTAGCTTTTGCGCGAGCAATCGCGGCAGCGACGGCGGCTTTTTTCGGATCGTCTGATTCCGAAGTTGTCGTCTCAGTAGCCACTTCTTTAGGTTGTTCAGCTTGTGCTGATTCTGCTTTTTCAGGTTCAGTTTGAACCGCTTGCTTGCGAGCTTTAGCGCGTGCAACCGCCGCAGCAACTGCAGCTTTCTTCGGATCTTCCGCTTCAGAAGATGGCGTTTCGCTTGCCATTTCTTCAGTTTCAGCTTGAGCGGCTTGTTTACGGGCTTTAGCTCGCGCGATAGCGGCAGCTACTGTTGCTTTCTTCGGATCATCTGCTTCAGACGCTGGCGTTTCGCTTTTCGCTTCTTCTGGCTCAACCTGAGTAGCTTGTTTACGAGCTTTAGCGCGCGCAATAGCAGCAGCTACTGCGGCTTTCTTCGGATCATCTGTTTCAGACGCTGGCGTTTCGCTTTTCGCTTCTTCCGGCTCAACCTGAGCAGCTTGTTTACGAGCTTTAGCGCGCGCGATAGCGGCAGCAACTGCAGCTTTCTTAGGAGCGTCTGCCTCAGACGCTGGCGCTTCGTCTTTCGCTTCTTCTGACTCAGCTTTACCGGCTTGTTTGCGAGCTTTGGCACGAGCAATTGCAGCAGCGACTGCTGCCTTTTTTGAATCGTCTGACTCAGAAGTTGGTGTTTCGCTTTCTGATTCTGACGGATCAGTTTGAGTTGCTTGTTTGCGTGCTTTCGCACGGGCAATCGCGGCGGCCACTGCCTCTTTTTTCGCTTCTTGGCTGCCTGAATCAGAAGGCGCATCTTGCTGCTGCGCAGCTTTCTTGGCTTTCGCACGAGCGAGGGCTGCAGCAATCGCAGCTTTCTTCGGATCGACATCTGCGCTGGTTTCTGCAGTAGCGTTTTCTGGCGCTGACGCTTTGTCAGCTTTACGCTCTCTGGCTTGACGCTTACGCTCTTCGCGCAGTTTAGCCATTTCTGAATTGTCTGGCTCTGCTTGACCTTGTTTAGCGGCTTCCGCCTGCTTAGCTTTAGCGCGGGCAATCGCTGCAGCGACCGCTGGTTTCACTTCACTAGTGGTTTCAGTTTTGGCTTTCTGCGCTTTAACGCGCTCAATGGCAGCAGCGATAGCGTCGTCGCCATCAGATTTACTCATCTGTTTGCGGCGATCATCGGCGGCTTTCTTGAATCGATTTTCACGTTCTGCTTTGTCACGCTCCATGCGTGCTTTTTTCTCTTCAAAACGGACTTTCGCACGTTCAGCTGCATCGGCATCTTGTTTACGAATGCGGATTTCGGCTTTGGCCTGGCGATAGTATTGAACCAGCGGGATTTCGCTTGGGCAAACAAACGCACACGCACCGCATTCGATACAGTCTTTAAGGTTCAGCTCTTCACATTTGTCGTATTCTTGCGATTTTGCGTACCACTGTAATTGCTGTGGAAGCAAAGATGCGGGGCAGGCTTCGGCGCACTGACTACAACGAATACAGGCGATCTCGTGAGAGCGAGGATCAATCTCACGAAACGTTGGTGCTAAAATACAGTTCGCCGTTTTGGTGATAGGGACATTGGCATGCGGTAGGGTAAAGCCCATCATTGGACCACCCATAATAAGACGTTGTGATTTCTTATCTGCTTTGTAACCAAACTCATCAAGCAGCGCTTGCACTGGCGTACCAATACGAGTCCAGACGTTACGTGGTTGTTTGAAGGTTTTACCTGTGAGTGTGACGACACGTTCAATGAGTGGCTCACCTTGGCAAACGGCACGCTTAATTGCGAACGCAGAGCCAATGTTTTGTACCATAAGGCCAATATTGGCAGGAATGCCACCCACTGGCACTTCAAGATTGGTTAAAATCTTGATGAGCTGCTTTTCACCGCCTGATGGATATTTGGTTGGGATCACACGAATCACAATGTCTTCGTTCGCAGCGGCTTTCTCTAATGCTTTTATTGCTTCGGGCTTGTTATCTTCAATACCGATGATGGTCAGCTTTGGCTTAAGCATATGCTTGAGAATGTTGATGCCTTCAATTACTTCATCGGCGCAGTCTTGCATTAAGCGGTCATCTGCCGTGATGTAAGGCTCACACTCAGCGGCGTTGAGGATCAAGATTTCAGTGCGCTGTAAACCCGATTGAATTTTCTTCGCTGTTGGGAAGCCTGCGCCGCCCATACCTGAGATACCGGCAAGACGAATGGTCTCGATGAGCGCGTCTGGCTCAAGTGCGCGGTAGTCTTCGACAGGAGAAAGCTCAGTCCAGGTGTCTTCGCCATCCGCTTCAATCACAATGCAGAGATCATTCAAACCCGATGGGTGAGCAATAGTGCGAGGTTCAATCGCTTTGATGGTGCCGGACGTTGGCGCATGAACAGGCAACATGAAGGCCGCGTTGACTTGGCTTAGCGGCTGACCTTTAAGTACTTTATCGCCAACGTTAACCAATAGGTCGCCTGGCTTACCAATGTGCTGTTTTAGAGGAATGACGAGTTCGCTCGGTACAGCAGCACGTGCTATCTCATTGCGGTTAGACTGTGTCTTATTTTCTTGCGGGTGCACGCCGCCAGGGAAGTCCCAAAGGGAGCCTGATTTAATTTGTTCGATGAGTGATAACATAATGCTCCCTACTTACCGTTTAGTTCTGTCGTTGGTTCGGTAATGTTGACGACAGGGATAGCATCCATTTGCCATTTCCATGTATCCGCGGTGGTTTCTACCGGGATCATTTCAATACAATCAGTTGGACACGGCGCAACGCAAAGGTCACAGCCGGTACACTCATCCTTGATAACCGTGTGTAGAGCTTTAGTACCACCTACAATGGCGTCTACAGGGCACGCTTGAATACATTTTGTGCAGCCAATGCACATGTCTTCGTGGATAAAGGCGACTTTTTTAATCGATTTTTCGGCATCGTGTGCAGAATCTTCGACTTCGACACCCATTAAGTCTGCAAGCTTTTCAATTGTCGGTTGACCACCCGGAGGGCATTTGTTAATTGCGTCGCCGTTAGCAATCGCTTCGGCGTAGGGGCGACAACCTGGGTAACCACACTGACCACACTGAGTTTGCGGCAGAATGCTGTCGATTTGATCGACAATAGGGTCAGCTTCTACTTTGAATTTGATAGAGGCAAAGCCCAGAACGGCGCCAAACAGACCCGCTAGGATAACAACAGCAACGATGGCAATAAGGATGGTACTCATTATAGTTTCACCAACCCTGTAAAGCCCATGAACGCAAGAGACATGAGTCCTGCGGTAATCATTGCGATAGAAGCACCTTTGAATGGCGCTGGTACATCTGCGGCCGCAATACGCTCACGCATTGAAGCAAATAGGATCAGTACCAAAGAGAAACCAACGGCTGCGCCAAACCCATAGATAATGGATTCGATGAAGTTGTGGTTTTCGTTGATGTTTAGCAGTGCAACACCCAATACGGCGCAGTTGGTCGTGATCAGTGGCAAGAAGATACCGAGTAGCCTGTATAGAGTAGGGCTGGTTTTGTGAACTACCATCTCCGTGAACTGCACTACCACCGCGATGACGAGGATAAAACTCATCGTTCGCAGGTATTGGATACCTAAAGGTACAAGCACATAGGTTTCTACAAGGTAGGCGCACACTGAGGCTAAAGTCAGTACGAATGTTGTCGCAAGACCCATGCCGATGGCCGTCTCGAGTTTTTTAGATACGCCCATAAATGGACATAATCCAAGGAATTTAACCAGTACGAAATTGTTGACGAGTACTGTGCCCACCAACAACAAAAGATATTCGGTCATAATAAAAAGTGTAAAGAGCTCCGATCCCGATATTATCCAGTTTTGAGCGGTGAATAACAACCTGTGAAATCTATGGTTTTGCTCGTTTGTACGAAAAGTATAGGCATTCGGGCTAAAAACAAAAAAAGACGTACAGAATTGGGTGAGTGGGAGCAGACAAAAAGGCTGTTATCTGGAAGGAGTTTGTGAGACGCAGATACGAAAAAGCCGCGTCTTACGACACGGCTTAATCTAAATTTGGCTCCCCCTGCGGGACTGGAACGCGGGCGGCGAGCTCTGCGGCATAAAATCCTGTAGGGATTTCTGTCGCTTAGAAACGAAAAAGCCGCGTCTTACGACACGGCTTATTCTAAATTTGGCTCCCCCTGCGGGACTCGAACCTGCGACATACGGATTAACAGTCCGCCGTTCTACCAACTGAACTAAGGGGGAATTGCTTAAAGCGGGGCGAATCTTAGCTACCCTAGATGTATGAGTCAATGGTTTTTATGAAAAATCACTGCAAAAAAAACTTCAAAAAAAACTTTACTTTCCTGAGAGCCTTATTGCTCATAAGGTTGTTTTACTTATCCACCAAAATTGTGGATAAATGTGTTAATTGCGCTGTAGAGAATGTTGAATTGAGTAATTACTCATTTGATGGGGTGTGAATAACTGAATAAATTGTCAATTATGTGATTGAAATATAATGACTTTTAAAAGCTGGGGTTTGGAGTATCAAAAATGAGAATATTATTATTAACAGCTAAGCTAGGATTGATTGGGGAAAAACCGTGGATGGTTTGAAACGCTGGGTGTAGACGTGGGTTTTGCTTGGGTGCACACAATAGCAAATTGCACGTATAAAGGCGAGCTTTAGGTTGCAAATTGATAGCGCTAGCGCTCAAATAGTAGGGTTGCAGATAAGGGATACAAATAGATGGCAAAACACTTCGAATTGGTTTCTGATTACAAACCTTCAGGAGATCAACCTACCGCGATTACGCAGTTAGTCGATGGCTTGGATTCAGGTCTCGCCCACCAAACTTTGCTAGGGGTAACCGGATCCGGTAAAACCTTCACGTTAGCGAACGTCATTGCCCAAGCGCAAAGACCCGCTATTTTGTTGGCACCAAACAAAACCCTCGCCGCACAGCTTTATGGTGAGATGAAAGCCTTCTTCCCGAACAATGCGGTTGAGTACTTCGTTTCTTACTATGATTATTACCAGCCAGAGGCGTATGTACCGACCACAGATACGTTTATTGAAAAAGACGCGTCAGTGAACGCTCACATCGAGCAAATGCGTTTGTCGGCGACCAAAGCTCTGCTTGAGCGCAAAGATGCGATTATTGTCGCTTCAGTATCTGCCATTTATGGCCTAGGCGATCCCGATTCGTATTTAAAAATGATGCTTCACGTGACTCGCGGTGCGGTGATCGACCAACGTGATATCTTACTTCGACTCGCAGAACTGCAATATTCCCGTAACGACGTTGCGTTTGAACGTGGCCAATTTCGCGTACGTGGCGAAGTTATCGATATCTTTCCTGCTGAATCGGATCAAGAAGCGGTACGCCTTGAAATGTTCGATGATGAAATTGATTGCATCAGTCTTTTCGACCCGTTAACGGGTGTGATTACCCAACGCGATATCGCGCGTTACACCATCTATCCGAAAACCCACTATGTAACGCCGCGAGAACGTATTCTAGATGCGATAGAAGAGATCAAAAAAGAACTTACCAGCCGTGCAACTTATCTAAAAGAAAACAATAAGCTACTTGAAGAGCAGCGTATTTCTCAGCGTACCCAATTTGATATTGAGATGATGAACGAACTTGGCTTTTGTTCAGGCATCGAGAACTACTCTCGTTACTTGAGTGGTCGCAAAGAGGGTGAGCCGCCTCCGACACTATTCGATTATTTGCCAGCAGACGGGTTGCTCATTATTGATGAGTCACACGTGACCGTGCCACAAATTGGCGCAATGTATAAAGGTGACCGCTCTCGAAAAGAAACGCTAGTGGAGTTTGGTTTTCGTTTGCCTTCGGCGTTGGACAATCGTCCAATGAAGTTTGAAGAATTTGAGATGATTTCGCCGCAAACCATTTTTGTCTCTGCAACACCAAGTGTTTATGAGCTAGAGAAATCTAATGGTGACGTAGCCGATCAGGTGGTGCGTCCGACGGGTCTCTTGGATCCAGAAATTGAAGTACGTCCTGTTGCGACTCAGGTAGATGATTTGCTCTCCGAAGCGAGAGCTCGCGCTGCGAGCGATGAGCGTGTGTTGGTGACGACTCTTACCAAACGCATGGCAGAGGATTTGACTGAATACCTCAGTGAGCACGGCGTTAAGGTGCGTTACTTGCACTCAGATATCGATACTGTTGAACGTACCGAGATCATTCGCGATTTACGTTTGGGTGAATTTGATGTGCTGGTGGGGATCAACTTGCTTCGAGAGGGTTTGGATATGCCAGAGGTGTCGCTGGTGGCGATCCTTGATGCTGACAAGGAAGGTTTCCTGCGCTCAGAACGCTCTTTGATTCAGACCATAGGCCGCGCCGCGCGTAATATCAAAGGCAAAGCGATTTTGTATGGCGACCGTATCACCAAGTCGATGCAAAAAGCCATCGATGAGACTTCGCGCCGCCGTGAAAAGCAGCATGCTTACAATGAAAAAATGGGGCTGGTACCCACTGCGCTTAAGCGCAACATCAAAGACATTATGGAAATTGGTGGTGCAGTCAAAGGTGGTAAGCCGAAGAAAGGCAAACAGGTACCACTTTCTAAGGTCGCAGAGCCTTCTCAAGCGTATGTGGCGCTATCCTCACAAGATCTCGAAAAACAAATTCTCAAGCTCGAAGGAGAAATGTATCAACACGCTCAGAACTTAGAATTTGAACTAGCTGCAGAAAAACGTGATGAAATAGAGAAACTTAGACAACACTTCATCGCTAACAGTTAACAAGCTTTGAGCAGTCTGGTAGGCTGCTCAAGCTTTAAGCAGTAAAATAAAAATGGTTTTTCTTAATCAATAATTGCAAAATGCGAATATGCTTATAGAGTAACCAAATAAAGCAAACATAATAAAACAACAGTTAGCTAGGATTTATGCAACCTTTATTCGACGAGCCGAAGTCTCGCTACTTACTGATGGTAGAAGATACGGCCTCCGTTGCAGCTTTATATCGCTCGTATCTTTCTCCATTGGGGATTGATATCAATATCGTAGGCAATGGCCGCGATGCGATTCAAAGCTTACAGCATCGGACACCCGATCTGATACTTCTTGATCTGCGTCTTCCCGATATGACGGGGATGGATGTTTTGGACGCAGTGAAACAATCTCATCCAGACGTGCCTATCATCTTTATGACGGCGCACGGTTCTATTGATATCGCCGTCGATGCGATGCAGCACGGTGCCCAAGACTTTTTGATTAAGCCTTGTGAAGCTGACCGTCTGCGCGTAACAGTAACCAATGCGATTCGCAAAGCGTCTAAACTGCGCGATGAAATCAACGATACGGGTAGCCCAAGCTATCAAGGTTTTATCGGCAGTAGTCAGCCGATGCAAGCCGTATATCGCACTATCGATTCCGCCGCATCCAGTAAAGCCAGTATTTTTATTACGGGTGAGAGTGGTACCGGTAAAGAGGTATGTGCCGAAGCCATTCACGCTGCGAGTAAACGCGGTGATAAACCATTTATCGCAATTAACTGTGCGGCGATCCCGAAAGATCTGATTGAAAGTGAGTTGTTTGGTCACGTCAAAGGCGCCTTTACTGGCGCAGCGGTTGATAGACAAGGTGCGGCTGAGCTTGCTGATGGCGGCACATTGTTTCTTGATGAGCTGTGCGAGATGGATCTCGAACTGCAAACCAAACTGCTGCGCTTTATCCAAACCGGTACTTTCCAAAAAGTGGGCTCTTCGCGCATGAAGAAAGTGGACGTGCGCTTTGTGTGTGCGACCAACCGCGACCCTTGGAAAGAGGTACAAGAAGGGCGGTTTAGGGAAGACTTGTACTACCGTTTGTACGTGATCCCATTGCACCTGCCACCGCTTCGTGATCGTGAAGAAGACGTCATTGAAATTGCCTACTCGTTATTGGGTTTCATGTCGCATGAGGAAGGGAAGAGCTTCGTGCGCTTTTCTCAAGATGTGATTGAACGCTTCATCCACTACGAGTGGCCAGGTAACGTGCGTCAATTGCAAAATGTGCTGCGCAATGTCGTGGTACTTAACCACGGTAAAGAAATCACGTTAGATATGCTGCCGCCACCGTTGAATGAGCCTTTGGTCGTCATGAAACCAACCGCATCATCGATCACGGTCTCGTCATTTGGTCCACAAGATATTGTGCCGCTGTGGCAAACTGAGCGACGTACCATTGAACAGGCCATTGAGGCTTGTGATGGCAACATCCCACAGGCGGCAAAGTACCTGGACGTAAGTCCATCGACCATTTATAGAAAAATCCAAGCATGGAATGCGAGTGAGACCAAAGCATGACGTTTATGAATCAAGACCGAGTTGAGCAGCTTACTAACGAAATTGGCGTGAGTAATATTCCTATTTTACTTGGAATATTCACTGGTGAGTTGGTGACGTATCAAAGTCAGCTTAGTGAAGGCGTACTTAGCGACAAAATGGAGTTGCTGGCGGAAATATGCCACGCACTCAAGAGCAGCGCTGCCAGTTTTGGTGCTGAGCCTTTATGCCAACTTGCGATCCAAATTGATGCGAAATCGAAGCAAAACGAACTGGTGGAAGATCAAGCTCTGATTGACCAAGTGCTTGCGCTGCTTGCTAACACACATACCACTTATATTAGCTACCTCGAGACGATAGAAGCCTAGCGCATCAAAGGTACCAAACGTAAAATGCAGCCTTAGAGGCTGCATTTTTTATGTTAGCTCGTTAAAGCAGCGCTCTATAGATACAATTTTCTAAGTTCTTTCTTATCAACTTTACCAACGCTGGTCTTAGCAATGGTATCGACAAACTTAATCTTCATTAGTAGCGCTTCGCGGGCGAGGATACCTTTGGTGATAAAGCCCTTTGCAAATCCTAAAAGCTCTTTTTCCGTCACCGTTTGTTCAGGTTTTAGCGTGATCAGAGCCAGAGGAACTTCGCCCCATTTATTGTGCGGCATGCCAATCACAGCGGCTTCAGACACGGCTTTGTGTTGATGGAGAATGTCCTCAAGTTCAAGGGAGCTGACCCATTCACCTGAGATTTTAATCATATCTTTCACGCGGTCAGTAATTTTGATGAACCCTTCTTGGTCGATAGTTGCCACATCGCCAGTATGTAAATAACCACCTCGCCACAACGCCTTCGAGTTCTTATTGTCTTTGTAGTAGCTCGGTGTAAGCCACGGGGCTCGAACGACAATTTCGCCTGTGGTTTCGCCATCGTGTGCGAGTGGCTCCATTTGTTCATCGACGATCTCAACTTCGACCATCGCGACTTTTTTACCGGTTTTCGCCCGGTACTCCGCTTGAGTATCCATATCCTCTTCAAGATGTTCAGGTGTGAGTTGCACTATCGACAGGATTGGACCGGTCTCACTCATGCCATATCCGGCAAAGACATCAATATTGCGTGCTAATGCAGCCTGACAAAGTGCTTTTGGCAATGCGGCGCCGCCAATGACGACTTTCCATCCCGATAAATCCATTGAGGAAGATTTGGGTGAGTTGAGTAGCAAGTGCAAGATGGTGGGTACGCAGTGTGAGAAGGTCACTTTTTCTTGTTCAATAAGGCCAAGCAACACATCTGGAACATATTTACCCGGATAGACCTGTTTGATGCCAAGCATGGTCGCCATATAAGGTAGACCCCAAGCGTGAACATGAAACATTGGCGTAATAGGCATGTAGATGTCGCCTTGATGCAGCCGGCCTTGAACCGCATTGGTACCGAGAGAGCTTAGAATCCCTAGGGTATGCAGCACCAATTGACGGTGAGTAAAGAACACCCCCTTTGGCATCCCTGTCGTACCTGTAGTGTAAAAGGTGGTAGCGACTGTGTTTTCATCAAAGTCAGGAAAGTCAAATTCGTTAGGTTGCGCCGCCAATCGCTGCTCATATTCACAATCTCCTTCATCACGGAGTATCACGTAATCGTTGATGGTGTCGATACGTCCTTTGATTTGATCCAAGATTGGTAAAAATTCTTCATGGATGAGCAGGACATCGTCTTCTGCGTGGTCGATGGTATAGAGAATTTGCTCTGGAGAGAGGCGCACGTTAATCATATGCAGCTTGGCGCCAATCATAGGAATAGCGAAGTAGCACTCCAAGTAACGGTGAGAATCATAGTCCATTACTGCCACTGTATCGCCTTTTTTTACGCCCATTTGGGTTAGGGCGTTAGCAAGTTGCCTCACGCGATCATGAAAGGTCTGATAAGTATGGCGACGGTAATTGGCGTAGATGATTTCTTGGTCTGGATCAAAAGCAACGGGGGAGAAAAGGAGGTTCTTGATCAGCAGTTGATAATTGGATGGGTCATTCACGTACTGGTTCATGTCGGCACTTCGCTATTTTGATTGTTGTGATGCTAGAGTGATGCATTCATGGCAACGCAACAATTTGCTTGGTTAGCAATTGTTAACTAAGTAGGGTTTTTATCAGAATAGCAGTGAGGAACTGTGAGTGAATACTTACCTAGTATACAAAAAGCCCCAACTAGCTCTAAGTGACTGAGTATGAGGCTTTTATTGGAAAGTCCAAGTGAATCACATTGAGCTTATTGCAGCAGCGACTCAATTGCTTGTTTGAGTTTATTCCTATCATGGCGCCAATCACGATTGGGTGAGGCCAGAGGTTGAGTCATACAGTTCCAGCGTGAGCAAATATCTGGGTGAGCCTGCTCACCTAAAATAACATCGAGTTTTCTGCCATGCAGAGCTCGTTCACACCATTGCAGTTTTTGCTCCAGCGTCATTCGTCCAGCCGGGCCATACTCGGGTGATAGGTTCTCAACAAACACCACTTTGGCTTTGGTATTACTGTTAATGGCTTGGCTGAGATCAGCAAGCAAAAGCGGCGGCATAATACTGGTTAGAAAACTACCAGGGCCAAGCACAATACAGTCCGCTTGGAGAATCGCATCGACCGCTTCTTTAGTCGCAGGAACGACAGGTTCTAAATCAAGACGCTGTAGGTCTTGCTCCATTTCATCCACGGAGGTTTCACCCGTAACCCATTTCCCTTCTACTGAAAGTGCTTTGAGATCAGAAGGATGCTCAGACATTGGGATGATATTAACATCGACTTTAAGCAAGTCTCTAATCAGCTCAATTGCGTCGAGAGGGCGGACGGATAAGTTATCCAGTGCGGTAAGCATAAGGTTGCCAAGGTTGTGACCATTCAGGTCGCCCGTGCCTTTGAAACGGTACTCAAACATCATTGAACCGATAGACGGATCGGTAATGAGCTGATTGATACAGTTGCGAGTGTCGCCCCAAGCAATGCCACCTTGGCACTCTCGAATACGGCCGGTGGAGCCGCCATTGTCAGTTGTTGCGACAATACCTGTGGCATTAGAGCCGAAGTCTTTCAGCGCAGCCAACATGCGCCCTAAGCCGTGACCGCCACCGATTGCCACGATTTTTTTTGATGAATAGTTGCTCATCTTATTCTACTTTTGTGTTACTTAGTTTTCGTAACATAGGGTAAATTGTTCATTTGCGATACTCAACTATAATAAAAATGACGAATAGATAAGGTTTTTTGATTGCAAAGCTGGAAAACCCTGTCGTTATTGAGTATTTTACTCACACGCTGTTAGCGACTCATATCGCTAATTGCCATAACTCCGAGCTCACGACGCTAAGTCTTCTGATGTAATATCAATCAAGATAAGCGTGTTGAGCCAGTGACATTTGGTCACAAGGGCTTGATTGGAAATGATCACGCCTCCCGTGTTTGGAAAGGTGTTCCGTGGCGCAACAATTCGAAGATAAATTCCATCGCAAGTTCTATTACTTGCGTTTGTCGGTTACAGACGTCTGTAATTTCCGATGTACATATTGCCTCCCTGATGGCTACAAACCACCTGGTCACAAGAGACCAGCATTTTTAACGCTGCCTGAAATAAAGCGTGTTGTCACTGCATTTGCAGATTGTGGCACGTCAAAGGTGCGTATTACTGGTGGTGAGCCTAGTCTTAGGAAGGATTTCCCTCAGATCATTGAAACGGTCGCGAATACGCCTGGCATCAGCAAAGTGGCTACGACAACTAACGGTTATCGTATGGCAAAGCAAGTTGATAACTGGCAGCGAGCGGGTTTGACTCATATTAACGTCAGCGTTGATAGTCTTGATCCTCGTATGTTCCACCAAATTACAGGTGAGAATAAGTTTACTGAGGTGATGGCTGGCATCGATCGCGCGTTTGAGATCGGCTACGAGCAGGTCAAAGTCAATGTGGTGTTGATGAAAGATCTCAACGCCAAAGAGCTGCCGTCGTTTCTTAACTGGATCAAAGATCGTCCTATCCAACTTAGGTTTATCGAGCTGATGCAAACCGGGGAAATGGACGAGCTGTTTCAAAATCATCATGTCTCAGGTGTGGACATACGCAATCAACTTATCGCCAACGGTTGGATACTTAAAGCGCGTCAAAACAACGACGGCCCGGCTCAAGTATTCGTGCATGCCGATTATAAGGGCGAGATTGGTTTGATCATGCCATACGAGAAAAACTTCTGCGAAAGTTGTAACCGCTTGCGTGTCTCTGCAATGGGTAAGCTGCATTTATGCTTGTTTGGTGAGCATGGTGTAGAGCTGCGAGACTTACTGCAAGAAGACGCGCAGGAGCAGGCGCTAATCAAGCGCATTCAAGCACAATTACAGACCAAGTCGGTCAGTCACTTCCTACATGATGGCAATTCAGGAATGACGCCTCACTTGGCATCCATCGGCGGCTAATTCGCGTCGTCGATTTTAATGTTTACAGTTTTTATAGGGTGAAAATCATGGGTCACGCAGAGAGCAAATTTGTGCCTGCGAATATCGCAGTGCTAACCGTTTCAGATACACGTACAGAAGAGAACGACACATCAGGTCGCTACCTGGTTGAAAACCTGCAAGAAGCGGGTCATACGTTGGCAGACAAAAAAATCGTTATCGATGACATCTACCAAATCCGAGCAGTGGTTTCACAGTGGGTTGCTGACGAAAGCGTTCAAGCGGTAATGATCACAGGCGGTACAGGCTTTACCTCTCGTGATAGCACACCAGAAGCGCTAGTGCCTCTTTTCGATAAGCAAGTAGAAGGCTTTGGTGAGCTATTCCGCGCGGTATCTTACGAAGAGATTGGTACGTCTACTATTCAGTCACGTGCGATTGCTGGTTTTGCTAATCACACGGTGATCTTTGCGATGCCTGGCTCAACAGGTGCATGTCGCACGGGTTGGACGAAAATCATTAAGCAGCAACTCGATGCAAGTCATCGCCCTTGCAATTTCATGCCTCACCTAACTAAGTAAGTGTCGGGGTTAGTCATGTCGGAATTTACACATATTAATGCATCGGGCGAGGCCAATATGGTTGATGTTTCAGCTAAGGCTGAGACGGTTCGCGAAGCGCGTGCAGAAGCGTTTGTGCATATGGCACCGGAGACGCTGAAAATGATTACCTCTGGCAACCATCACAAAGGAGATGTGTTTGCTACCGCACGTATTGCGGGTATTCAAGCGGCGAAGAAAACCTGGGATTTGATCCCACTGTGTCATCCGCTACTGCTTTCTAAAGTGGAAGTGCAGCTAGAAGCGCTGGAAAGTGAAAACAAAGTACGCATCGAATCCGTGTGTAAGCTAGCGGGTAAAACGGGCGTAGAAATGGAAGCTCTGACTGCAGCCTCCGTCGCGGCATTGACGATTTATGACATGTGCAAAGCGGTACAGAAAGACATGGTGATCGACAGCGTTCGATTGCTAGAAAAAACCGGCGGTAAGTCAGGTCACTTTAAGGTGGAATCATGATCAAAGTACTGTTTTTTGCTCAAACTCGCGAACTGGTTGGTGTCGACGAGCTTGAACTTGATGCCGGCTTTGACACGGTTGAAGCCATCCGTGCTCACTTAGCGAAGCAAGAGGGCAAGTGGGACTTGGCGCTTGATTCTGGCAAGTTATTGGCTGCGGTAAACCAAGACATTGTCCCGCTGACGGCAGCCGTCAGTGATGGTGACGAAGTGGCCTTTTTCCCTCCGGTAACTGGTGGCTGATATGACGATTCGAGTATCGGTACAGCAACAAGATTTCTCAGTAGGCGTTGAGTATGATGCTCTTGCGGAAGGCAGTGCATCGGGTGCGATAGTTACTTTTACTGGCAAAGTTCGCGATATGAACTTGGGCGACAATGTGAAAGGTATGTCACTTGAGCACTATCCGGGAATGACCGAACGCGCATTACAAAAAATCTGCAATGAAGCGGAAACGAGATGGATGCTTAATGGTATTCGAGTTATTCACCGCGTAGGCGATCTCGATGCGGGTGACCAAATCGTGTTTGTTGGTGTTTCCAGTGCTCACCGAGGTGCAGCGTTTGAAGCGTGCGAATTCATTATGGATTACTTGAAGACCAAGGCGCCATTTTGGAAGAAAGAGCGTACGACAGAGTCAACTCGATGGGTTGACTCTCGCGAATCCGACGCACAGGCCGCTGAGCGCTGGCAAAAATAACAAGAGCATGCCTGGGCATGCTCTTTTTTTACCATGCTCTTTGTTTACACAGTGAACCGGTTTGTCTGGCTTCTATTTAGCGACAGAAAGCTCAGCATCAAGAAAGGCGTTGACCGCTTTAATCACACCATCTTCTGTATTGCTCGGTGCAGAGAAGCGGGCAAGTTCTTTGACATCTGGATGGGCATTTTCCATCGCGTAAGAGTAATAACTCTCCTTCAACATCTCCACATCGTTAAAGTAGTCACCAAAACTCATAGTCTGTTCAAAAGTAAAGTTCATGGTTTGCTGTAGGTGGTGAATGGCCGCGCCTTTTGATGCGACTTTGTTCATTACATCGAGCCAAATCTTAGCGCTAACCACGACTTGAAAATCTTCACCAAATACTGGGCGGATCACCGGATCGATGTGAGCCTCAGAGCCATTAAAGTGAAGCAGAGCAACTTTAATAAATTCGTCTTCCACACTCAGCAAGTCGTCGACATATTGACAGCGGTGGTAATATTTACTGATTTCTGCCAGCGCCTTTGGATCTTGTGTTTCGATATAGGCACCTTTCTTACCACACAGCACAATAAACGCGCCGGAGATAGCACGGGCTTGACGAATGATGTCAGGCACAGAGGCTGAATCGAGCGTGCAGCTATACAGCTCTTTGTCTTGATGCATAACCATGGTGCCATTTTCAGCGATAAACAGCATCTCGTCTTGGTAGTCAGCAAAGGTATCACGCAAGCTATAATATTGACGTCCGGACGCCGCAGCAAACAGAATTCCTTGAGACTTTAGCCTTTGAAATAACGCAGGAAACTGCGCAGGAAGCTGGCCTTGTTCGTCTAACAGGGTTCCATCCATGTCGGTTGCGATGAATTTGATTTTTGAAGCTGTCATAGTTGAAGGCTATTTTTTGTGAGTGAGGCTAGAGTTTAGCGCTCAAGATATGGTAAAGGAAGTACATTACTGGTGGTTACCTACAAATTGAGCAACGATCGCCCATTATTTGTGCGCTTCCCCAAAACAGTGCATCACACAATCCTCGTTTTCACGTAACTAACTGATAAATAACATTATCAAGATTGGAACCATTCTTGCTCTCTCTTTTATCAAAGGACGTGTCTTGTTGAAAAGATAAGACAGATGACCGTGAACAATAACTAACTCGTCAATGGCAAAGGCGCCTCTTCTTGAAATAAGAAGAGGCGCTTTTTTTATCGATGTCGCCGGGCTCAAGGAGAAGCTATGAAGCCGAGAAGTGTCAAAACAACCTGTCCGTATTGTGGTGTCGGCTGCGGCTTAGTGGCCAAGTGTGTCAGCACCCCGAATCAAGCATCAACGTGTGGCGATCTTTCACACCCTGCAAACATGGGAGCGCTATGCGTAAAAGGCTCATCTTTGGATCAAAGCCATACTGGGCCAGCAAGGTTGTTGTACCCAAAAATCAACGGCAAACAGGCGTCCTGGCAAGAAGCGATTGATACTATCGCAGAGCGGTTTTATGACATCAAACAGCAGCACGGTAGTGACGCGCTATCTATGTATGTTTCAGGTCAACTGCTGACAGAAGATTACTATGTAGCCAACAAGCTTATGAAAGGCTTTATTGGCAGCGCTAACATCGATACCAACTCACGACTTTGTATGTCGTCTGCGGTTGCGTCTCACGTTCGTGCATTTGGTGAAGATGTCGTGCCCGTGAATTATCAAGACCTAGAGCTGGCCGAGATGATTGTGTTGGTGGGCTCCAATATGGCCTGGACACACCCGATCGTCTTTCGACGAATTCAACAAGCGAGAGAATCAAATCCAAACTTAAAGCTGGTGGTGATCGACCCTCGTAAAACCATGACCGCAGAACAAGCGGATTTACACCTGCCTCTTGTAAGCGACAGCGATGTGGCACTGTTTATGGGGTTGGCGCGGTATTGCGATGACACCAAGCAATTAGATACAGAGTATATCGACGAGCACACGCAAGGCGCGGATGCGCTGATGAAAGCGCTAAAACAACCCTCTTGTTCTCTTGATGCTGTTGCCGAGCAAACTCAAGTCGATAAAACTAGCCTTAAACAGTTTTATCATTGGTTCGCGACCAAGCAGCGCGTGATTACGCTTTATTGCCAAGGCGTGAATCAGGCTGAGAATGGGACTGATAAAGGCAATGCCATTATTAATGCTCACTTACTAACGGGCAAAATCGGTCGTGAAGGGTGCGGCCCTTTCTCGATTACTGGTCAGCCCAACGCGATGGGGGGACGAGAGGTAGGTGGATTGGCGAATCAACTGGCTGCCCATCGGGGTTTTGATGCTGAGTCGATAGAGCAAGTTAAGGCGATTTGGCAGGCCCCAGACATGGCAACCAAACCCGGCTTGAAAGCGGTGGATCTATTTGATGCGATAGAACGCGGTGAAGTGAAAGCGGTTTGGATTATGGCAACCAATCCAGTCGTGTCACTGCCACAAAGTCAGAAGATCAAACGAGCGCTCAAGCGCTGTGAGTTGGTAATAGTGTCGGATATCTGTGCTGATTCTGATATCGCCCATTACGCGGACATTTTGCTACCCGCCGCAGGATGGGGTGAAAAGCAGGGTATGGTAACTAACTCTGAGCGCATGATGTCTCGCCAGCGAGCATTCTTGCCTATGCGCGGTGAAAGCAGGCCAGATTGGTGGGCTATTTCCAAGGTAGGTCAGGCTTTTTGTCGCTTAATGGATGTTAGCGATGGGTTTGGGTATCACAGTGAGTATGAGATTTTCAAAGAACACATCAAGTTATCGGGCATCAACAAACATGCGCCTCAGCTATTCGATTTAAGCAAGTTAAGTACACTGACTGAAAGCGACTATCAACAATGGCAACCAGTGCAATGGCCGCTTGGTAGTGAGAGACCGTTTGCCGATGGTTCGTTTGCGACACCTTCTGGGCGTGCCAATTTGATTGTTCCCGAGACTATTGAGCTTGAAACGCCTCGCGGACATCAAGAATTCATTCTCAATACGGGACGTGACCGCGACCAGTGGCATACCATGACGCGCACAGGCTACGTTCCTTCGCTTACCCAAAAGGAGGTCGAGCCTACGCTCTACTTAAACCCAATCTCGATTGAAAGAGCAGAGCTTAAAACGGAGCAACTTGCCGAGCTAACACTGCCAGATGGCAGCGGCAATGTGATCGCCCGTATCAGAGCAGACGAAGGTTTGAGTATGCACAGTGTGTATTTATCGATGCACTGGGCAGGCGAATTTGGTGCCGGCAGTGGTGTTAACCAGGTGACAGAATCCGTGGTTGACCCTATTTCGGGTCAGCCAGCGTTTAAATCGACGCTAGTTCGCGTCGCTCCATTTGGCATTGGCAGCTATATGGTTGCCATAGGCGAGGGCTGTGACAAGTTGCGTAGCCTCGCGGACTTTGCATCTATGCAAGTGACTGACATTGGTGGCGCTGGCGAGCGTTTATGGCGCTATGCGACGCAAGTACCCTTAGAGAAGCACACTTGGAATCAGGCAACAGGCGCCGCCCTAAACGGCAAGCTATTGGTGATGGATACCGAGCAGGGCTGGGTGACGCTAAGCTGTGCTGATGACGCCGCGCTGACGGTAAAAAGTATTATTCAAGTAGAGAATAAGACCTTTGATGCTGATGTCGAGCAGCTTTCACAGCTGTTGGGGCAGCCTTTTTCACTGTCAAAACTTCTCAAGGCGACCCAAACGGGTGCGACAAGCAAGCTGGTTTGCAGTTGTTTTAGAGTGACTGAAAAACAGATCATTGATGCGATTCAAACTCATAGCCATACCAGTGTCGCCCAGCTTCAAAGTCAGCTCAAATGCGGCAGTAATTGCGGGTCTTGTCTACCAGAGGTGGAAAAGCTCGCCAATCAGCACTTTCAGCACGCTCAGCATATCGACGTGATAGTTAAATAATGGTTCAGTTAACCAAGGAGTTGTAGGATGAATACTCAAAGGAATGAGCATGCATACCGTTTGCACCAACAGCAAGATGTTGGTTTTATTGATGAGCTGCCTTATCGATCTGAAAATGGGTTTGTCTCCATTGTCGGGGCGGGGCCTGGTGATCCGGACTTGCTGACCATGGCTGCCCATAAGCGGATATCTCAGGCGGATATTGTGGTTTATGATCGCCTAGTCAGTCAGCCGATCTTGGATTTGATTCCCAGCAGCACGTTACGATTTTATGTAGGTAAACGCTGTGGTATGCCAAGCCTGAATCAAGACTCGATTAACGAAATCCTTAAAGATTGTGGCCTGAAAGGGTATCGCGCAGTAAGGTTAAAAGGTGGTGACCCTTTTGTATTCGGGCGTGGTGGAGAAGAAGCACTGGCGCTAAAAGCTGCGAACATTGAATTTGAAGTGATTCCGGGCATTACCGCTGCGCTTGGCTGTTCTTCAAGCGCACTAATCCCGTTAACCCATCGCAAAGTGGCACGCAGTGTCACCTTTGTCACCGGTAATGTCGTGTCTGGCGCACTGCCAGCGTGGTCATCGCTGATTGCTCAAGGGCAAACGTTAGTTTGTTATATGGGGCTTGAGAAAAGCCTCGAGATTCAAAGTGGCTTAGTGCAAGCAGGACTGAAGGCTTCCACGCCTGTTGCTATTATCGGTAAAGGTTGTAGCGCAGAAGAAGAAGTATATACTTTCGAGCTATCGCAACTGAATCAAATCGCGGAGCAACTTCGCGGCTTGAGCCCGGCGTTGATGATCATTGGTGAAGTGGTGTCAATTCGCCAGCAGCTTGTTGATATAGCGAAAGAATATACTCAAGATGAACTGTTGGTATCGCCGCTCTGATGTCTAGGCTGGGAAAGTCACATTAAGTAGGAGAAGATGTGTCGTTAATTCAAGAATGTATTCGCACGGTAGGCCGTGGTTCACGAGGTAGAGGTCCGCTTACGCAAACTCAGGCGTGCGAGGTCATGGCTGCGTTTATGGATGGTGAGGTCGGTGATGACCAAATGGCCATGCTGATGATGCTAATTCGCGTGAGAGATGAGACGCCGGAGGAAATCGCTGGCTTTGTACAGGCGCTTAAATCTTCATCAGAGAGCTTTGCTGATCTTGATTGGCCTTTGTATGCAGGAAAACGCACCGGCCAAACGTCAGGTTTACCTTGGCATTTGGTCGCAGCCAAGATATTGGCGGACAGTGGTGTGAGAATCTTGCTTCATGGCGATTTGGATAAAATGCATAATCGCTTGCACGCGAGAGACTTTTTAAACCAGCTTAATATCACCACTGCAAACAGTCTTGCGGATGCGCAGCAACGACTTGAGCAGTTCAACATCACTTATTTACCCCTTGAGAATTTTCTGCCGCAAGTTAAGACCATGCTTGATTGGAAGCATCGATATGGACTAAGAACGCCCGTCAACACCGTTGCTCGCGCTTTAAACCCAGCCAATGCGCCGTTTGCACTGCGCGGCAGTTTCCACCCAGGCTTTCAAGAGTTACACGCCAAAGTGGAATCGCTAGTACACCTACCCACGGCGCAAACTCAGCGAACCGTTTCTTTTAAAGGACAGTCGGGTGAGACCGAATATAACCCCAAGGTAAGTCAAACCATTTGGTGGGCAGAAAACGGCAAAGTGAACTCGAGTTACATTGAAGAGTGCATGACTCAGCAACGCGAGATTCCTTGTCCGTTGGGCACTCCTGAAGATGAGCAAGAACTGATGGCCAACTCCGTTATTAGTACGATGACTGTGGCGCTTTTTACCTTGTCGGCAGATTGGAACAAGGCTCAAACCAAAGCCCAGCGACTTTGGCATACATATTGCGATGGACTAACGAGTGAAGGAACACTATGTTAGGGAAATCGTATGCCAAAAACACCAGTCTTAGTTTGTTGCGATTCAATCGCCGAGCAGGCGCATATAAGCGCTAGACTTGCCAGAGACTTTGATAAAATCATGGGCTGCCAGCTATCTCAGCTGGAGTCCATGCTCGAAAAAGAGCCCTCAGCCACCCTTGTTATTTCTTGGCAGCAGCCTTGTGCAGAACTGTCGCTGATCATTGAGGTTGCCAAGCAACTACAGCGTCCACTTCTTGTAATCCTAAAACAGCTTAATAACAATGATATCAACCGCTTACCTGCAAGTAATGACTATGTTTTGCTACCTCATGATTCTCAATTCGAGCTCAACGCCTGGGTGATTCACGCCAGACAAGTGCGAGATAAATCGATTCAAGATGATCAAAAAATCGCAGCATTAAACTTGAAGCTCGAAGAGCGAAAAGTTGTCGAAAAAGCCAAAGGTCTGCTGATGAAGTATCACCATCTTGACGAGCAAACGGCGTTTGCTGCGCTTCGAAAATCGGCTATGCAGTCGAGCCTATCGCTTAACCAAGTTGCAAAGAACCTGATCAACACGTTGGAATCCATCCATCTTTAACTACCACTTTGGGGTTAATGATAATTCATTCAATTGGTGCACGGTGCACACTGGAGAAGCAAAAGAAAGTCAGGATGGAGTCTGGATTTTATTAAGGTTATGATTTTATAGGAAAATTTAAATATGGCACGCATATTGAATTACTAATATTAACTACAATACCCCCGCCCTTAAGTGGGCAGCTCCTGAACTCATCAACGGCGGTGAATGGAAGGTTGGCGACGGCGTTACTGCTTACACATAGGCTCTATTGCTTATAGATGGCAGTAGCGCCTTTTTTTTTTGGAAAAAATTTTTAAGCATCACACGGAGATAGTGTTATGAAAACATGGACGCAACGAGCAAACAAAGTGGGTAAGACGTTTCATCGCGTCAGTACCGCGACTATTGCAACGGCAACGCTACTGGTTGGCACGTCGGCTTGGGCTGAGTTAGGTGAGCCGGAAATTGAGGAGCTCAAATTTGGCTTTATCAAACTGACTGACATGGCACCGCTAGCAGTCGCTTACGAAAAGGGCTTTTTCGAAGATGAAGGTCTCTACGTCACATTGGAAGCGCAGGCTAACTGGAAAGTCCTGCTAGACCGCGTCATCGATGGTGAGCTGGACGGCGCTCATATGCTAGCTGGTCAGCCGCTGGGCGCGACGATTGGTATCGGTACTCAGGCGGAGGTCATTACTGCATTTAGTATGGATCTCAATGGTAATGCCATCACCGTTTCCAATAACACTTGGGATGCGATGAAGCCGCACATTCCTAAGCAGGCCGATGGCAAACCTGTTCACCCAATTAAGGCGGACGCGCTAAAGCCTGTGGTTGAGGGTTACCTTGATGAAGGTAAGCCGTTCAACATGGGTATGGTTTTCCCCGTTTCAACGCACAACTATGAGCTGCGCTACTGGTTGGCAGCAGGGGGAATTCACCCAGGTTACTATTCACCAAAATCAGGTGATAACAGTGGCCAAGTAGACGCAGATGTACTACTTAGCGTGACACCGCCGCCTCAAATGCCAGCCACAATGGAAGCGGGTACGATTGAAGGCTATTGCGTAGGCGAACCGTGGAATCAGCAAGCGGTATTTAAGGGCATTGGCGTTCCTGTGGTGACAGACTACGAGATTTGGAAAAACAACCCTGAGAAAGTGTTTGGTGTATCGAAGTCTTGGGCTGAGGAAAACCCAAATACTCATATCCGCGTTGTGAAAGCGCTTATCCGTGCTGCACATTGGTTGGATGAAAACAACAATGCCAACCGTCAAGAAGCAGTGAAAATGCTCTCGAAAAGTGCCTATGTTGGTGCTGATGCTGAAGTTATCGCCAACAGCATGACGGGCACGTTTGAGTATGAGAAAGGTGATAAGCGTGATGTGCCTGACTTTAACGTGTTCTTCCGTCATAACGCCACGTACCCATACTACAGTGATGCGATTTGGTACCTCACTCAGATGCGTCGTTGGGGACAGATTGCAGACTCGCAAGATGACCAATGGTACATGGATATCGCTAAAGAAGTTTACCGTCCAGATATCTATCAACAAGCGGCTGAGGCCTTAGTCGAAGATGGCGTGCTAACGTCGAAAGACTTCCCTGATTTCAAAAATGAAGATGGTTTCCGCGCCCCACAAACTCACTTTATCGACAACATCGTGTATGACGGTAGTAAGCCGAATGAGTACCTGAAAAAATTCTCTATCGGTCTGAAAGGTAACGATAAAGTTTAGACGCGAACGTCTATCACGAACGTTAAAGCGAGTAAGCCGAGAAAGCTAAGGAGTATAGGCGATGGCAACGAACGTAATTTCACTTAAGCCAAGCCGCGACATGGTGGTGAACCGCAGCCGAGTGCTGTTGTTCCCCCTCATTGGGATTTTGTGTTTCCTGATGATGTGGCATTTGGCAGCAAAACAAGTAGAGACGTCTTTAGGTACCTTACCGGGACCCGTTCAGACGTTTGAACAGTTCAAAAACTTAGCCGCAGAACACGTTGAGGAGCGTGATAAAGCGGTGGCGTTTGTTGAGCGTCAAGAAAAGCGCAACGCAGCCAAGCTGGCGAAAAATCCGGACGCGAAAGTGAAGATCCGCCCTTATACGGGGAAACCGACTTTCTTTGACCAGATTGGGACCTCACTTATCACTGTAGCAGGTGGGTTTATCTTAGCGTCAGTGATTGCGATTCCCCTTGGGATTGTGTTGGGTCTGAATCAAGGCGTGTATCAGGCATTTAACCCAATCATTCAGCTTTTAAAACCGGTGTCACCTTTGGCCTGGCTGCCTATTGTGACCATGGTCGTCAGTGCGACTTACGTGAGTGACGATCCTTTGTTTGCGAAATCTTTCGTTAACTCATTGATTACCGTTGCCTTGTGTAGCTTGTGGCCGACACTCATTAACACCGCTGTAGGTGTTACTAGCGTAGATAAAGATCTGCTCAACGTGAGTAAGGTGCTCAAGCTTTCTTGGTGGCAGCATATTCGCACTATCGTATTGCCTTCAGCGATTCCAATGATTTTTACAGGTCTTCGACTGTCACTCGGTATTGCTTGGATGGTGTTGATTGCAGCAGAGATGCTGGCGCAAAACCCAGGGCTTGGCAAGTTCGTGTGGGATGAGTTCCAAAATGGTAGCTCAGCGTCACTAGGCCGCATCATGGTCGCGGTGATCACCATCGGCTTTATCGGTTTATTGCTTGATCGTGGCATGTTGCTGCTGCAAAAGCATTTTTCTTGGAACAAACAACAATCGCTTCGCTAACTAGGCTCTGTTGTCATTCTGTTCTCATTGAGAAGAAATGGCGCCTTGATTATCGAATAAGGAAGTTAACGATGTCGAAACCTTTACTTGACTTAACCCAGCTAGGAATGCGGTTCCCTACGCCACAAGGGGAGTTTGTGGCACTAAAGAACGTCAATTTACAAATCCAAAAAGGGGAGTTTATCTCGCTAATTGGTCACTCAGGCTGCGGTAAGTCTACAGTACTGAACTTGGTCGCGGGTCTGCATTTTCCCACCGATGGTGGCGTGATTGTCGATGGCCGTGAAGTGGATGGCCCAGGCCCCGAACGAGCGGTAGTGTTCCAAAATCACTCGTTACTGCCTTGGCTTTCCGTGTATGAAAACATTGAACTTGCAGTAAAGCAGGTCGCGAAGGGCAAAGATAAAGCTTGGGTGAAAGAGCAGGTTCATCATTATCTCGACCTGGTTGAAATGGCTCACGCGGCCGACAAGAGGCCAGATGAAATTTCCGGCGGTATGAAGCAGCGCGTTGGTATTGCCCGCGCTCTAGCATTAAAACCAAAAGTCTTATTGATGGATGAACCGTTTGGCGCACTCGATGCGTTGACTCGTGCCAAGTTGCAAGATGCGCTAATGGCGATTCAGGCGGAGCTCAATAATACCGTCATCATGATTACTCACGATGTGGACGAAGCCGTGCTTCTCTCCGACAAGATAGTGATGATGACCAATGGACCCGCAGCGACGATTGGTGAAGTTTTAGATATCGAACTGGAACGTCCTAGAAATCGCGTAGCGATGGCCGACAACCCGCAATATCAAAAGTACCGCCAAGCCGTACTGACCTTCCTATATGAGAAGCAAGCCAAAAACGAATTGTCAGCAACGGCAGAAATCAGCAAGCAGCAAGACGCGAAGAAAAGCGCATAGGGAGACGAGATATGGAACATATCGTTGTGGTCGGTAATGGCATGGTTGGGCATCATTTCATCGCTCATCTCATTAGCCTGCAAGGACATTTAAATTATCGAATTACGGTGATTGGCGAGGAGCGTTATGCTGCCTATGACCGTGTTCAGCTTTCATCGCTGTTTTCTGGTAACTCGCATGACTCTCTGATGCTAGGAGACGAAGAGTGGTACAAAAAATATGGCGTTGAGCTAGTACTCGGCAGCCGTGTCACCAGCGTTGATAAACAAAGTAAGCGCATCACTCTAGATGACGAGGACATTCTTGGTTATGACCACTTGGTCTTAGCGACGGGCTCTTATCCGTTTGTGCCGCCAATTGAAGGCAAAGATCGCGACAACGTATTTGTATATAGAACCTTGGATGACCTCTCTGCGATTCGTAAAGCGTGTGAGGGAGCGAAAACGGGTGCGGTTATCGGCGGTGGTTTGCTGGGTCTTGAGGCGGCCAATGCCTTGAAGCTTCTTGGGCTTGAAACTCACGTTGTAGAGTTTGCGCCTAGATTAATGCCAGTGCAGCTTGATGATGGTGCTGGCGGTCTGTTGAAGAGCAAAATTGAAGATCTCGGGCTCAAGGTACACACCTCAACTGGTACCGATAAGATCTGTGATGGTGAAACCGCTTATCACCGTATGGTGTTTAAAGATGCTGAGCCATTGGATGTGGATGTAGTGGTGTTTTCCGCCGGTATTCGTCCCCAAGATGCACTCGCAAGAGAGGCGAGTTTAGATATTGGTGAGCGTGGTGGCATTGTGATTAACGATCACTGCCAAACCAGTGATGAGGCTATTTACGCAATCGGTGAATGTGCCCTTTGGCAAAATCGTATCTTTGGACTAGTGGCACCAGGTTATGCCATGGCGCGCGCAGTCGCAGACCAGCTTATGGGTAAGGTGGCGACGTTTGAAGGTGCGGACATGAGCACCAAGCTTAAACTACTAGGGGTTGATGTCGCATCAATTGGTGACGCGCAAATGCAAACTCCCGGGGCAAAAGAGATGGTGCTGCAAGACGCCGCTCAAGGCACTTATAAAAAGCTCATCGTTGATGAAAGCAGTAGCCGTTTGCTAGGCGCAATTCTAGTTGGAGATACCACCGACTACGATTTGCTCTTACAAGCGTATCTCAATGAGAAAACCCTACCTGAGCATCCAGCGGAGCTGCTGTTTGATACCAGTTCATTGTCTGGCGGTGCAAGTGCCTCAACCATGATCTGTTCTTGTCACAATGTAACCCGTGGGGATTTGGTCGAAGCTATTCATGCTGGCGCTCATGATCTCGCGACGTTAAAAGATGAAACTAAGGCTGGAACTGGCTGTGGCGGCTGCGCCAACATGGTGAAGAGCGTTCTTGATGAAGAGCTGGTGGCGATGGGACAAGAGGTCAATAACCATCTTTGTGAACACTTTGAATTTTCAAGACAAGAGCTGTTCCACATCTGCCAAGTGGATTCCATTAAGAGCTTTGATGAACTGATTGAAAAGCATGGTAAAGGTAAAGGCTGTGACATTTGTAAACCTACAGCGGCTTCTGTGTTTGCCTCACTGTGGAATGAACATGTTTTGGAAGGCTCACATCGTGGGTTGCAAGACTCAAACGATCTGTTTCTCGCGAATTTACAAAAAGATGGCTCTTATTCAGTCGTTCCACGCGTCCCTGGTGGTGAAATTACCCCTGAAAAATTGATCGTGCTGGGTGAGGTGGCGCAGAAGTTCGATCTCTACACCAAAATTACCGGTGGCCAGCGAGTGGACTTGTTTGGTGCTCAGGTCGAGCAACTTCCGCAAATTTGGGACACATTGATCTCTGCAGGCTTTGAAACCGGCCACGCTTACGGTAAGTCGCTGCGCACTGTGAAATCGTGTGTGGGCTCGACGTGGTGTCGTTATGGCGTCGACGATTCAGTGGGTCTCGCTATCGATCTTGAAAATCGCTACAAGGGTCTTCGAGCTCCGCATAAGATCAAGTTTGCGGTGTCAGGTTGTACACGTGAATGTGCCGAGGCACAAAGCAAAGATATTGGTGTGATCGCCACCGAAAATGGTTGGAACTTGTATGTTTGTGGCAATGGCGGGATGCGTCCACGCCATGCAGATTTACTTGCGTCTGATCTAACGACAGAACAGTTGGTCACTTTGATCGACAGGGTGTTGATGTTCTACGTTAAGACCGGCGAACGCTTGCAGCGTACTTCGGTTTGGATGGAAAGCCTAGAAGGTGGTCTCGAGTATCTCAAACAAGTGGTGATTGAAGACTCACTTGGTATCAATGCTCAGCTTGAAAAGCAAATGCAACACATTGTGGACACATACCAGTGTGAATGGAAAACAGCGATTGAATCTGAAGAGAAGCGTGCCAAGTTTATGCCATTTATCAACAGTGACCAACAAAGTACCGACCTTGGCTATCAGCGTGTTCGAGGCCAGAGGATCCCTGTTACCATCGTTGACCCGCAGTTGGAGGATTAATTATGTGGAATAAGATTTGTGATGTTGCTGATTTGACGCCATACCAAGGGCGCGGCGCACTGGTCGGGGAAACTCAACTTGCTCTGTTTTATTTACCGGAAACGGAACAGGCGGTGTATGCCATTGATAATTGGGATCCTTTGGGTGAGGCATTTGTGCTAAGTCGTGGGATTGTGGGAGACATAGGTGGCAGAGATTGCGTTGCTTCCCCATTGTACAAGCAGCATTTCGATTTAACCTCTGGCGAGTGTGTCGAAGACCCTAATATCTCGGTGAAAACGTGGCCTGTCGAAATACGTGGTGAGGAAGTCTGGGTGATGTCAGCGTAACTTACGCTTTGCTTATAATGAGGGTGAGATTATTTCACTCTCATAAGCTGGTGAGTGGTTTCACCGAGCTCAACAACGAGTACTTGCGAACGCTTCATTGTCTCGACCTTGTCGAGCATAGTTTTCGGGTAGCCGCGGCTTTTCATCCAAGATAACGGGCTTGAAAACTGATCCTCATTGACCACAAAGGATTGGTCTTTAAGAAACGATTCTGAGATGTGAACCACCCAAATACGTGAGCGAAATTCAACAGCATCGGATAAAGATTGAAGCAGCTTTTTGAACATGATGGCGCCAGTAACGGAAAATCTAATTCACGGGATTGTTACAAAATTCTTATCGATAAGATAGGCAAAATCGAAAAAACCGTCTTACGCTTAAAAATATCAATGCAGTGGAATCAAGGAGTTTCCGCTGTAATAGGAATTCACTATCGATAGTATCGATAAGTCCCATTTCTACCTTGTGACGGATTGCACCAGAATGAACGTACAAGGTTTGATTATCGGGAAGTAAGGAGAGTGCTATGGAGTCGCTAAAAGTAAAAGATTATATGACGCAAAGAACGGTCACGTTCACGGAAGACATGTCGCTCAGTGCAGCACTCGACAAAGTGATGCAATCGACCCATTTAGGCGGGCCTGTTATTGATGAAAGAGAGCAGGTGATTGGTTTTATTTCTGAGCAAGATTTGCTCGAGAAGTTAGTAAAAGTGAGTTATCACTGTCAGGACACGCACACGGTAGGGGACTGTATGTACCGTGAGGTATTGTCTGTCGCTCCGGATACCTCCATTATCGAACTGGCTGATATGATGAAAGTGGGTAAGCCGAAAATGTATCCTGTTATCGATAACGGTCGTTTGGTCGGTGTGATTACCCGTCGTGATGTGCTGCGTGCTATTGGTAAAACCATTGAAGCATGCTTCAAACATCCAGTATAAACTAGCTATTATTCGAAACGGGCGCTGCGGCGCCCTTTGTTGTTTGTAGAGCGTCTGTAGACAGAAAGGGAATTCAATGGCTGAACAATCTGCCAAGTTTGTTGAAGGATCAACGATGCGCCACATTTTGGTGATGTCTGGAACATCGACTGTGGGCATCATGGCGATTTTCATTGTCGACTTACTCGACATGCTGTTTATCAGTATGCTCGGACAAGCAGAACTCGCCGCCGCGGTGGGCTTTGCGGGCACTCTCACTTTCTTTGCTACGTCGGTCAGTATCGGTACATCCATTGCAATGGGTGCATTGATGTCCAAGGCCATTGGCGCTAAGAACATCAGCTATGCGCGAGAAATTGGCAGTAGTGTCTTAGTGATTTCCTTCGTTATTAGTGCCTTGGTGACCGCGCTGATGTGCGCGTACATACCGGAGCTTCTCACTGCCATTGGGGCGGAAGGTCGAGCGCATGAGCGTGCAGAAGCCTACTTGTGGATTTTGCTTCCTAGTACCCCACTCATTGCCCTTGGGATGGCGAGTGGCGCTGGGCTTCGTGCCGCTGGTGATGCAAAGCGTTCGATGTGGGCAACGCTCGCGGGTGGTATTGTTAATGCCATACTCGACCCGTTGTTTATCTTCGGCTTCAACTGGAATGTAGAGGGAGCCGCGGCGGCTTCTGTAGTGGCTCGATTTGCTGTGTTCTATTTCTCATTTATGCCGCTCATCAAAGTACACCAGCTGCTTTCTAGACCAACCTTTGATTCCGTGAAGCGCGATACTAAGGTCATGCTAGCCATTGCTCTACCTGCGATTGTCACTAATACCGCGACGCCAATTGGTAATGCTATTGTTACCACAGCGATCGCTCAATATGGTGAAGATTATGTGGCTGGTTTTGCGGTTATTGGCCGTATTATTCCAGTGTGTTTTGCGTTTATTTTTGCGTTGTCTGGGGCGGTTGGCCCTATTGTCGGCCAAAACTTTGGTGCTGCACGAATTGATAGGGTTGAAGAGACATTAAAGAACTCGTTAATTGTCACTACGTTCTACACGCTGGTGGTTTGCTTGTTGCTCTATTTAGTTCAAGACCCGTTAATAGCGGTGTTTTCATTGACCGGCGATGCGGCGCATGTTGTTGCGGCGTTTGCTACCTATGTGGCGATCACCTTCGTGTTTAATGGCGTGCTGTTTGTTGCCAATACATCATTTAATAATCTTGGGAAGCCGCTTTACTCGACAGCGCTCAATTTGGGAAAAGCGACCGCCGGTACCTTGCCATTTGTCTACTTTGGCTCACTGTGGTTTGGCGCCTTGGGGGTTTTGTATGGTCAAGCCGTAGGCAACATTGTGTTTGGTGTGCTTGGTTACATTGTGCTGCGTTTCCATATTGCCGAGCTTCATAAAACTGGAGAGTGCACACAAACCAAAGACCCAAGTATCGTTAGTGTCAATTCACAGCCTTTCTGCTCCCATGATCCTGTGATGATCGAAGAAGTATCAAAAATCGACAAGCAGCTCGAATCACCAACACTTTCTGGTTAATTTGTTCTTGACCTTGGAGCTAGCTCCAAGGTTTACACTTGGGATCAAGGATATGAAAAGGAGAGTCCCATGTGTAACAAACATAAAGCGTGCAGTACGCAAAAAATCAATGCTATTCGTCCTGTAAGTGACGCTTGTGATGCAGCCAAAATCACCCAAGTTTCCACTATCGCTGCGAGTCCGGATGAAGGCTGCCAGTCTGGCGACAGTTGCTGCAGCGCGGAACCTGAAGAGCCTGCTGCCTCCAGTGGCCAACCCTCAACCGAATCCACTGGACTGCTAAAGTCCTGGAAAGTCGCCGGCATGGATTGCCCCGCTTGTGCGCGAAAAGTGGAAACTGCAACCAGTCGAATCCAAGGCGTTGTTAATTCAAAAGTGATGTTTGCTACCGAAAAATTGGTGGTGAGAGTCAATGATGCTGCGCTATTTTCACAAGTCGAAGCCGCTGTTGCCGATGCCGGATTTACCCTCAATGTATTAGATGGCAGCACGGTTAATAACAACGGTGACGCTGAGCTGACAGGCTGGAAAAAGACTTTTAAAGACAACGCACATATCCTTGCGATATCCACAGGTATGGTTATCGCCGCTGCCTTTAAAGGGACTTATCCTGTTATCAGTGAGTGGCTTTTTATTCTGACTTGTATCCTTGGTCTTATGCCTATTGGCGCCAAAGCTATTAAGCTTGCTAAATCGGGTACGCCTTTTGCCATTGAAACTCTGATGAGTGTGGCGGCGATTGGTGCACTTTATCTCGGTGAAACGGTTGAAGCGGCGATGGTGCTGTTGCTGTTTTTGATTGGCGAGCGCCTTGAAGCGTTCGCTGCTTCACGAGCAAGAAGCGGCGTTCAAGCGCTAATGTCGCTAGTACCAGAAGAAGCCACGGTCATTGTTGACAACACTCGTCAAAAGAAAAGTGCCGCTTTGCTCGAGCCTGGCGATATTATTGAAGTCGCGCCGGGCGATAGAATGCCCGCTGATGGTGAACTTCTCAGTGCCAATGCAAGCTTTGATGAAAGTGCACTTACCGGTGAATCTGTTCCCGTTGAGCGTATGGTTGGTGACACGGTCATGGCAGGTGCAGTGTTGGCTGATAAAGTCGTGCGCCTAAAAGTGACATCAAAGCAAGGTGAGAACGCGATTGATCGCATCTTACACCTTATTGAAGAAGCCGAGTCACGCCGAGCGCCGATCGAGCGTTTTCTCGATAAATTTAGCCGCTGGTATACCCCGCTTATGATGTTAGTGTCTTTGCTGGTTATTATTACGCCGCCACTTCTGTTTGCTCAGCCTTGGGAAACCTGGGTCTATCGAGGCCTTGCGCTGTTATTGATTGCTTGTCCTTGTGCTCTCGTTATTTCTACACCAGCCGCGATTACTTCTGGGCTAGCTGCGGCGACAAGACGTGGTGCACTCATTAAAGGCGGGGCGGCGCTTGAGCAGCTTGGCAACATTGAATCCGTTGCGTTTGATAAAACGGGCACCCTAACGCTAGGCAAACCGCAAGTGACGGATGTGATTGTCAGTGGTTCATTGTCTGAAGACGAGCTACTATCAGCGGCAGCGTCTATTGAGCAGGGTTCTAACCATCCACTCGCAACCTCGTTAGTGCGCTATGTAGAAAGTAAAGGTGTGTCGATTTTGCCTGCCTCAGAGCAAAAAGCGCTGGTTGGTGTGGGTGTTGAAGGCATGTTAGAAGATGTGAAGTGGATACTTTCTGCCCCCTCCAAGCTTGAGGTGTCAATTTCTAGCGAAGCTCTAGAGCGAATTGCAGCACTTGAGGATCAAGGTAAAACCGTCGTGGTAGCACTTTGTGAAACCGAGCAGGGGATGGCGCTGCAGGGTCTGATTGCGTGGCAAGATGAAATTAGGCCAGATACTGCTGAGGCAGTGGCAAAACTGTCCAAACTTGGTATCCGAACTATCATGCTGACCGGGGATAATGAACGCAGCGCCGCATCCATCGCTTCTCCTCTTGGGATGGATTATAAAGCGCGATTGTTGCCTGCGGACAAAGTGAGTTATGTGAATGAACTGGCAAGCCAGCATCGAGTGGCGATGGTGGGAGATGGTATTAATGACGCTCCGGCAATGAAAGCGGCCAATATTGGGGTTGCGATGGGAGGCGGTACTGATGTCGCGCTTGAAACCGCCGATGCAGCTCTGACCCACAACCGTTTAACTGAGCTACCAGCGATGATCGAACTCTCACGTGCAACGCTCAACAACATCAAACAGAACGTCGCCCTTGCGCTTGGTCTCAAAGGGGTGTTTCTTGTCACGAGCTTGCTGGGTATTACTGGGCTTTGGGTCGCCGTACTAGCCGATAGTGGCGCGACGGCGATTGTGACCTTGAATGCGCTAAGACTGCTTCGTCATAAATCCTCGTTGGATTAGTCTCGACTAGTATGGCGATAGCCGCTCAGGGACTTAACGTTTATGAGCGGCTTTTTTGTGAGCTGAAAAACTGAATTTGTGCAATATCAGAGCAAATTCGACAATAAAGTGTGATGCAAACCGATTTAATGTGAAATGTTGCGTCTGTTGCATTAAATAAGTGTGATCCGTGTACGTTTATTGGTGGCACTATCTTATAAGCTTAAACCCATACCCAAGAGACAAAAGGAGTCCCCCATGTCCCAAGCTGTTTTCCATCTCGGAGTAAATAAAGAAGATCTACAAGGCGCAACACTTGCCATTATTCCAGGTGACCCAGCTCGAGTTCAGAAGATCGCTGAGTTGATGGATGAGCCAGAGTTTTTGGCAAGCCAACGTGAGTACACTGTGTATCGTGCAAAATTAGACGGTAAGCCAGTGGTGGTTTGCTCGACAGGTATCGGTGGTCCGTCAACCTCTATCGCTGTAGAAGAGCTAGCGCAACTTGGCGTGCGTACCTTCTTGCGTGTTGGTACCACAGGTGCGATTCAATCACATGTGAATGTGGGCGATATGATTGTGACCACAGGCTCTGTTCGCCTTGATGGTGCAAGCCTACACTTCGCGCCAATGGAGTTCCCAGCGGTTGCGGATTTCGATGTAGCAACGGCAATGAAAGAAGCTGCGATTGAAGCAGGTGCAACAGTGCACACTGGTGTGACAGCATCGAGCGATACGTTCTACCCAGGCCAAGAGCGCTATGATACGTTCTCGGGTCGTGTAGTACGTCGTTTCCAAGGTTCTATGGAAGAGTGGCAACAAATGGGTGTGCTTAACTTTGAAATGGAATCAGCCACGCTACTAACAATGTGTGCAAGTTCAGGTCTACGAGCTGGCTGTGTTGCGGGCGTTATCATCAACCGTACACAGAAAGAGACACCGGATCACGATACGTTGAAACAAGCAGAGACGCGTTCTATTCGCGTTGTTGTGGAAGCGGCGCGCAAGCTACTTAATTAACGGTTATCGCGGTTAGAAAGTGAGATTATAGAAAAGCGGAGCAGGAAACTGCTCCGCTTTTTTGTTACTTGTCTATTGGTAACATTATCTGGGCAACAGATACGAAAAAGCCTCTCAATTGAGAGGCTTTTGTCCGTCCAGAAGACTTAAGAATTAAGCTTTACGCTGCTTCTCAAGTTCTGCTTTTGCTTTTTTGAAACGCTCTGGAAGGATTTGCGTAGCAAATACGTCTTCAACCGTTTCAGCGCGCTTGATTAGTTCAGCTTCGCCGTCTTTAACTAGTACAGTTGCAGGACGTGGTAGAGAGTTGAACTGGCTCGCTTGAGATTCTGCGTAGTGACCTACATCCATGATAGCTAGAACGTCTTTTGGCTCTAGAGCTGGCATGCGTGCACCGCTTTCCCAGATAGATGGGATACAGATTGGACCCGCTACTTCAGTCGTCTTCTCTTGAAGAGGCTGAGTCATCTTGTTAGCCGGTAGAACTGGGTTCTTAGACTCTTGAGACTCTACTAGCGTTGCTAGGTACGTAGATGCGTCAACCATTGTGTAGGTGTAGTCCATCTCTTGGTCATCTTTCACTACGTATACAGACGTTAGTAGCGTACCGATGTTACCTGCGATGTAACGACCTGGTTCTAGCCATAGTTGTGGGATCTCGAAGCCTTCTTTGTTGAATTCTTCTAGCATGCCTTTACATACGATAGCAGCGTAGTCTTCGATTGTGTTGCGGTTCATCATGTGTTCAACGCTACGACACTCTGGCTCACGCTCACGTGGCCAACCGCCGCCAAGGTCGATTTGGAATGGTTGAACGCCACACTCACGAGAGATCTCGATAACGTTGCGTGCGTACTCACGGTATAGCGCATCCCAACCTTCAGGTTGCTTAGAGAAACGACCTAGGTGAGTGTGGAAACCGTAGAATTCGAATGCATCGATTTCTTTAACGCGGTTAACGATTTTCTTCGCTTCTTCTTTTAGTAGACCGAACTTGATCCATTTCATCGCGCCGATGAAGTTAGGGAATGGGTATGCATCTGGTTCGAAGTCGTTGAAGAAATCTTCTGGGATAACTTTCAGACGTACAGCAATGCGTACTTTTTCTTTTGGCTTAACTTCTGCCGCAATACGCTCTACGATTTCAATTTCTTCGTAAGAGTCTAGGTGGATTGCGTAGCCGTACTCAATTGCTTTACGGATAGCTAGCTCAGGCTTAACGGTACCGTTTAGTGCGATAGTTTTTGGATCCGCACCTGCGATGTGAGTTGCTTCAACTTCACCAGGACCGAAACAGTCGCCACCAACGCCTTCTTCGTTACAGATAGCGCGAACAGCGTAGTTAGTGTTTGATTTGATTGCGAACATTACGTTCACAGGCTTAGGCCAGTTTGAACCGAATGCATTCTTAACGCGACGTAGGTTGCCACGTAGAGTGTCTTCGCTCAGTACGAATAGCGGGCTGCCGTATTGTTCAATTAGATCAGTTGCTTTGCAGCCACCGATGTATAGGTCATCACCTTTAGTGCTTAGTTCATCTGTTGGAGTAAGCAGGTTTTGTAGGCGTTCAGCGTAGTTTTGGCTCGCTTTGTGCTCAGCAAGAAGTTGCTTTTGCTCTTCAAGTACAGTGTTTAGGTTATTTACACTTTCTTCTAGGCGATTTTGGATTGTCATCGTCGACCCTTACTTAATAGTAGTCAATGGTGTATCTACTTTGTGATTCAGAAACTTAAACTTCTCAATCACGTTGATTAGCTGAGGCAAGTATAGGGTATGGTCATGAATCGGGGCACTTCACTCAGCGTCAAAAAAACTTACTCTAGCGTTACTACTACACTTTACAAATGTGCCATTAACATTCATTCACTGAATGAGTGGTTTGAGCATAGGCAACTCGATGGCCTTTAATCGTAAATAGCGAATAGATAATTGCTGTGAATTTATCGCTGATATTCGCAGTGTTACTCAACTTTATATAGGTAACTTACCTAGTATAAAGGGTGTGTTACCTAAGCTCTGCCTTGTTACGTTTTGCCTTTCTCTTGTCAAATTGACAGCCAAATCTAAGCAAATTTGTGATCACGATCTGCTCCCATAGCTACTGGTGATATGAATGCTTATGAATCATTCATGGTCAAATAGTTGTTACCGTAAATCGGTCAAAAAAACTGACACTGAGTGACGTTAATTCCGATAATACCTACGATAAATTCAACCCATCCTTTCACGAGGGTCCAACAAAATAATTCGCTTCTATTGCTCCACAATGACGAATTGTTTTTAGAGATAAGTGTTTATCGATAATAGAAAGAGGGCGAGTGGCTCTCTTCTTAAATAAAAGGTATCGCCCCTATGTACAATAAAGACTTCTTTATTCAGCAAGCTAAAAAGTTCGGTAAGAAGCAACGCATGGTTGTTGCAGCGGCGCACGATGATGCAACGCTAGACGCAGCAAACAACGCATTCCAAGAAGGAATGGCTGACGTGATTCTTGTTGGTGAGCGTGCGCTAATCAACGAAGCAGCAGCAAAAGCTAACGTTGATCTAGCGAACTTCGACATTATCGAAGCTGATGGTCTAGAAGCAATCGCTACTGCAGCGGTATCTGCAATCGCAGAAGGTAAAGGCGACCTACTAATGAAGGGTCTAATCGACACTTCAGTTCTACTAAAGGAAGTGCTTAAGAAAGAGCACGGTCTACGTACTGGTAACGTTCTTAGCCACGCAGGCGTTCTATTTAAAGAAGGCGGCGACAGCTTCCACGTATTCACTGACGCAGCAATGAACATCATGCCAACGCTTGAGCAAAAAGCGGGCATCATCAAGAACGCAGTGAGCCTTGCACACTCTGTAGGCATCCAAGAGCCTAAAGTAGCTAACCTGTGTGCGAAAGAGAAGCCATACGACAAAATGCCAGCGACTATGGACGCGGCAGAGCTTCAAAAAATGAACCAAAACGGTGAAATCGAAGGTTGTATCGTTTCTGGTCCTATCTCTCTAGATATCGCGGTATCTCAGTACGCTGCAAACCTTAAAGGTTACGAGTCTCCAGTAGCGGGCAACGCAGATATCCTAATGGTTCCAAACATCGAAGTAGGCAACGTATTTGCTAAAGCACTTCAGTACATGGCTGGTTTCAGCATGGCGGGTGTTCTACTTGGTGCACGTATTCCTGTTGTTCTAGTTTCTCGCGCTGACGGCGAAGCTGAGAAGACAGTATCTATCGCGCTTGCATGTTCTGTCGCGGCGATGAGCCAGCAGAAAGAAGCAGCAGACGCGTCTGCTTAATTATAACTAGCAATAACTTAAATTAGGTTTATAAGTGATGAAAATTCTAGCTATCAACCCAGGCTCTACGTCTACAAAAATCGGTCTTTTCGAAGGTACAACTGAACTGTTCGAAAAAACTCTACGTCACAGCGCTGAAGAGCTAGCGCCATTCGGTGCAGTTGTTGCAAACCAAAAAGAATTCCGTAAAGAAGCAATTCTAGCGGCTCTAGAAGAAGCGGGCGTTAAAGCTTCTGAGCTAAACGCTGTTGCTTGTCGCGGTGGTGTTCTTAAGCCAATCTCTGGCGGTACTTACAAGGTTGACGATGCAGTAATCGCAGACCTTCTAGAAGCGCAAATCCAGCACCCAGCTAGCCTTGCAGGCATCATTGGTAAAGAGATCGCTGATGAGAACGGCATCGAAGCATTCTTCACTGACGCTCCAGTAACTTACGAGCTATCTGAGCTGGCGTCTTTCTCTGGTCACAAAGCTATCAAGCGTAAGGGTCGTTTCCACGCTCTTAACCAAAAAGCTATCGCGCGTAAATTCGCTGAAGACCAAGGTAAGAAGTACGAAGACGTTAACGTTATCGTTTGTCACATGGGTGGCGGTATCACTGTAGGTGCTCACATGGGCGGCCAAACTGTTGACGTAAACGACGCAGTATCTGAAGGTCCATTCACTCCAGAGCGTTCTGGTGACCTACCAACTCGCGAGCTAATCGACATCTGCTTCAGCGGTGAGTACACGCACGCTGAGATGAAAGCATTCATCCAAGGTAAAGGCGGCGCATTCAGCTACACAGGTAGCATCGACATGCGTGAAATCGAAGAGAAAGCGGAAGCTGGCGACGCTGAGTTCAAACTAGTGACTGACGCTATGGCTTACCAAGTTTCTAAGCAGATCGCTGCTATGGGCGCGGTATTCGGCGGTGAAAAGGTTGACGGTATCCTTCTAACTGGTGGTATCGCATACAGCAAGTACATCACAGCTGAAATCACTAAGCGTGTTGAGTTCATCGCTCCTGTAACTAAGTTCCCAGGTGAAGTTGAGCTAGAAGCACTAGTACTAGGTACGCTACGCGTAGTGAACGGCGAAGAAGCTGCTCAAACTTACGCTTAATTAATAGCGACGCTTAATTGAATAAAGATTAGGAGCAGGTTTAATCCTGCTCTTTAAAAGTGGCTTGCCACTGAATACTTTACAGAAGGTAATTATAATGTCATTCGATATCAACAACGCACAAGGCGTTTTCGAAACTGTTGAAGCTGCAATCGAAGCAACTCATAAAGCACAAGTAGAATACTACGCAAACTCTACTAAAGAAGGCCGTGAAGCTATCCTTACTGCTATCCGTGGTGCAGTTCTAGCTAAAGCTGAAGACTTCGCGAAAATGGTTCGTGAAGAAACGAAACTAGGTCGCGTTGAAGACAAGATCGCTAAGCACCAGCTAACGGCTGCTAAAACTCCTGGTACTGAAGTTCTAGAAACTAAAGTATGGTCTGGCGACAACGGTATCTCTCTAGAAGAGCGCGCACCTTACGGTGTTATCGGTGCTGTTACTCCTGTCACTAACCCAACTGAAACTATCGTTAACAACGCTATCTCTATGTTAGCGTCTGGTAACGCGGTAACGTTCAACGTTCACCCATCTTCTAAAGTCGTTTCTGCGATGATGATCGACATGATCAACAAAACTATCGTTGAAGCAGGCGGCCCAGTTAACCTAGTTACTATGGTTAAAGAGCCTACTCTAGAAACTCTTAACCAAATCGCTAAGTCGCCACTAGTTAACATGCTAGTAGGTACAGGTGGTCCTGGTCTAGTGAAAGCAATCCTACAATCTGGTAAGAAAGGTGTAGGCGCTGGCGCTGGTAACCCACCTGTCATCGTTGACGCTTCTGCTAACCTAGACCTAGCTGCGGCTGGCGTTTACGGCGGTGCATCTTTCGATAACAACCTACTATGTATCGGCGAGAAAGAAGTATTCGTTGAAGATGCAGTCGCTGACGAGTTCCTAGCTAAGCTAGAAGCAACGGGCGCTTACGTTCTTTCTGCAGAAGAAGCTGAGAAGCTAACTGCACAAATCCTAACTATGGACGAAATCGACGGTGCTAAGCCATGTACTGCGCAAGAAATTGCTCGCGTATGGCACCCAGTTAAGCAACACGTTGGTCAAGACGCAGGTGAAATCCTTAAGTCTATCGGTGTTGAATCAGAGACTCGTCTAGCGGTTATGGTTGTTGAGAACGATCACCCACTAGTACACGTAGAGCAAATGATGCCAGTACTTCCAGTTGTTCGTTGTGCGAACATCGACGAAGCTATCGAGCGCGCAGTAGCTGCTGAACGTGGTAACAAGCACTCTGCATGTATCTACTCTGGTAACATCGAGAACGTCACTAAGTTCGGTCGTGCTATCAACACAACTATCTTCGCTCACAACGGTCCAACACTATCTGGTGTAGGTTACAACGCTGAAGGTACTTCAACGTTCACAATCGCAGGTCCAACTGGCGAAGGTATCACAAACGCGTACTCGTTCACTCGCGCACGTCGTTTCGCAATCGCTCAAGGCGGTCTGCGTATCGTTTAATCGGTTGTTTGACTGATTGACGTGAAAAAGCCGAAGCTGTTGCTTCGGCTTTTTGTTTTTTTAAGAGCACCCCCTCTAGCTCCCCCTTATAAAGGGGGAGAACCACTGCTCGTTACTCGCGTAACATTGCACTAATTATAAGGCGATGCGTAGCGAGCTTATGGTTCCTCCCCTTAATAAGGGGAGGCTAGGAGGGGTAAATATGCAGAATCCAAAGAAACCACAACCCTTAAAACAAATCGTAAATCCCTTCCTCAATTCCATCGATCAGCGCCTGACGCGTCTCAACGGTATGGTCATTCGGTCTAGACATCTCGCCAAAGCTCTCGTAGTACATTCCATTTGGGTGCTTGAGTACCACAAGATGCTCCTTGCGTAGTTCTTGTTTGACTAAACTCTCAGGAATAATGCCCCAGCCGAGGTTATCAACCACGGCCTCTAGTACTTCTTGATAGTTAGAAAAGCTCATCGTACTACTAGAAATCGGGCGGAAATCTTGGTGAATTTCGTCGAAAAGGTGAGAAAGTACAATTTGACGATAGGCAGTGATGTCTGTGCTGGTCACATTAGATAGCTTAGCCAAATCATGTAGTGGTGAGCAGACGGCCATCATACGAATACGGTGCAGAGCGCGAACTTTGATCGCTGGGTCGTCACCTGAACTAAACACAAGCCCGTAGCCAAGATCAACGTGGTTTTCTTTAACGAGCGTTGGAATATCTGCACTGGATGATTTTATTGCAGTGAGCGATATGTGAGGAAACTCATCAGACAGTGCCACTAACTGCCGACGCCAAAACGTCGATGGAAGTGTGTCATCGTAGGCAATACGGATTTTGTCGCTGTCGCCTTGGCGGAACTGTTCTGCTTTTGAGTACAAGCTCTCAGCCATATTGAGAATATTCCGACAGTCTGGCAGTAAGGCTGCACCTGCATCATTCAGAACTAGGCGATTACGAGTTCGTTCAAACAGTTCTACGCCAAGCTCATCCTCTAAGCTCGAGAGAGCCATACTCAAAGATGTGCGGGTTTTACCCATAATATTGGCAACTTTGGTTAGCGAGCCATGTTCGGCAGTCAGTGCAAACACTCGCAATTTTGTAAGGTTCATAGGGGGAGCTCCCACCAAAAGAATTAGCGTGTGAATGAGTCGCTAATGAGTTTATTGTTATGATGCGTAGAGTATAGCATTTGTGACGCTCAGTGAAGCGTTATGTTGACAGTGGGGGAGGTAGCACTATTACTGGCTAATGGAGACCTTGCTATGATTGCGGCCTTTAAATGCCTGCCACAATGAGCGCGCTAGAGTAACAGATAAGCACACAAAACGTGTACTAGTATGTTACTTATTATCGTTGATTATGGAGGCTATGATGAAAGTGGGTAAAAGAAGGATTCTTTTTGCCGTACTGTTCCTTTATTCCTACAACCCTATGGATATTTTCCTAAAGAGGTCTGCAACATGTTGAAAAAGCTTGGCTTAGAAGGCTGGTTCTCAGCGCACTTTGCTTACGGTATCGTACAAATCGTTTTTATTCCTATGATGGTGCCATCGTTCATCCTTGCTCGTACTGGCAGCGCAACGGACGCTGGCTTGGCAATGGGTCTGTTTGGTCTGGCTGGCCTTTTTGCTCCAGTTATTGGCATGCTAGCAGACAAATATAAGGCACACCGTCTTGCTCAGCTTTTCGGTATGGTGTCTTACTTACTGGCTGGCGCATGTTTCCTTACTGCGGGTAGCAACTTTTCTATGATGGCGGTAGGCTCAGTCTTCTTTGGTACAGGCTCTGCGATTCTTCTTATGCTAAACCCAGTGTTTATCACTTTTGCTGGTTACGATGCAAAGACCGAAGCGTCTATGCTTGGTCGCATGGCTCAGGTTCTTATTATCGGTTCGTTGCTATCTGGCATTGCACTCGCGTACGTGACAGATCTTGGCTGGTCATACGAAATGCGCTTTATAGCAATGATGGCGATCGTTGCAGTGCTCGCGGTTATCACTATGCTAACAAATAAGAAGCCAGCGCAGCGTATTCTTGATAACGCGGAAGCTATGGCAGCTGCAGCTGCAGAAGATGATGCACCAAAAGTTGGCTTTGTTAAGGTTATCTTCTCTAACTTTGGTCTATTCTTGTTGGCGGTTGGCCTACTGTGTGCGGGTCAAGGTGCATTCCAAGCACAATATCCGAACTTACTAGAGAATGGCTATGGTGTGTCTCAGTCTCTGTCTGCAGCCAACCTTTCGGTAGCATCAATTCTTGGCTTAGTGATTCTGGTTGCCGCGGAAAAATTCGTTGCACGCTTTGGTAACCTAAGCCTATTTAAGCTATCTGCAGTTGCATCAATCGTGGTGATTGCTATTGCTTATGTGATTGCAGAAGCGGGTATGTCTCTGCACTACATCATTCCTCTAGCGCTATTCCTCGTTTACTTGCAAGGTATTACGGTAACGGACATGATTTCTCCAGCGATTGCTGCACGTCTGACGTTTGTTGGCGGCGGTTTGACTCAAGGTCTGATGATGTTCTTTATCTCGCTTGGCTTTGGTTTTGGCAGTGTGATCAGTGGTATTGCCGTTGATGGTTACGGCTGGGCAGCACTACCATTTGCTATCCTTGGTCTAACGATTGCCGCATACGTGTGTGTGGTTATCGTTGGCATGAAGCATAAAGCTGCAGTAAAGCGTGAACAAATCAAATCTGCTTAATTCAGATTTAGATAGCAAAAAGGCTTGGCGCTGTGCCAAGCCTTTTTTGTATGAGCTAGTTGGAAATTAGCTCAGACGCGCACGCTCATCAATACCGCCAGCGCCTTGGAACCAGATAGTGAGGTGGTGTTTGAGATCTTTGAGTTCATCAGGGCCGATAAGTGCCAGTCCCAGATCTTCTGCGCGAGTAATGTCGTTGTGACGAAGGGGTCTAAAGCTTACTAGCATCGCTCGTGCCTGCAGGCCACCTAGGAGGTCGCGCAGTGACTCTAACTTGTAGAGCGTGTCGTCACCGTCATCCCGCATGCCTTTGGTTTTACACTCGATAATGTGCAGCTTGTTGTTCACCACGGAAGCGACATCCAACTCGTTACGCACTTCACGCTCTCCGAGCTGACGATACACCTGTACATTTAGCGAGTGATCTTGAATGGTCGGCAAGTCATCACGGATTTGCTTCACTGTGCTATGAACTAAGTTCTCTAGCCATTCACCGTTTGAGAAACGTCGAGCGTCTTCACTGATAAACGTCAGTACCCCGTTGTCGTAATTGGCGATTTGAGACTCGACTAGGTCGCTGATTAGCATGTTCAGCTCGCGGTAGCCTTGCTGCTTCTCAGACAAGGCGACATCAAGTTTCTGCTCTTTACGGCATGTAGTCGCAAGGTAGTTTAACGTCGCAAGGCCAGGGCCAAGCTCTAGGGCGTTACTTGCCCATTTCTCGCCAAGTTGGTACAGCTTCTTATCTAACTGTGGTGGTAGGTCGTAGTCAGTGAACTCGCCTCTCGCGCCAAAGATGGTTAGATAGTCGCCAATAGTAATGTGGTCTTGCACCTGGGCATCCTGTGCGCCTTCTGGGTACAACCAGCACATCTTGTCACTGTTTGGCTCAACTACAAAAATAGGCCAGTGGAAGGTGCGGAACACTTCATAGACGGACAGCAGTCTGTGCCTTAAACCACAACTTGCATTGAGCTTGACCTCAAGGTTTTTCTCTTTGAGTGTATTGGCGAGCGTTAGAATGGATTGCTTGATGGCTGAGGTGTTGACGATATTGGGAATTTCAAAAAACTCAGAGGTGATTTCTCGCTCACCAAGTACGGCGCTCAGGCGCTCATACATATCAAACTGGGATTCGTCACCGATAAAAATGATATGACGACTGACGGTGCGGTCATCGAGTAATGGAGTGACCAAGCGAATCGGGTCTTGGTCAATGATGCCTACATGAACGGCCATAGTGTTTCCTTCAACATTTGGCTTACCGAAGAAAATGGAAGACGACCCAACGCAGCCCTGCGCTAGGTCTTTAAAAAGTAAAGCAAGCCATACTCAAGATATAATGGCGTTAGGTTTAAAAAACAAGAGCGAGACTCTAGGAATCTCGCTCTTGTTGAATTATTTACGCTTTATTGACGAAGTTAAAGCTTAAATCGATGTACCAGTTCGCCTTGTTGGTTAGCAAGGCTAGTTAAGCTTTGGCTGGTCGCGGCAATTTGCGACATGGCTTGGTAACTGTCATCTGCGATGTGATTGATTTCTTCAATGTTTTTCGCGATGTCAGCGGTTGTCTCGCTCTGCTCTGCAGCGGCTTGAGAGATGTGAGTACTCATTTGGCTGATTTCAATAATGAGCGCTTGAATCTCTTCCATCGCGCCATTAGCACTTGAAGCTTGCTCAACGGACAGCTCCATATCTTTCATGCAGCTTTCAATCACTGAGCCAGCACTCTTTGAGCTAGACTGTAAGTTACTGATCATGGTTTCAATTTCTGTGGTTGATTCCGTGGTCTTTTGTGCCAACACTCGAACTTCGTCCGCAACGACTGCGAAGCCTCGACCTTGATCACCTGCACGTGCCGCTTCAATCGCTGCGTTGAGGGCGAGCAGGTTGGTTTGTTCTGCAATATTGCGGATTACATCAAGAATACTACCAATTTGACTACTCATGCGTTGCAGCTCACCCACCGCTTCAACCGATTCATTGAGACGAGTCTCAAGCTGGTTGATCGTGCTGATGTTGGTGCTCATGATCTGACGACCAGATTCAGATGCAGACTCTACGGCATGCACTTTCTCTAGAGAGCTTTGCGCGCTGTTCGCCACTTCTTGTACCGAATGAGACATTTCCGTCATTGCTGTAGCAACGTTAGCCGTTTGCTCACGCTGAGCGCTCAACTGTTGCTGGGCACTGGCTGATGTCGATTGGTTGCTGCTTGCGGTATCCGTTAGGTTGTCCGAAGCATCGTTAAGCTTGACCAGAACGTTGTGTAAGCTGTCCGCAAGGGTATTGATGTGATTCCCTAGACGGCGGAACTCGTTGTTGTATTTCACTTCGATACGCTGAGTCATGTCGCCTTCAGTTAGGCTCTCCAGCGTCTTAAGCGTGCTGTTGAGTGGTTGGCGGACACTTTGTGCAATGTGATAGCCAATACCAACCGCAATCAATGTTACAACAAAACCGATACCGACGGCTTTGATGACGCCTTCGTTGTAAATGTCACCGGCATGAGCCAATGATGAATTGAGGTTACTGGTTGCAATGTCATTGAAGCCATTAAGTGTTCCCATGGCATCGTCAACCACGACGGCTAGACTTTCAATGTTCTGGTATAAGGCATCTTTAGCAATAAGGTAGTTGTTGTGTTGGTCGAGTACCCCACCTTTGCGGCCGACATCCTGCGTAAATTGAGCTACCGACTCAGAAAAAGCGTCTTTTAGCTCTGGCATCTGAGTGACTAGGCCATTGAACGCGTAGTTTAAGTGGCTCACTGCCTTACGGTTTTTGTTTACGGCTTGCTGTACAAATTCTGTATCACTGCTAGCAAGCGCATCGGATGTAATGATTTCAGCATCCTTAAGTTTAATGAAGTAGCTCTTCGCCATCACTTTCACCGAGATGCTCGATGAATCATCCACATAATCTTTCATACCCACGGATAAGTCAGCGTGAAGTTTTTGGAAGCGACGAGTCGATTGCTGAACTTGCTCTTGCGCGGCAAACATGGACTGGTAGTTGTCCATAGCTGTTTGCGCTTCCTGGTCATAACGGGTTTGCACGTCACGCAATTCGGTAATAGCCGTTTCAAGCTCTGGGATACCTTGGCTGACTTCAGAAAGCTGAGTAAGCGCCTCGCCAAATTTCTGCATCGATACCGTAAACTCTTCACGGCGAATGGTCATGCGCTCTTCATTCTGCGTAGTGAGAAAGTCTTTGAATGACTTATCAGCGGATAGCAGCTGCACACTGGTTTGGTTAGACATGGACACCAGGGGTAACGATGTGTTCGATACCGAACCAAAGTTTTGGTGAATCTGATTCATGCCGTTAAGCATGATGGCAATAGTGATGACGAATAGTACGACGATCAGCGTAAAGCCGGCATACATTCTTCTGATGACAGAACCCTGCATTTATCTCTCCCTATAAAGTGCAGCAATACAAAAACGATACAAAAATAGTCTGGACGCTTGTCACCAACCTGTCGCACAATCTGCGTGCGGACTAAATATCAGTTGGTGCTATGTCTCTCTATCGTTACAAATAGCAAAAACTGAAATATATCTAATAAACAGTGCTACGTTTTATGACGCACTCATCAAAAACACAACAAAAGTGATAGTTTTGTGAAGAAGTGTTAGCTCAGTCTTCGAGAGAAAGAGTCGACACGTTGAAGATTTGAACAATAATAAAAACAAGTAGCTAGTTGGGTTTGCTTTCAATTGTGATCCCTAAGCCCATGGTGCATACTTTCTTTTATTATTAAGTGTATTCACTCACACACGTATCCTATCTGGTAATTGGAGACCTTCATGGCTGAAGAAACCATTTTTAGCAAAATTATTCGTAAAGAAATCCCAGCTGATGTTTTGTATCAAGATGACTTAGTGACGGCGTTTCGCGATATTAATCCTCGTGCGCCAAGCCATATCCTTATCATTCCAAACAAACTGATCCCAACAGTGAATGATGTTGAGGCTGATGACGAAGCAATGATGGGTCGTATGTTTACTGTCGCGAAAAAGCTTGCAAAAGAAGAAGGCATTGCTGATGACGGTTACCGTCTGATCATGAATTGCAACGCTTATGGTGGACAAGAGGTTTATCATATTCATATGCACCTTGTGGGCGGTCGTCCACTTGGACCCCTATTAGTCGGCTAAAACGTCATAGGTAGCAAGTTAACCAAGTTGTTATCCTGACTGTTGCGTACGAATGAAGCTGTGGCCAATATCGGCCGAGTTGCAACCATATTGGCGTTTAGCGGTCATAGTTTCACAAACAAATGAGTCATGTTATTCAAAATTTATGTTAAGACGTTGCGTTAAACATACGGCAACGGTCGCGCTTACAGCGACCTTGACCGCTTGTGCCGGGCTTTCCGCCGGCAATCTATTTAGTCACTATACTCAGCAAAATACGATTGTTTACCAGTCGGTAAAAACAGGTCAGTACGATAAGGCCTTGTCAGCATTGCCAGCTGAGCCTGTAGCGGGCGGAATTTTGGATAACTTTGAACGCGGTAGAGTGGAATTTTTGAACCGCGACTACCCGCAAAGTAAGTCCGCGCTGGAATTAAGTGATAAAGCGGTGCGCGTGCAGCAGGATAAAGCGTTGATCTCGATTACTGACACAGCAACCAGTGTCGGTGCGTTGGCGATTAACGACAACATTACCGAGTATACCCCGCCTGACTATGAGCTGGGTTTTCTACACTTGTACCTTGGACTTAACTACGTTGAAAGCAATGATCTTGAAGGCGCGTTGGTCGAAGTAAGACGCGCTAATCGAGTTCAAGAGCGAGCTCGTCAAGCAAGAGAAAAAGATCTCCAATCGGCGGAGCAGCAGCTCAAGCAGCAAGGTCTATCACCAAACTTGGGATCAGTACTGTCACGCTACCCTGATGCAGGTAACAAGCTCAAGGCAGTTCAAAACGGCTATCTACTGTACCTATCGGGTCTTCTGTATGAAGCGTCGAATGACTTAAATGGTGCTTATATTGATTACACGCGTGCTTTAGCCGTTGCACCTGAAAATGAAGCGGTTATTGAATCCGCGATTCGCGTGGCGAAACGCTCTAGCCGTAATCAAGATTTGGCTAAACTGAAAAAACAATATGGCGATCGCTCTGGGCCAAAACAAGGTCAGGGTAGGGTGATTGTGCTGGAAGAGCAGGGGGTTGTCTCGGCGATGCAGGCTTGGAACCTGACTTTGCCTATCTATGACAGTCGTGGCAATACCGCTCTGTATACTGTCGCCTTGCCTTATTATGTACCCAATGTTCCGCCAAAACTGTCGCCTCTGGTGTTAGACAGTAAATCGATGAAGAGCGATGAGCTGGTTGATGTAAACTTGATGGCGCAGCAGCAGCTTTCTGAGAACATGCCTTCAATTTTGTTAAGACAAGCGCTGCGTGTGTATGCAAAAGATCAGATTCGTAAAAGCTCGACGGGTGATGAAGACAACGTGGGTAATCTGCTGTTCAACGTGTGGAATACTTTGACTGAACAACCGGATACCCGCAGTTGGCAAACATTGCCGGGGCGAGTAAACGCGGCGAGTAGCATAGTGAATGCGGGTGAGCATACACTCACAGTGGATGGTCAGGACTATACTTTTGAAGTAAGAGATCGCCAAACAGCCTTGGTTTGGATTTCGAGGCAAGGTGGTAATGCCACTATTTGGCACAAGCAACTAGGAAGATTGTAATGAAAAAGTGGTTAGTAGTAATTGGGGTGTTGCTCTCAATTGTTGGCTGTAGCTCAAGCAAAACAGCCGGTATTAAAATTGAGGGACAGACTCAGACGGTGCTTTATGGGGATGAAAAAATGGGGGATAAGTTCTCCATTGACGACATCTCTACTGTTGACACAAATGGTCACCCTAGAGCGGTGGTTAAGCTATCGAATAAGACCTCTGTCGATCAAACGATTCAATATCGTTTTTATTGGTATGACGAGCAAGGCCTAGAAGTCAATACAAAACAGGCGCCGTGGCGTAGAGCCATTTTACGCGGTGATGAAACCATTACCCTCTCTGAGGTGTCTGTTAATCCAAATGGTAAAGAATTCCGTGTGCAGTTGCGCGGAGCTGATGATTAATTTCCACGAGTTGGAAACGTAAGCAAGACTAAGGAAACAAAATGAAAAAGAGTATTATTGCTTTGTTGGGTTTAGCTGTCATTCTTGGCGGTTGTTCAAATAAAGTCAGCTATGGCGATGCACAGGCAACTGAAACAACGACCATCGATTTCGGTTCGACTGATCTGCAAAAAATTGCCGGGGATATGGTTGATAGCATGTTGATGTCGGGCTCTGTAGCGGCAATCACTCGCGACAGCCGTCCAATCGTGTTTGTTGAGCGCATTAAGAATAAAACCACAGAGCACATTGATACTGAGTCGATTACTGACACAATCAGTACCAAGATGCTTAACTCAGGCAAATTCCGTTTCGTGGATATGGATCGCGTAGAGTCTGTGCGTGAGCAGCTTAACTTCCAAAACAACGACGAGCTTGTGAACCAAAGCACTGCGATTCAATTTGGTCAAATGGTTGGCGCACAGTACATGCTTTACGGCAACTTGAGCAGCATCGTTAAAGAGGCGGGCAGTGACAAAGACGTCTACTACAAAATGACGATGCGTCTTATGGATCTAGAAACTGGCCTGATTGAGTGGGCTGACGAGACCGAGATTCGTAAACAAGAGTCTCGCTCGGTATTGGGTCTGTAATGCCGATATTACAGAGTTAATGATGCAGCCATGGAAGCAAGCGCTGCAATCAGCGCCCAATCTTGCGGCCATCCCCTCTCTGATTAATGAAGTGCCCCTCGGGGCACTTCCTCTTTCTGGAGGGCTAACCAATCGTTGTTGGCGCGTTCTTACATCGAATTATGGTTGGTTAGTCTGGCGAGCGGGTAGTGAGCATTGCCAAGTATTCGATATTGATCGCCGCAATGAAGCCAATGCGTTATTGAGCGTTGAAGGGTATCTTTCAGCCAATCGTGTTGTGGCGCAGGGTGAGCAGGGGCTGTTGGTCACTTGGTGCGAAGGGAAACCTATTTCGGCAGATCATCCGGCCGATGCTTTATTGAGTGAGTTAGCCAAGATCCACGAGATCAAACCGTCCTTATCAATACGTAATTTTGATCTCACCGCCAAACTCGACCATTACTGGGCGCATATTCACGATAATGTCTTAAAACGGCGTTATAAGTCACTGTATGAGAAATACCGCCAGTTACCCAAGCTTCATTGCGAAGACAATGTGCTTTGCCATTTCGATTTTGGTCACCACAACATACTAAGCGCCAAAGATCAGCTTGTGGTGATAGATTGGGAATATGCGGCGATGGCTTCCCCTACGCTCGATTTAGTCCTGACGTTGGATATGTTGGGTCTAGATTACCAGACGGGACTTAATCTTTATCAGCAATATCGTTATATCGACAATGCCGCTGAGTGGCTAGATGATATGCGTAGTTGGCAGCCTCACTCTGAAATTATGGCCATGCTTTGGTATGTACTCGCCGCAGAGCAATGGGAAAATCCAGAGTTTTTAGTTGCTGCTGAGCAAATTTATCAGCGAAATTGTTGAATGGATCACTGTTTATCAGTTCCATCATCGTAAAACGCGTTTAACCCCTTTGAAGTTATGGCTTTCATGTTAGATTTAAGGAAAGCGTACCATTACAGGAATGATCGAGAGGTACTATGATTATCTATCTTCACGGCTTTGACTCAACAAGCCCAGGCAACCATGAAAAGGTGCTTCAGTTGCAATTCATCGACGAAGACGTGCGCTTCGTTAACTACAGCACACTCCATCCCAAACATGACATGCAGTTTCTTCTCAAAGAGGTCAACAAGTTAGTTCAGGAGTCTTCTGATACTAATCCATTGATTTGTGGTGTTGGACTCGGTGGCTATTGGTCTGAGCGAATCGGTTTTTTGTGTGGCATTAAACAGGTAGTTTTTAACCCAAACCTTCATCCAGAGATCAACATGCAAGGACGTATCGACCGTCCTGAAGAGTACGAAGACATCGCCACTAAGTGTGTCGAGAAGTTCCGTACTAAGAATGCGAAGCAATGTATGGTTGTTCTATCTCGTGAAGATGAGATCCGTGACAATCACGAAACGGCTGATGCATTAAGTGATTATTATGACGTGACATGGGATGAGACTCAGACTCATAAGTTCAAGAAGATTTCTCAGCATTTGCAGGCGATGAAAGCTTTTAAAAATGCATGATATCTAAAGAATTCTCCAGGTTTTAGCCTGTAAACGGTCCTCTAAGTAGGGCCGTTTTTTTGTTGTGCCGGTAATTGCTGCTTTAATCACCATTTAATTTACCAAGAAAAAATAATCCCACGGAATAGTTGCGGACATTGATTTGCTCTATATAATAAAACCATTCTACAAATTTTGATAAATATCAAAAAAAATTGAGAGCAAGAAGAAAACTTGCCCAAAGGTCGCAAAATTAGACGATTTTGTGCCGATATGTGAAGTGAAACCGGATTTGTAACGCGTTAGGGGCACTCTGTACTCATGCAAGTTAACGCAGAATGACAAGAATTTTTGTGCTTGGACTTTGTCGGGGCACGTTCAATTTTTAAATTTTCACTTTTTAGGAGAGCCATTGTGACTAATATTGTCGTAGTAGGTGGTGGCGCAGGCGGATTAGAGCTTGCAACCAAATTAGGCCGTACACTGGGACGTAAAGGGCGCGCCAATATTACCCTAGTTGATCGTAAAGCCAGCCATTTATGGAAGCCGTTGCTGCATGAAGTAGCGACAGGTTCGCTGGATGAAGGTGTGGATGCATTGAGCTATCGTGCGCATGCAAAAAACCACCATTTCGATTTCCAAATGGGCAGCCTCCAAGAGATTGACCGTGAAAGCAAGCACATCACGCTCAGTGAGCTGAAGGATGAGCAGGGTGAACTGCTAATGCCTAGCCGTAATATCGACTATGATATTCTTGTTTTGGCTATTGGCTCTACGTCTAATGACTTCAATACTCCAGGCGTTCGTGATAACTGTATCTTCCTGGATAGCCCAGAGCAGGCACACCGTTTCCGTACTGAGATGAACAATGAGTTCTTGAAGTTACATGCGAAAAACGGTCAGGGTGCGGTAGATATTGCTATCGTAGGTGCGGGCGCGACGGGTGTTGAGCTCTCTGCTGAGCTGCACAATGCGGTTAAAGAACTTCGTACATACGGGTTTGGTGATCTGGACTCGAGCAAGCTTAACGTGAACTTGGTAGAAGCCGGTGAGCGTATTTTGCCAGCACTTCCGCCACGTATCTCAAGTGCAGCACACTCTGAGCTTACAAAACTTGGCGTGACAGTTCGTACAGCGACTATGGTGACGCAAGCGGATGCAACCGGTCTAACTACGAAAGATGGCGAGCATATCCCAGCACAAATCATGGTATGGGCTGCGGGTATTAAAGCGCCGGACTTCATGAAAGACATTGCTGGTCTTGAGACGAACCGTATCAATCAGCTCGTAGTAAAAGACACGCTGCAAACCACTCGTGATGACGATATTTTCGTCATTGGTGACCTTGCACAGTGTACTCAAGCGGATGGTAAATTTGTGCCGCCACGCGCTCAAGCTGCTCATCAAATGTCGAGCCGCGCTTTTGGAAACATCGTAGCTAAGCTAAACGACCGTGAGCTAAAACCTTATGTTTACAACGACCATGGCTCTTTGGTGTCTCTAAGCCGCTTCTCAACGGTCGGCAGTCTAATGGGTAACCTTACTAAGGGCTCGATGATGGTTGAAGGTAGAATCGCACGTGTGGTGTATATTTCATTGTATCGCATGCACCAAATGGCACTTCATGGCGTGTTAAAGACCGGCTTGATGATGTTGGTCGGTCGCATCAACCGTGTGCTGCGTCCAAACCTTAAGCTTCATTAATCCTGATAGCGAATGAATACAAAAGCCCCAATCAAGATAACTTGGTTGGGGCTTTTTAATATTGGTCGCTCACCATTTTAATTACATGGCGAGACTTGGAGAGTAGTCACCACTTTTAATGGCTTTGGTGACGTCGTCAGCTTGTTTTTGCAATCGCTTGTAAGTGCTATCACTTAAGTTGAACATTAATCGAAGTTCATTCTCCGATGCGATAGGGATATCAAACTGAGTTGCAACCATCGCCCACAGGTAAGACTGCTCTGGCTGGTCAAGACTCTGCGTGACGCTGGCTAGCGCTTGGATCACATCATTGTTTACTGAACTAACCCCTTCAGACAACATCAAAGAACGATTGAGCAGTTGATAAGTTTTGGTCTTATCACGGGAAATGTAGTACGTCGCCAAGGCGTACTGGAGCTGTGGTGTGTCTAGCTGAGGCGACCCTTCCATTGCGAGAAAGCGCCTTCTTGCTGCGTGGTCTCCCGTTTCACTCCACAAGAAGTATAAAGTGTCAGGTGAAGTGGTTGCACTCAGTGACTGCGTCACACGCTCTTGTTCGTTGATCGTAAACATAAGCGCATTGAATCGACGCGCTTTAAGATCAGCTTGCTCGATAGGCTGTATCTGTGAAGCAAGTTCCAAGCACTTACGATACTCCTTGAGCAGATAATAATCTTGGACAGTATTTGCTTCAGTTGGTGCACTTAGCATATCGTAGCGATGCCAAATTAGGTTGGTTCTTGGGATCCGACATTGGCCATCTGACGTATTCATTACTGCACAATTCAATGCGGGTTCTTGTTCGCACAATTGATCTGTATTCTTGCGTGTTTCAAAACAGCCGCTTAAAAGAGACGCACTTAAAAGAACGAGCAAAGAGTGGGGTAAATTCATGTTACTACTTGTGATCGAATACACTGATTTATCTAGCTTAACTTGACTCAGTGTACCATCAGGTTATGGTTCGAGTAATGAATTAACCTCTCAGAACCGCAAAATTGCGGGGCTGTTATCTTTAGAACAAGAAGGTTTATTATGGATGTAGAGCAATTATTAGCTGCAATGACACCAGATGTATACGAAAGGCTACTTTACGCCACAGAAACAGGCCGCTGGCCAGAGGGCAGTCGTCTTTCTGATGAACAACGCTCTTCTTGTATGCAGGCCGTTATGCTGTATCAGTCAAAGCATAATGTTGATCCGCAACACATGTCGGTGGCTGCTGGTGGAGACATTACTTTCAAAAGTAAAGCTGACCTTAAAAACCAGTTCGCTGACAATTCCAATGAAATAGCGCGAGTGAAAGTCGCCCAATAAGATTGAGCGCTAGTACTTGCAAACTATAGTTGGTAAAGCACCAGATAGTTGGCAAATGATAGATAGCAAAAAGGGGTGTCGCCACCCCTTTTCATCGTGCCTGCTGATTAACCAGCAAGTACATCTGTTGCAACTTTATAGCTTGGATCTTCTTTCACGTTGATCTCCACTAAGCTACCTGCTTTATCGAGTAGCTTGCGGCAATCTGGGCTGAGGTGACGCAGGTGTAGGGTTTTGCCTACAGCTGAATAGCGCTCAGCCACCGTCTCAATCGCTTCAATGGCAGAGTGGTCAGTTACTCGTGAGTTAGCAAAGTCTACAATAACATCCTGAGGATCGTTTGGTGCATCAAACAGCTCTAGGAAGTTCGCGGCAGAGCCAAAGAAAATCGGACCATTCACCATATACTCTTTTGAGCCTTCGTCATTAATGCAGCTGCTCGCATAAATGTGTTTAGCGTGTTCCCAAGCAAACATAAGTGCCGATACTACAACACCCACAGCAACAGCGACAGCAAGGTCAGTCAATACAGTAACTACAGTTACTAGAACAATAACAAAGAAGTCTTTCTTAGGTACGCGACGTGCAAGTTTGAATGTAGCCCATTCAAAGGTGCCAATAACCACCATGAACATTACACCAACAAGCGCAGCAAGCGGGATCATTTCAATCAGTGCTGCGGCGAACAGAATGAACATCAGTAGCGCAACGGCAGCGACGATGCCTGATAGACGACCACGACCACCTGAGTTTACGTTAATCATCGACTGACCAATCATCGCACAGCCACCCATTGCACCGAATACGGAACACGTTACGTTTGCTAGACCTTGACCTACACATTCACGGTTTGATTGACCGCGAGTGTTCGTCATTTCATCCAAAACGGTAAGCGTCAGTAGCGACTCAATAAGACCGATAGCCGCAAGGATGATTGCGTAAGGAAGAATAATTTGCAGCGTTTCCCACGTTAGTGGTACCGCTGGGATTGAGAATGATGGTAGCGAGCCTGCAAGCGTCGCAGCTTCATCACCAGACATTGAGCGTAGGAAATCTACAACCGTGCGCGTATCAAGACCTAAACCTTGAACCAGCAGAGTGACAGTCACAATCGCAACTAGAGAAGAAGGTACCGCTGTCGTGATCTTTGGTAGGAAGTGGATGATACCCATAGTCAGTGCGACTAAGCCTAGCATTAGCATCATTTGGTCTTGTGGTAGCCAAGTGAGTGCACCGGATAGGTCAGGCGCTTTAAACTGACCAAGCTGAGCAAGGAAGATGACAATGGCGAGACCGTTTACGAAGCCAATCATCACTGGATGAGGCACCATGCGGATAAACTTACCGAGCTTGAAAAGGCCTGCACTAATTTGCAGCAAACCAGCAAGCATGATGGCTGCAAAGAGGTATTGGACGCCGTGAGTCGCTACCAAGCTAACCATGACCACAGCCATCGCGCCGGTTGCACCGGAAATCATACCCGGGCGGCCGCCAAAGATAGAGGTGACCAAACCAACGATAAACGCAGCGTAAAGGCCAACCATAGGGTCAACACCAGCTACGAAGGCAAATGCCACCGCTTCTGGTACCAGTGCTAGAGCCACTGTAAGACCTGACAAAACGTCATTCTTTACAGAGTGTTTAGAAAACTGTGGGAATTCAAACATGAAATTAATCGTACTTATGTTGTTGGGTTAACATCCATTTCATCCAGCACACATTCGACATTTAAACTGTTTCAACTGTATTAACAGCGAGCAAAAAAGAGTAAGTGAGCGTCATGAGCTATGAGTGTTAACTCATAGGTGAGGTGCATTGCTAATGAAATAATCAAAGTCGGGCATGCTACCTAATTGTCTCCAGAAGTTCAATATTGAAACAAATTGTTATGCATAAATAGTGTCGAGATTAGGAAGCACCGAATAATACACTGGGTGGAATGAAGAATAAAAAAAGGGCTACCAGTTGGTAGCCCTTTCGTTGTTGTCAATTTCTAACCGCAAAGGGTTAGTAATTTGGTTTGGTCATCACCGCTGAAGCAGCGTTAGACGCAGCTTGACTGCCAGCGCCTTTTGGCTGGTAACGCTCTGCTTTAGCAGGCGCTGCGTTGATGATGATTTCACCTAGCTCTTGCTTGCCTTCCGCTTTAGCCATTGGTGCACTTGCGTGACCTTTAACCGTTGTTTTCGCAGGAGCCGCTTGCTTAGGCTTTGCAGCTTCAACCGGCGCTTCTGCAGCAGGAGCTACCGCTTCGATTGCAGGCTCTGCAGAAACTTCAGTTTCAGCGACGGGTGCTGGAGTGCTTTCTGGAGCAGCTTCAATTGCTTTCGGAGCTTCTACAACGACAGCTTCAGCAACAGCAGGTGCTTCAGTTGTTACCGCTTCAACGACTGCAGTTTCTACTGGCTCTGGCGCAACGACGGGCTCTGGCTTACGCATAACGATGACTTTACCCATCGCCATTTCTGGCATTGCCATACCTGTTACAGCTAGTACTGGTGTTTCAGCTACTTCTTCTTGAGGTTTCGCTTTCGGTTTTGGTTTCACAATACCGTAGCTTGGCATCACTTTACCCATTGCCATCTCTGGTGATGCAACACCACCTTTGCGCAGGCGGAATGGGTTAGGGCGACGATCACGACCGCGACGACGACGCTGACCACTTGCACGTAGGTGACGTGGTGAACGACGGTTACGACGTTGCTTGCCTTCCTCTTTAGCACCTGCTTCGTTTGACGCTTCTGGAGCTTGCGGTTTTTCTACCGGAGCTTGGGCGACAACAGCGGCTTCTTGTTGCGTTTCGAGTTCTTCTTGCTTCGCGTTTTGATCTTTCACACGAACTTGCTTAGTGAGTTTACGACGCTGACGACGTTCTTTCACTTTCGCTGTTTTCTCTTCCGCACGAGGTGCTTTCTTCTCAGCTTGAACATCAGCAGCGATTTGCTTGCCTTGCTCCTCTACCTTCGAGTTGTTAGCTGCTTCGTCACGCTTCTTGTTGCGACGGTCTTGCTGCTTGTTACGACGGTTTTGAGGTTTGCGCGGCTCTTGTTCGTTACTTTGCGTTTCTTTTTCTTCATCGTGGTCACGGTTAGGCTTGTTACGACGATTCTTGTTGCGATCGTTGTCACGAGTCTCTTTGTTGTTGCGACGACGCTGATCGTTGTTGCGGTTACGGCGTGAACGATTGTTGCGATTCTTGTTGTTGTCTTCTTTCTTCTCTGGCTCTTTCTTTTCAGGTTCTGGAGACGCGAATAGTGAGCTAATTGCAGAAAGAATACGTGAGAACAGACCAGGTTTCTCAACCTTTGGCTCAACCACTGGTTTCTTCTCTGGCGTCTTAGGCGCTGGAGTCGAAGATGTAGATGGAGATGGAGCGCTTTGCGTTGGTGTCGCGAAGCCTTGCAGTGCTGGTTGTTCTATTTTACGTGGCTTAACCTCTGACTCGCCGGCTTCTTTTGCTTCTGCTTCACGCAGTGCTTCAAGCTTCTTAGGCAGTAGGTAAGACAATAGATCTTGCTCTTCGCCTTCACGAACACGGATCACCTCAAAGTGTGGTGTTTCCATGTCTGAATCAGGGACGATAGTGATCTTCACTTCTTGAACACGCTCGATGTGGTTAATTGAGCGGCGCTTCTCATTGAGTAGGTAAGAGGCGATAGGCACAGGAACAATCGCTAAAGCCTGCGATGTGTTGTCCTTAAGCGCTTCTTCTTCAATCAGACGCAATACAGAAAGTGCAAGTGATTCGTTGTCACGAACCACACCAGTACCGCTACAACGCGGACAGATGTGGTGGCTAGCTTCAGCCAACGATGGGCTTAGACGCTGGCGCGACATCTCTAGTAGACCAAAGCGAGAGATACGACCGATTTGAACACGGGCGCGGTCAATACGAACCGCTTCGCGTAGACGGTTTTCTACTTCACGTTGGTGACGAACTGGCGTCATATCAATGAAGTCGATAACCACTAGACCGCCTAGGTCACGAAGACGCAATTGACGTGCAATTTCATCTGCTGCTTCTAGGTTGGTATTCAGTGCCGTCTCTTCGATATCGCTGCCTTTGGTTGCGCGCGCTGAGTTGATATCGATAGAGGTAAGTGCCTCTGTTGGGTCGATAACAATTGAACCACCTGAAGGTAGGCGCACTTCGCGTTGGAATGCAGATTCGATTTGGCTTTCAATTTGGTAGTGGCTGAACAATGGTATTTCGCTGTCGTACTTTTTAACACGATTAACGAAGTCTGGGCGTACCAATTGGATATGCTGGCGAGCACGCTCATAGATAGTGTTGCTATCAATAAGGATTTCACCGATATCGCGACGTAGATAGTCACGCAGAGCGCGCACAATCACGTTACTTTCTTGGTGGATCAAAAATGGTGCAGGGTTTTGGTCTGCAGCACCTTTGATGTTTTCCCAGTTGTTCAGTAGGAAACGTAAGTCCCACTCAAGTTCCTCTGCACTCTTACCAACGCCTGCAGTACGGACAATAAGACCCATACCTTGTGGCAGTTCAAGAGTACTCAGTGCAGCTTTTAGTTCAGTACGCTCTTCACCTTCGATGCGACGAGAAATACCGCCGGCGCGAGGGTTGTTTGGCATTAGAACTAAGTAGCTACCTGCTAGAGAGATGTACGTTGTCAGAGCAGCGCCTTTGCTGCCACGCTCTTCTTTTTCAACTTGCACGATCACTTCTTGGCCTTCGCTCAATACATCTTTGATGCTTGGGCGACCTTGATAGGTATAACCTTCTGGGAAGTATTCTTTTGCAATTTCTTTAAGAGGGAGGAAACCGTGGCGTTCGGCACCGTAGTCAACGAAAGCGGCCTCTAGGCTAGGCTCAACTCGAGTGATACGTCCTTTGTAGATATTTGCTTTTTTTGACTCATGACCAGGACTTTCGATATCAAGATCGAAAAGCTTTTGGCCGTCAACCAAAGCAACACGCAACTCTTCTTTTTGAGTTGCGTTAATTAACATTCTTTTCATTACAGAAATTCTCGTTGTATTTTCTTTGTTTTCATCATTGCTCTTGTCACAGGTTTCGTAACTCGCGGTGCCTGATCCCATGGCTTTATTTAATGCAACCTCCCGGCTGGAAGGGATGCTCGTGGGCACTACAGTCATCACACAAGGCTGAGGCTGTGTGATCCGCGTATCTAGCGGTATTACTCAAACACGAGTACGTGAGTAGGTGACAAGGAAGACTTAGCTTTCAACGTCTTATGCCAGTTGCTGCGTTTCAATACTAAGCGATCTACTCAAGATATAATTGCTCAAGGATAATAGCGATAAATGGTAAATCGATTCTAATTACCCTGTGCAGCTGTGAACTATAGCAGCGCAACGAATTATCAGCAATCAGCTTTATTGTAAACCACAGAAAAAAACCAAGCTTTTGCGCGGTCTGTACAGTTAATGTACTGATTTTAATCGTCAAAATTAGAGGGTTGTGAAAATGGATCCAATCGTGGTTAAAATTTATCCACAACTTGTCCAGCCAGTACCACTTGACCTGTTTTGGCACAGTTCACAAGTTTCCGAATTGGATACGGAAAATAGAAAGCGTTCTTTTCTTGATACTTTGAGTGTTATAATAGCGAAATGAGTGAAATTAGAACAAAAGTCCAATTCGTCGACATCGATGACGATATGGCTGGTCAACGCATCGATAACTTTTTGCGTAACCAACTTAAAAACATCCCAAAAAGTGTTGTGTATCGAATCGTGCGCAAGGGCGAAGTGCGAGTCAACAAAAAGCGCGTTAAGGCCGAATACAAGCTGCAAGCGGGTGACTTGGTGCGCATTCCGCCGGTAACTCTGGAAGAAAAAGAGCAAGAAGCGCCGCTCAATACCAACCTAAGTCGTGTCGCTGAGCTGGAATCGAAGATCATCTATGAAGATGACCACATGCTCATCCTTAATAAACCTTCGGGTCTGGCCGTTCACGGTGGCAGCGGCCTTAAGTTTGGTGCTATTGAAGCGTTACGCGCTTTGAGACCACAAGCGCGCTTTCTTGAGCTTGTGCACCGCATCGACCGTGATACGTCCGGTATTTTGTTGGTAGCGAAAAAGCGCTCAGCGCTGCGCCACTTGCAAGCTCAGTTCCGAGAGAAAACCGTTCAGAAATATTATTATGCTTTGGTAATGGGCAAGTGGAAGCCGAGCTGCAAGGTCGTCAAAGCACCACTTCTTAAAAACGAAGTGAACAGTATTGTCAGAGTGAACCCTAACGGCAAGCCATCAGAAACACGTTTCAAAGTGCTGACGTCTTTTGAGCAAGCAACGTTAATTCAGGCAAGTCCGATTACCGGGCGTACTCACCAGATACGAGTGCACGCTCAATATACCGGTCACCCTATTGCGTGGGACGACCGTTACGGTGATCGCCGATTTGATGCTTACACGGCCAAAGCAGGATTGGATCGTTTATTCCTACATGCTGCAAACATTATTTTCACCCACCCGGGTAAAGAAGAGCGAATGGAAATCGACGCCGAAATGGAGCCTAAGCTTCAAAAAGCATTGGACAAGCTTAAGACGATGTCTTGAGGTTAGTTTGTTCTATTGATGAGCGAAGCCGAGTTGGCTTCGCTTTTTTGAACTCTTAGAAAGAATAGCGCTGAAACTAGCCTAAAGGTGAGAGCCCGTGTTTATCGAGCATAGTTACTAGATCGATTAAAGGCAGACCCACTAATGTGTTTGGATCCTTTCCTTCCAATGTACTAAATAGGCTAATGCCAAGTCCTTCACTTTTGAAACTGCCGGCACAGTAATAGGGCTGCTCGAGATCAACGTAGCGCTCAATCTGCGCTTGGTTTAGCGTTCTAAAGGTAACATCGAAGGTATCGACGGTGACGTCACACTCATTTGTGTTGGTGTTGACGACAGCGAGGCCTGTATAGAATCGAATGGTTTTGCCACTCTGCTGGCTAAGCTGAGCAATAGCTGTTTCGCGATCAAGAGGCTTACCAATAATTTGGCCGTTGATAACACAAACTTGGTCACTGCCGATAACAAGCGCGTCGGGCTCATTTTGCAGTGCACGTGCTTTTTGTTCTGCTAGTCGTTGAACCAGCTGCGTAGCTGACTCATCAGAATGGACGGTTTCATCAACTTGTGGGGCGATGGCCTCAAAGGGTAGACCTAACTTCGCCAATAGCTCGGCACGATAAGGAGAAGTTGAGGCTAAAATGAGTCTTATGGATTTCATTTTCGGTTCAGTTTTTCTATTATAATTGCAGTTTCTAGACATATTGATAGATTCTTAATCTGTAGGCAAAAAAAGTACAACTTTTTCGCCTTTTTCTTTGACTAAATCCGTTTTGGAAGATAATATTCGCGCCCTATGCAAAAGGTAAAAATACCGCGAAGTGTTGACCCGGGTAAGACGGCACAAAAAAGACTCGACTATGATGGCATCATCCAAGTCAGCCTTTTTAAGCGTTTGCACGAGTCAGTTAGTAGCGTAAAACGCGATGCTGAAGTGACATTGTCCTTTGGGCATGATGAACAGCGACTTGTTGTTATCTCTGGTAAAGCTAACATCGAAGTTGATTTGGAATGTCAGCGTTGTAATGAGATTTTCACACACTTGTGTGAAGTCCAATTCACTTATACTCCTTATTATAGTGAGAAGAGTGAAGAGGAAGCACCGGAAGATTATGATTTGGTAGATCTTAATGAGTACGGTGAGGTTGATCTCATACAACTAGTTGAAGACGAGTTCATCTTAAACCTGCCTCAAGTCGCAATGCACGATATAGCAGACTGTAGCGTTGACTCAAACAACATGGTGTTTGGAGATATTCCGGAAGAGATTCCAGAAGAAAAGCCAAATCCATTTGATGTTTTAAAGAGCTTAAAGCGTGAGTAACTAAAGTTACTGACGTTTAAATTACTAACATAGGAGTAGGGTCCATGGCCGTACAAAAAAGCAAGAAGTCACGTTCTATGCGTGGCATGCGTCGTTCACATGATGCGCTAACTTCAGCTGCACTATCTGTAGACGCAACTTCAGGTGAAACTCACCTACGTCACAATGTGACTGCTGACGGTTACTACCGTGGCAAAAAGGTTATCAACAAGTAAGGTTGACCTTTGCATAATATAACCGTTGCACTTGATGCAATGGGCGGGGACTTCGGTCCTTCCGTAACAGTGCCTGCCGCCGTGCAGGCACTGTCGCATTTCCCAGAGCTAAAAGTGGTGCTTGTTGGCGACACGCCGTCAATAAACACGCAACTCAAACATTTAGGTTACCAACGCAGCCCTCGCCTTGAGGTGATGCATAGTGACCGAGTCATTTCGAATTCCGAAAAGCCTTCCTTCGCCTTAAGAAACAGTCACGATACGTCGATGCGTATTGCCTTGGATTTAGTTGAATCTGAGCACGCTGACGCATGTGTTAGTGGCGGAAATACTGGCGCATTGATGGCGTTGTCACGATATCGTCTCAAACTTCTCCCAGGCATTGATAGACCCGCTTTAGTTACGGCACTGCCAACCCAATCCGGTGCAAAAACCTGGATGCTCGACTTGGGCGCAAACGCGTCGGTTGATGCAGACTCTCTATTTCAGTTCGCTGTCATGGGTAGTGCACTTGCACAGCAACATTTGGGACGCTGCCCTCGCGTTGCCATTCTCAATATTGGTGCCGAAGAAATTAAGGGTAATGATTTGGTCAAACGTTGCTCAGAAATGCTGACACAATGCCCATCCATTAACTATATTGGATTCGTTGAGGGTAATGAGTTATTGAGCGACTGTGCTGATGTTATCGTTTGCGATGGATTTGTTGGTAATACCACATTGAAAGCGTGCGAAGGAACTGCGCAGTTTGTTTTGGACAAACTTAAAGCGAAGTTGGCTACGTCAACCATCAAAGGATGGATAGCCAGATTACTGTTTTCTGACATGTTAAGTGAAGTAAAAGCACTGAACCCCGACCAGTATAACGGAGCAAGTTTGTTAGGATTGCGCGGCATTGTCATAAAAAGCCACGGAAGCGCTGATATTTCGGCGCTTGTTAATGCAATAGGCGAAGCGGTTCACGAGGTTAAGCGCCAAGTGCCAAACCAAATAAGCGATCGTCTAGAAGCAGTGTTACTCGAGAGGCAGTATTAGTCTTCATGTATAGCAAAATTTTAGGTACGGGCAGCTACCTGCCATCTCAGATCCGCACCAATGCCGATCTAGAGAAAATGGTAGACACGACAGATGAATGGATTGTCACTCGCACAGGCATTAAAGAGCGTCGCATTGCCGCCGAAGACGAAACCGTCGCGGATATGGGCTATGAAGCGTCGCTAAAAGCGATTGAAATGGCAGGTATCGATAAAAACGATATCGATCTGATCATTGTTGCAACGACAAGTAGCAGCCACGCGTTTCCGTCGTCTGCATGTCAAGTTCAAGCAAAACTTGGTATTCAAGGTTGTCCTGCATTCGATATGGCGGCAGCATGTACTGGTTTTGTTTATGCGTTATCAGTTGCCGATCAGCATATCCGCTCTGGTATGTGTAAAAACGTATTGGTGATCGGTTCAGATTGTCTATCAAAAACTGTTGAAGAGATTGATCGCTCTACTATTATTTTGTTTGGCGATGCTGCAGGCGCCGTGGTTCTTGGTGCAAGCGAAGAACCAGGAATTATCTCGACACATCTTTATGCAGATGGCCGTTTTGGCGATTTGCTTAGCCTTGAAATGCCAGTTCGTGGTGGTGAGCTAGATAAATGGCTCAACATGTCAGGCAACGAAGTCTTTAAGGTAGCGGTAACCCAGCTATCTAAATTGGTGAAAGACACACTAGCAGCCAATGGGATGAGTAAAGAAGATCTCGATTGGCTAGTGCCTCATCAAGCGAACTATCGCATTATTGCCGCAACAGCGAAGAAACTTGGTATGTCGATGGATCAAGTCGTATTGACACTTGATCGTCACGGTAATACGTCAGCCGCTACGGTACCGACTGCACTCGATGAAGCAGTGCGTGATGGCCGAATTAAGCGTGGACAAAACCTGTTATTAGAAGCGTTTGGTGGTGGGTTTACTTGGGGTTCGGCGCTCGTTCGCTTCTAACTCTGCCCAAACCAAACGGTATAAAAGTCATAGATTGCGTTGTTTAAGGAAATAACGATGAGTAATTTTGCAATCGTGTTCCCAGGTCAGGGTTCACAAACAATTGGCATGCTTGCAGAGCTTGGCGAGCAACATGAGATCGTGAAAGCGACATTTGCAGAAGCATCAGATGCACTAGGTTACGACCTTTGGGCATTGGTTCAAAATGGATCTGCTGAAGATCTTAATCAGACACATCGTACACAGCCAGCGTTGCTAGCTTCCTCTGTCGCTATCTGGCGTGTATGGCAAGAGCAAGGCCTTGCTCAGCCAGTGCTCGTCGCAGGCCACAGCTTAGGTGAATACTCTGCACTAGTTTGTGCAGGTGTGATTGACTTCAAAGAAGCCATTAAGCTTGTTCAGCTGCGCGGTCAGCTAATGCAAGAAGCCGTACCAGCTGGTGTTGGCGCTATGTACGCGATCATCGGTCTAGATGATGAATCTATTGCTAAAGCGTGTGAAGAAGCAGCGCAAGGTGAAGTGGTTTCTCCAGTAAACTTCAATTCACCTGGTCAAGTCGTGATTGCCGGTAACAAAGCGGCAGTTGAGCGTGCTGGTGTATTGTGTAAAGAAGCGGGTGCGAAACGTGCACTTCCTCTTCCTGTGTCGGTACCTTCTCACTGTGCGCTGATGAAGCCAGCAGCAGAGAAGCTAGCCGTTGCTCTAGAGGCGATTGAATTCAACGCACCATCTGTTCCAGTTATCAATAACGTTGATGTGGCAGCAGAGACTGATCCTGCAAAAATTAAAGACGCACTTGTACGTCAGCTACACAGCCCAGTTCGCTGGACTGAAGGTGTAGAGAAGATGAGCGAGCAAGGTGTAGAGAAACTGCTAGAATTTGGCCCAGGTAAGGTTCTAACGGGTCTAACTAAGCGTATCGTTAAGACATTAAGTGCTGCAGCAGTAAACGACGCTGCGTCACTTGAAGCTGCAAAATAAAAGGAATCCAATAATGATGAACCTTGAAGGCAAAATTGCCCTAGTAACAGGTGCAAGCCGTGGTATTGGTCGCTCAATCGCTGAGCTACTTGTAGAGCGCGGTGCAAAGGTAATTGGTACAGCTACGTCAGAGAACGGCGCAGCAGCAATCAGTGAATATCTAGGTGATAACGGTAAGGGTCTAGCTCTTAACGTGACAGATACCGACTCAATCGAAGCTGTTCTAAAGCAAATTAACGAAGAATTCGGTGCTATCGACATTCTGGTTAACAATGCAGGCATCACTCGTGACAACCTTCTAATGCGTATGAAGGACGATGAGTGGACGGATATCATGGACACGAACCTTACGTCTATCTTCCGCCTATCTAAAGCGGTACTGCGTGGCATGATGAAGAAACGTCAAGGCCGTATTATCAACGTAGGCTCTGTTGTGGGCACTATGGGTAACGCAGGTCAAACAAACTACGCAGCAGCAAAAGCAGGCGTTATCGGCTTTACCAAGTCTATGGCACGTGAAGTAGCTTCACGTGGTGTAACAGTCAACACAGTTGCACCTGGTTTTATTGAAACAGACATGACAAAAGCACTGAATGATGAGCAACGAGCTGCTACACTAGCGAACGTGCCTGCTGGCCGTTTAGGTGACCCTCGTGAAATCGCTTCGGCTGTTGCATTTCTTGCATCGCCAGAAGCGGCTTACATCACAGGTGAGACTCTTCACGTAAATGGTGGCATGTACATGGTTTGATCTGTGCAACATTTGTGCATGATTTAAGTCAAAAATGTGCTGAATTTCGGTTAAATTCGCTAAAATTGTGGTTTGACCAGCAAGGACCCCCTTGCAACTTTCAACAGTTCGAATAAACTACGGAAACATCGCATAGAGCGAAATCTGTAAAGGAAAATTAAAATGAGCAACATCGAAGAACGCGTAAAGAAAATCATTGTTGAACAGCTAGGTGTAGACGAAGCAGAAGTTAAAAACGAAGCTTCTTTCGTTGACGATCTAGGTGCTGACTCTCTAGACACAGTTGAGCTAGTAATGGCTCTAGAAGAGGAATTCGACACTGAGATTCCTGATGAAGAAGCTGAGAAGATCACTACTGTTCAAGCTGCTATCGACTACGTAAACAGCGCTCAGTAATATCTCTTTCTAGGCGGCCACCATGGCCGCCTGTGTTTTTTTTAAACGTCTTCTATCCTTTCAAATAGAATCACAAATATCCCGGAGAAAAAATCGTGTCCAAGCGTCGTGTTGTTGTCACTGGCATGGGTATGTTGTCACCGGTAGGCAACACCGTAGAATCTTCATGGAAAGCCCTTCTTGAGGGCAAGAGTGGTATCGTAAATATTGAACATTTCGATACAACCGATTTCTCAACTCGTTTCGCAGGCTTAGTTAAAGACTTTGACGGCAGTGAGTACGTGTCTAAAAAAGATGCCAAGAAAATGGATTTGTTTATCCAATACGGCATTGTGGCAGGTATGCACGCTCTTAAAGATTCTGGTCTAGACGTCACGCCAGATAACCAACACCGTATCGGTGTTGCGATCGGTTCTGGTATTGGCGGTCTTGATCTCATCGAAGCGGGTCATCAAGCGTTGGTATCGAAAGGCCCTCGTCGCGTAAGTCCTTTCTTTGTCCCTTCGACTATTGTAAACATGGTTGCTGGTCAACTTTCTATTCTCGCTGGGTTACGTGGTCCTAACATTGCCATCTCAACAGCTTGTACTACTGGCTTACACAACATTGGTCATGCGGCTCGTATGATCGCATACGGTGACGCTGAAGCTATGGTTGCAGGCGGTTCTGAGAAAGCGTCTACACCTCTTGGTATGGCAGGTTTTGGTGCTGCGAAAGCTCTGTCAACTCGTAATGACGAACCTCAGAAAGCATCTCGTCCTTGGGATGTGGATCGTGACGGCTTTGTACTTGGTGATGGTGCTGGAGTGATCGTACTTGAAGAGTACGAACACGCTAAAGCGCGCGGTGCTAAGATCTATGCTGAGCTTGTTGGTTTCGGTATGAGCGGTGACGCTTATCACATGACATCTCCAAGCGAAGATGGTTCTGGTGGCGCACTAGCAATGGAAGCGGCACTTCGTGATGCAGGCCTTACTGGCGCGCAAATCGGTTATGTAAACGCACACGGTACGTCAACACCTGCGGGTGACGTAGCTGAAATCAAAGGCATTAAACGTGCACTTGGTGAAGAAGGCTCGAAGAAAGTATTGGTATCGTCTACAAAATCGATGACAGGTCACCTTCTTGGTGCTGCAGGCTCAGCTGAAGCAATTATCACAATCATGTCTTTGGTTGACCAAATCGTGCCACCAACGATTAACCTCGATAATCCAGACCCAGAGTGCGATGTGGATCTAGTACCACATACAGCACGTAAAGTGGAAATGGAATACGCATTGTGTAACTCGTTCGGTTTTGGCGGTACAAACGGCTCACTAATCTTCAAAAAGATGTAATATCTACTCGTTGAGATAAGAGACTTGTATTTAAACGGCTTGATGCTTAGCATTGAGCCGTTTTGTTATTTTAAGGGAACAGTATGCATTGGCGTGATGGTCAGCCTATCGAAAGGATTTCGGTAAGTGACAGAAGTTTTCAATACGGTGACGGCTGCTTTACAACGATCTTGACGCGAGATGGCAAACTTCAACTGTGGGCGCAGCACGTGAAGCGTATGGAACAGGCGCTCGAAGCATTGCGTATTGAACCCGTGGATTGGCACGCTTTGCGTGACGATATTGAAAGCCTAGCTCTGCCCGATGCCCAAGCAGGCATCAAGCTACACGTAAGTCGAGGAGAAGGTGGTCGAGGCTACAGTGCCAAGGTCAACCATGGCCCTTTCGTAACGGTAAGCTGCTTTGAATATCCGGAAAAATATAACGAACTTCGACAAAATGGCGTCGAAATGACGGTTTCAGACGTTGTGTTGGGGCACAGTCCATTATTGGCCGGTTTGAAACACAATAACCGACTCGAACAAATTCTAGCGAAATCCAATGTAGAAGATGCGGGCTATCTAGATGGCATCGTCCTCGATTTGGAGGCCAATGTCATAGAAACCACAATGGCGAATCTGTTTTGGGTTAAGTCTCAGCAACTGTTTACTGCTGATCTTTCGCTTGCGGGTGTTTCCGGCGTTATGCGTGAACAAGTGCTTGAAGCGATGAGCTCACTTGGCTACTCAGTGACCGTGGGTCAGTTTCGTCTCGAGACGGTTCTAGATGCCGATGAGGTTTTCGTTACCAATTGTATTCTAGGGGTTGCGCCCGTCATAAAAATTAGGGAAGTTGAGTTTGTCAAAGGCTCACTAACAAAACAGATCCAGGAGAAGTTAAGTCTGTGCTAAAGAAGTTTGTATTACTCGTCATCGTGCTATGTGCGATAGCCGCTGGCGGCTTTGTATATGTGAAGAACAGTGTTGAAACATTTATCACTCAACCGCTCAATATAGAACAGCCTGAGTTGGTGACTGTTCAGCGTGGGAATAGTCTCAATACGATAATAGGTAAATTCGTCACCAACCAATGGATAAAGCCAACAGATTTTGAGCCATTGATCCGTCGTTTTCACCCTGAGCTTACCAAGATTAAAGTTGGAACATTTGAGCTTAGACCGGGCATGAGTTTCGAACAGGCGATAAGCGAAATCATCCATGGTCAAGAGTATCAACTCGCTATTACCTTTATCGAAGGCTCAACGTTTAAAGAATGGCGCCAGCAATTTACAACTGCTGAGCATTTAAAGCATGCGACAGAGGAAATGACAGAGGCTGAAATTGCCAAGGCTCTGGGTATTGAACATGAAAAGCTTGAAGGCTTGTTCCTTGCAGAAACGTATCATTATTCGGTTGGTGATAGCGATCTAGATATCTTAAAACGTGCTAACAGTAAGCTTGAAAAAATACTCAACGCGAGCTGGGAGCAGAAACAAGAGAAACTGCCGTTAAATAATCAGTACGAAGCCTTAATTTTAGCCTCAATCATTGAAAAAGAGACCTCTGTTCCGTCTGAACGTGAACGTGTCGCATCAGTGTTTGTGAACCGCTTGAACAAAGGTATGCGCCTTCAAACTGACCCAACTGTAATTTACGGCATGGGCGATAGATATGATGGTAATATTCGTAAGAAAGATCTTCGTGAGCGCACGCCTTATAATACCTATGTTATCAATGGGCTGCCACCAACACCGATTGCAATGCCAGGCAAAGCATCTATCATGGCGGCAGTGAATCCAGAAGACAGCAACTATCTCTATTTTGTTGCTAGTGGCACTGGCGGCCATGTGTTTTCTAAGAACTTACGCGACCACAATCGTGCGGTCCAACAGTATTTAAAACAGTTAAGAAGTCGAAAATGAACCAAGGTAAATATATTCCTCAAGGTAAATTCATTCCTCAAGGTAAATTCATAGTTATTGAGGGTCTGGAAGGCGCAGGTAAAAGCTCTGCGATTAATGTTCTTCGTGAAGAGCTCGACGCTGCCGGTATTGAGCACATAGAGAACACCCGTGAGCCAGGCGGTACTTTGTTGGCAGAGAAAATGCGTGCCTTGGTTAAAGAAGAACAGCCAGGTGAAGCGCTGCAAGATCGCTCAGAGCTTCTATTGATGTATGCCGCTCGTATTCAGCTTGTAGAAACCGTGATTAAGCCAGCGCTGCAAAAGGGCGCTTGGGTGATAGGGGATCGTCATGATCTGTCATCGCAGGCGTATCAGGGCGGCGGTCGTCAAATTGATGCCGATATTATGTCGTCGTTAAAGCAGATCGCGCTTGGTAGCTTTAAGCCAGACTTTACTTTGTATTTAGACATTGAGCCACGTCTCGGTCTTGAGCGTGCTCGTGGCCGTGGTGAATTGGATCGCATTGAAAAAATGGACATTAGCTTTTTTGAGCGCACTCGCGAACGATACTTGAATTTAGCGAGTGAGGATTCGAGCATTGTGACTATTGATGCCAGCCAAGATATCGATTCGGTTCAAGCGGATATTCGCCAAGCGGTTAAAGTTTGGTTAGCACAGCAATAGGAAAGGTTATGTACGCGTATCCTTGGCACACGACCACTTGGCAGCAACTTAAGTCCAACTTAGAACGAGCTCACATCTCGGGGGCGATGCTATTACAGGCTAAACCGGGTCTTGCACCTCAAGCATTGATTGATCGCTATGTTAGCGGGCTGATGTGCGAGAATGATGCGTCTGAGCCGTGTGGATTTTGTCATGCCTGTAGCTTAATCCGTTCAGAATCACATCCTGACGTGCATATGGTGCTGCCTGAGAAGGATAAAAAGACGCTTTCTGTTGAACAAATTCGCCAAGCTAATAAGTGGGCACTAGAGTCCTCCCAATTTGGGGGCTACCGAGTGATTGTGATTCCACAAGCAGAGCGTATGAATGCCTCTGCAGCTAATGCTTTGTTAAAAACGCTCGAAGAGCCATCAAGCTCCTGTGTGTTTATTCTGTCAACGGACAACGCACAACGTTTGCTGCCGACGATAAGAAGTCGTTGTGAGGCTTGGCCAATTGCTGCTCCGACACAGCAAGCTGCTTGTGAGTGGGTGAGTCAGCAACTTAATAAAGACGTATCACCTCAGGCTGCCTACCTCTGTCAGAGCGAGCCTTTAGTGATGAAGGCTTTTATAGAGCAAGGTCATGAGAAAGTCTTTAATAGTCTGCTTGAGTCCTTTATCCAAGTCGTGATTAGTGGTCAAACGGACGTGTCGTCATTGATGACGAGCTTAGTAAAGAGCGATGTGGCTGTCGACGTTCAGCTTTCTTGGCTTTGGCTCGTGTTGGTGAGTGCGCAAAAACAGGCGCTTGGTGTAACCGATGACACGACAATATCAGAGGCGAAGCGGTTAGCGGCACATTTCGACTATCAAACCTTGTTTCAACAGGCGGAGGCTCTCGCTGAGCTAAAGCAGCAGCTGTCGATCTCTAGTGGCCTCAATACTGAACTCTTGATGACGAACTGGTTATACCGTTTTTAGTTGCTTAATTTTCGTCTCGTTCTAACCTTACACACGGTCTTGGTCTACCCTATGGGTTAGGCCAAACCGATTGTCTAACTCCATACCAGCTCCGTATTCCTCAAATTTTTCATAGTTAATTAAGTAAATTATTATGTTTGTAGATTCACATTGTCATCTTGATAAGCTCAACTACGACGAGCTACACGATGGTATTCAAGACGTACTGAATAAAGCCAAAGCAGCGAACGTCGAACAGCTCTTATCCGTAGGTGTTACGCTAGATTCTTTTCCAGCGATGATGGAGCTTATCAAGCCATACCCGCAAATTATGGCATCTTGTGGCGTTCATCCTCTGGACGTAGAAAGTAATTTTTCGCTAGAACAATTTAAACGTTATGTGGCTGACGAACGTGTTGTGGCTGTTGGTGAAACTGGGCTGGACTATCACTACCAACCAGACACAGCAGAGCTTCAGAAACGTCGCTTTGAGCAGCAAGTTGACGTTGCGGTTGACGTGAATAAACCGCTCATCATTCATACTCGCAACGCACGTCAAGACACTCTTGATATACTAAAAAATGGTCATGCAGAGCGTTGTGGTGGCGTGATCCATTGCTTTACTGAGGACTTGCCTTTCGCGAAAGCGGCTATGGAGCTGGGCTTTTATATCTCGATTTCAGGTATTGTTACCTTCAGACAAGCAAAAGAACTCAAAGAAGTCGTGAAACAATTACCGTTAGAACGCCTGCTTATTGAGACGGACTCTCCGTATCTTGCGCCTATTCCGCACCGCGGAAAAGAGAACCAACCAGCGTATGTTGTCGAAGTTGCAGCCTATATCGCGCAGCTCAAAGGGGTGTCATTGTCTGAGGTCGCTGAAAAAACCAGCAAAAATTACCGCGATCTTTTTTTGAGCTAGGAAATAACAACTTTGACACATGTGGTTACTAAGGGCGCAATTTGCGCCTTTTTTGTCGAAAAAAATTGAAAAGTTCAAATAAATTTAATGTTAACGATTTCTGTTGAGAAAAAAGAGGTGATTCTGCACAAACTGTAATTATGTTACGTAAAATAACTTAGAAGCCTATTTTATTCACTCAGTGAAATTAATTGATATAATTATAATTCCTTTACTTTTCAATTATTTAAGGCGCCTGAAAACCATTACACAAGGTGATTCGAAACGTGATCTATGCGTAGTTTTGAAACTAAATTTCGTAAGTGTGTAGAAACCTTGAGTGCCATCAAGATATATTTAGAGGCAGAAAATATAATTCGAATCGTGGTTACATTTTCTATGGGTGCTAACATTTAGGCTACGGGGGTGTGCCGTTAGAGCCCATAAATACTAATAACTTTATCAGGAGCATAAACATGTTTAAGAACCTTTTTGCTAACCTGCAAAAAGTTGGTAAGTCTCTGATGCTGCCAGTATCGGTACTACCAGTTGCAGGTATTCTTCTTGGGGTAGGTGCTGCCAACCTTGGCTTCATTCCAGAAGTAGTTTCTAACCTTATGGAACAAGCTGGTGGCTCAGTATTCGGCCAAATGGCATTGCTATTCGCTGTAGGTGTAGCACTTGGCTTTACTAACAACGACGGTGTTGCAGGTCTAGCTGCTATCGTTGGTTACGGCATCATGACTGCAACGCTAAGCGTTATGGCTGGTGTTATGGGCGTTGAGAAAATCGATACAGGTGTACTAGGTGGTATCCTTGTCGGTGGTGTGGCTGCTTGGGCATTCAACCGTTTCTTCAAAATCCAACTTCCAGAGTACCTTGGCTTCTTCGCTGGTAAGCGTGCTGTGCCAATCATCACTGGTTTCACTGCGATTGCACTAGGTATCATCCTATCTATCGTATGGCCACCAATCGGTGCTGCTATCGGTGCATTCTCTCACTGGGCTGCAGAGCAAAACCCACAACTAGCATTCGGTATCTACGGTGTTGTTGAGCGTTCTCTAATCCCATTCGGTCTACACCACGTTTGGAACGTACCGTTCTTCTTCGAAGCAGGTACTTGTGTTAACGCTGCAGGCGAAACTCAAAACGGCGTACTAACTTGTTACCTAGTTGCAGACGAAGCGTCTCGTGCTGCTGGTAATGGCTTCGGTCAGCTAGCGGGTGGTTACATGTTCAAGATGTTCGGTCTACCAGCTGCTGCAATCGCTATTGCACACTGTGCTAAGCCTGAGAACCGCGCTAAAGTTATGGGTATCATGGCTTCTGCTGCTCTAACATCGTTCCTAACAGGTATCACTGAGCCAATCGAATTCTCGTTCCTATTCGTAGCTCCATTACTATACGGAATCCACGCTCTACTAGCTGGTTCTGCATACGTTGTTGCAAACACTCTAGGTTTTGTACACGGTACTTCATTCTCACACGGTCTAATTGACTTCCTAGTTCTGTCTGGTAACTCTCAGAAACTTGGTCTAATGATTGGTGTTGGTCTAGTATACGCAGCAATCTACTACTTCGTATTCCGCACAGTAATCACTGCAATGGACCTTAAGACTCCAGGCCGTGAAGACGAAACTGAAGAAGCTGGTGTAGAAGTTTCTGGTAACGAAATGGCTGGTGAACTAGTTGCAGCGTTCGGCGGTAAAGCGAACATCACAGGTCTAGATGCATGTATCACACGTCTACGTGTTGCTGTAGCAGACACTGAAATCGTTGACCAAGACAAGCTTAAGCAACTTGGTGCTGCAGGTGTAGTTGTAGTATCTGGTGGTGTTCAAGCTATCTTCGGTACCAAGTCTGACAACCTGAAAACAGACATGGATGAGTGGATTCGCAACCACGGCTAATCAGCTCAATCCAAAATGAACGAAAAAAGGAAGCGTAAGCTTCCTTTTTTTTTGTTTCGAATCTGACCCGTTAGATAAGATGCTAATTGAAGTTGGCTCTATACCCTGCGCGTGTTTGGTATAATCGAGTAGACCATTCCTGCTTTCGGCTTGCCGTTAAAGATGTAGCGATTCTGCGCGACACATTCGAAGGTTGCCCCCAAACGCTCTGCAAGATGGTGACTAGGCGAGTTGTCCGGGTCACAGACAATCTCTAAGCGCGTTAGGAGTAGGTGAGCAAAGGCAAATTCAATAATCGCATCCATCGCCTCCAGGGCGTAGCCTTGGTGCTGCGCCGAATCCTTAAGCCAGTAGCCTAGGCTTCCCATGTTGAAGGTATGATAAAACTCATTGAATGCGGCCATACCGAGAAACTCGTCACTATCGCGACTAAACAGTGCAAAGCCAAATGCCGACGCTTTTACCCAATTGAGCCGCGTGGCACTAATAAACTCCAATGCTTCTTCTTCGGTGTAATTGGAGTGGCACCAATCAATCCACTGATGAAGTGACGGTGAGGTTTGGATCGCGTTTGCAAACTGCGGTACATGGTCTGGTGTTAGCAGACGTAAGCATAAGCGCTTGGTGTATATGGTGTAATTGACGTTCATAGCCAAAGTATAAACGTTTATGCGAGTGAGTTCACAGCTCTATTGGCTTTTTGAGAGTTGGGGAAATGAAATAAAAAAAGACTCGCAATGCGAGTCTTTAGAAGAGAGTGTATCTAGAAGATTGTGTATCGACTAGTTTTGAACACGTCGTACTTGAATGATCATTCCCATTAATGGGTGATCGAGATAGTGAGTTTCACTACTGCGCATACGACGTTTCTGATCCAGGCGATAGTCTTTCAAGAAGGTCAATGTTTCACGTTGTGGCTCAATGGCTTCGAGATTACCAGCGATAACATTACTGTCTGGCTGCGCGGCATCGGTGGTTGTTTCTGTGTTTGTAATTTCTATTGGAGCTTCGCTTAATGGTGCTTCAACAACTACTTGTTTGGTACTTGGTGATTTAAGGTCAAGTTGCGCCTCTGCATAGAGGTAGTGCTGAACATAAATCTGCAGTTTTCCATCAAGCTCATACAGTGGTTTATCGATGGCTTGCTCAGTTACGCCTTCAACGGGTGATGATGTGTTGCTTAGGCTGCCTTTTTCAGAGCCGTCAGAGTAAAACTCAGTGGAGTAGTCTTTACCTGCTCGAAGATGGAAGATAGGTGCAGAGCCTTTACCATTGTCGCCTTGGCGCCAGGCTTTATGAAGCAATACAGTGTAACCCGCATGATTCTTAAGCTTATTGGCTTCTTCGTTTAACTGAAAAGAGGCTGTCGGCAACACGGTGACATTTTTTGACGCGCGATAACTCGCATCGTTAAGAGAGCCGGCGCGACTAAAGTCAATGTCTGCCACATCGTTTGGCCATGACTCATTCACTTTTTCAGGATTGATGGCGCGCTTAAAAACGATCACTTCTATGTCAAATTGTCTCTGTGCCAAGCTTGGCATAGAGACCAATAGGAGTAGCAGTGGGATCAGTTTTTTCATTGTTTCTCCATTGATGGCCACTGTCGGTGAGTGGGATCCAGTATATCAATTAATACAAAGTGTTGCCGAAACAATTTGTGCCATTCATCAGCTTTATGTTTCGGCAAGGCTCTACTTGTGTCGTTTAGGCCGGTAGTCGATTGGCTTCAAACTCATCAAGCATGCTGTTTAAGTAGTTCAAGCGCTTACGGCGATCGGTCAATGACTCCATAAACTTAAACTTGGTTGGCCCTTCCATCGCAAACTTGGTCGGTTGAGCTTGCAGTAGTTTAACTAAGAAGGCTGGGTTAATGTCAGCGTCTGGATAAAACTCAATATAGCCGCCTTTCTCATGCGCTTCTACTTTCTTCACTTTCAGCGACCCGCCACGAAGCTTCATTTTGGCAACTTCCAGTAGGTGTTTCGCTGCATCAGGAAGTAGACCAAAGCGGTCGATAAGCTCGACCTTAAGTTCGTTAAGTTGATCTTCATTGCCCACACTCGCAATGCGTTTATACATCGACAAGCGGGTGTTAATGTCTGGAATGTAATCGTCTGGGAGTAGCGCAGGGATCCGTAGCTCAACTTCGGTTTGCTCACGCAGCAGATCGTCTAGCGAAGGCTCTCGACCTTCTTTAAGCGCTTCAACTGCCTGTTCAAGCATTTCCATATACAGTGAGAAGCCAACAGACTGAATTTGGCCACTTTGTTCATCACCCAGTAATTCACCCGCACCACGTATTTCTAAATCGTGTGTGGCAAGCGTGAAACCAGCGCCCAAGTCTTCGAGTGAAGCGATAGCATCTAAACGCTTGATAGCATCCTTGGTCATGGCTTTAGGATGCGGAGTGAGCATATATGCATAAGCTTGGTGGTGCGAACGACCCACACGGCCACGAAGTTGGTGCAGCTGCGCAAGACCCAAGTTATCGGCTCTATCCATAATGATGGTGTTAGCCGTTGGAACATCGATGCCAGTTTCTATAATGGTGGTACACACTAGCAAATTGAACCGCTGATGATAAAAGTCGTTCATCACGCGCTCTAGTTCGCGTTCCCGCATTTGACCGTGAGCGACCGTGACGCGGGCTTCTGGAACCAGTTTTTCAAGATCAGCGGCCACTTTCTCGATGGTTTCTACTTGGTTGTGTAGGAAGTAGACTTGACCACCACGCATGATCTCACGAAGAATCGCTTCCCTAACCACGCTATCTTCGCTTTGACGTACAAACGTTTTAATCGCAAGTCGTCTGGCTGGTGGTGTAGCGATGATAGACAAGTCTCGCATACCACTCATGGCCATATTCAACGTTCTTGGAATAGGGGTTGCAGTCAGCGTCAGAATATCGACATCCGCTCGCATCGCTTTTACTTTCTCTTTCTGACGAACACCAAAGCGGTGTTCTTCGTCAACGATCAGCAGACCTAAATCTTTGAATCGAATATCACTGGACAGCAGCTTGTGGGTACCCACCACGATATCGACTTTGCCATCTGCGACATCTTGTAGAATCGCTTTTTGCTCTTTGGCCGACTTAAAGCGCGAGAGTACTTCCACTCGGATTGGCAGGTTGGCAAAGCGATCGCGGAAGTTCTCAAAGTGTTGCTGAGCGAGTAGGGTAGTCGGGACTAAAACCGCAACCTGTTTGCCATTGTCCGTGGAGACAAAGGCTGCTCGCATGGCGACTTCTGTTTTACCAAAACCTACGTCACCACAAACTAGGCGATCCATCGCTTTTGGTTGGCACATGTCCGACATGACCGCATTTATCGCCTGAGCTTGATCGTCCGTTTCTTCGAATGGGAAACCAGCTTTAAAGGTAGCGTATTGGTCACGGTCTAGCTTGAATTTGTAGCCAGGCTTGAGTTCACGTTTGGCATAGACATCAAGCAGTTCTGCGGCTACGTCACGGACTTTTTCTGCCGCTTTACGGCGCGCTTTCGCCCAAGCCTCGCCACCAAGTTTGTGCAGCGGTGCGGACTCTTCTGCGCCGCCAGAATAGCGACCAATAAGGTTAAGTGACGCAACAGGTACGTAGAGCTTGGCGTCGTTTTGATACTCAAGCGTTACGTATTCTGTGGTCATGCCGCCGGCTTCAAGCGTCTGTAAACCGACATAGCGGCCAATACCGTGGTCGATGTGTACCACAGGTTGTCCTGGTTTTAGCTCGGCGAGGTTTCGAATTACCGTGTCGCTGTTTATGGAGCGTTTTTCTTTCTTGCGGCGTTGGATAACACGGTCACCCAACATGTCACTTTCACAGATAAGTGCAAAGCTGTCTTGGTAGCGAAATCCATGCTCGCATTGGCCGATGATCAGAGTGAAGCGTTCATTACTGGCAAGGGCTTCAGACAGATTGCTCTGCTCAACTGGGCGAAGCTTAATGCGATGCAGTAGCTCAAGTAGTGCTTCTCGACGACCTTCAGATTCGACCGAAAAGACAATATTGCCGCTAAACTGCTCGGTGAATTGACGGATCTGCGCCATCGGCTCTTTAAGCTGATGCTGCACTGTAATGTCTGGTAGCGCCTCAACAGGGGCGTTGTTGCGTCCTGCTTTCTCTTTGATCGCATCCGTATGGTATTGCAGCTGTGGATACTGCTTAAGGCGGCTAAAGAACTCATCTTTTTCTAGCCATAGCTCTGTGGGTGCTAGCAATGGTCGAAGTGGGTCGACTTTACGCTGCTCGTAACGGCTATCGACATCGGCAAGGAAATTATCGACGGCGGTTTCTACTTCTCCCACCATGATGACCTGTGCGTCATCACTGACATAATCAAATAAGGTTTCCGTGTGATCAAAAAATAGCGGTTGCCAATATTCGATACCCGCAGGCCAAGTCCCTTTCGTGACTTGCATGTAGATGGATTCAGGTTCTCGTCTGGCATCAAACTGCTGACGCCAACGAGTTCGAAACTCTTCGATGGCCTCTTTGGTGGTCGGAAATTCGTGCGCTGGGAGTAGGCGGATCTCTGAAATGTCCTCAATTGAGCGCTGATTTTCAGGATCAAAGGTGCGAATAGTGTCGATTTCATCATCGAAAAAATCGATGCGATACGGTGCAGAACTGCCCATTGGGTAGAGATCTAAAATCGATCCGCGGCTAGCGTATTCACCTGGTCCAAACACTTGGTCAACATGACGATAGCCTGAGTTTTCTAGCTGTACTCTGAGCTTATCGAGAGAGAACAGATCGCCCGTTTTCACCATCAAGGTGTGCTGCATCAGATAGTCGCGTGGGCTTTGGCGCTGTAGCAAGGTGCTCACGGGCACTATGGTGATGCCGTTGGCTTGTTGCGGCAGGGCGTACAGTCTGGCGATACGATCGGAGATGATATCTTGATGCGGCGAGAAATTGTCATAAGGCAGTGTTTCCCAATCCGGGAAAAGAGCAACATCTCCCGGGTAGAACTGCTCTAACTCACCTTGAAGTTTCAGCGCCAACTGCGGATCCGGCACTACCAGTAAGGTGTGCTGGTTATGGGCTAACGCGTGTTCACCGATAGATAGCGCCAGTGCGCCACCAATCAGATTTCCGAGATGTTTTTTATCACCTTTGCCTTGCGGGGCATTCAGTGGAAGTAGTGGAGAATGACTCATAATGGATTAATTGTTTTCTCTATCTAATGAGCGCTGACGAAGCAGTTTTTGTTGCTGATGTAAGGCTGCCTTAATAAGAAGGTCTTGATGCTCTTCCAAAATACGAACAAAGGAAAGCGTGATGAGGAAACCGTCGTCTTGCGGCTCTACTTGAGTAACTTCAGCATAACAATAGACGCCAGAAGGCGGATGATCTAAAAACAGTTTCAGTTTGGCGTATTGTCCAACCTGCAAGGCGTCGCTATTAACGTAGCTTAACTGGCTGGCGCCAAAGCTTTTGGTGATATAACGGAGCTCCGGCTCGTCTTGCTGTGCGATCATGTAGTTGAGCAGCAAATTGAGCTTGCTATTTTGTTGTTCAAGCAGCTCTGCGACATGTTTCAGATTGTGCTGGTTAAGCTCATGCTGAGCGGCATCCGTTTTTTGATCAAGCTGGCTGAACTCGCTTGACGCGACGAATGAAGGCGGGATCTCCGCGATATAGTCCGTTAATTCAGGAAGCTGTGAGCCAATAGCGAGTGGTTCAATGTTTGCTTTCAGCGGTCCGTTTACGGTAAAGAAGTCGTTGTGCTGCATAGTTTTTCCCTAAATCAACATCTGTTAATTATCTCTGTGTATCCGTGAGTTATCAAGAAAACGGCCGATGAATTCGGCAAAAGTCGGTAATTTAAAAGGAAAATGACATCCAGGGCTACAACCCTGACAGTTTTCTGGTTACATTAGCTAGTAGTTATCTTTCTATGGCGAACACTATGTTTCACCCCTTGCCAATTTTTATTGGGTTGCGTTATCTCAGAGGCCGTTCCGGCGACCGATTCAGTCGATTTGTCTCTTACATGTCTACCGCAGGTATCACGATTGGTGTGTTATCTCTGGTAACGGTGTTGTCGGTGATGAATGGCTTTGAAGCCCAGCTTAAAGGCCGGATTTTGGGCGTCTTGCCACAGGCGGTCATCAGTCACGACTCTGGCCGAATTTCTATCGATGAAGAGCCCGTTGAATTGCTCTCTCAATACGGCAGCAGTCAATCTGCTGTCCCTATTGTTCGAAGTGAAGCGGTATTACAAAGTCACCAAGGACTTGCTGCAGCAATGATGATCGGTATTGAGCCTGACAGTGATGACCCGATTCGCTCTCGTATCGTCAGTGGCAGTTTGGAAAGGCTAAGCGCAGGCAAGTATCAAGTGTTGCTTGGTCATAGCTTAGCGCGTGAGCTAGACGTTCGTGTGGGTGATAAAGTTCGTTTAATGGTTACGAGCGCCAGCCAGTACACACCATTAGGCCGGATCCCAAGTCAGCGTATGTTTACTGTTGCTGGACTCTATAGTACGGGCTCTGATGTAGATAGCCAACTCGTGGTTACCCATATTGCCGACGCCGGCAAGCTCATGCGTTACAAAGCGGGTCAGGCCAGTGGCTGGCGACTGTTCTTTGACGACCCGTTTATTGTTTCGGAGCTGAGTAGTCAGCCGCTTCCAGAGGACTGGCGTTGGAGTGATTGGCGTGAGCAAAGAGGCGAGTTGTTCCAAGCTGTGCGCATGGAAAAGAACATGATGGGGCTAATGCTTGGACTCATTATTGGTGTCGCTGCATTCAATATTATCTCTGCGCTTATTATGGTGGTGATGGAGAAGCAGTCTGAGGTGGCTATCCTGAAAACGCAAGGGATGAGTGACCGACAGGTGCTGGCTATCTTTATGGTTCAAGGCGCGAGCAGTGGCGTCGTGGGAGCCGTCGTTGGTGGCCTACTGGGCGTGTTACTTGCCACGAATCTCAATAGCCTCTTAGATGCGATGGGCGTCGCCCTGTTTAGTTTTGGTGGTCAATTGCCAGTGGTGATTAACCCATATCAAATTATTGTTGTTGTGGTTGGCGCAGTGTTGCTCAGCTTAGTCGCAACCTTATTTCCTTCTTATCGAGCATCGTCAGTAAAACCCGCAGAGGCCCTTAGATATGAGTAATCCATTAATCGCGTGTCGTAATATTCGTAAAACTTACCACGACGGCGCAGTTGATACGGAAGTGCTAAAAGGGGTGAGCTTCGACATTGAAAAAGGTGAGTTGGTGTCGATTATTGGTTCGTCTGGCTCGGGTAAATCGACCCTATTGCATGTGTTAGGTGCGCTCGATGAAGCAAGCGAAGGAAGTGTAGAGTTTCTCGGTCAGTCTTTGCTTGATATGGGGGGTAACCAGCAAGCCAAATTACGCAACCAACACTTGGGCTTTGTGTATCAATTCCATCATCTTCTGAGTGACTTTACAGCTGTCGAAAATGTGGCGATGCCGCTACTGATTGGTGGTGTTAAGGTGAGTCAGGCACATCAAGAAGCGAGCGATCTTTTGGAGCGTGTGGGGCTTGGACATCGATTAAAACATCGTCCTTCTGAGCTATCTGGTGGTGAGCGTCAACGTGTTGCTATTGCCAGGGCTTTGGTGAACAAGCCAGACTTGGTGCTGGCTGATGAGCCGACGGGTAACTTAGACTATGCAACAGCGCTGTCGATTTATGACCTGATGCGCACCTTGAATCGAGAGTATGGTACGGCATTTTTGGTGGTCACACATGATAATGAACTGGCCGCTAAAATGGACAAACAGTTGCACATGCAAGACGGCCTTCTGGTCGACGCAGTAACAAATGCTGCGACAGTTGGCGCATAGATAAGGAGCAGTCGTGTCATTATCGTTTTTTATAGGTAAACGCTTTAGTAAGGCCAAGCAGCGCAACAAAATGGTATCGTTTATTTCCATGTCATCCATCGTTGGAATTGCTGTGGGGGTTGCGGTCATTGTTATTGGTCTATCAGCGATGAACGGCTTTGAGCGAGAGCTTAAAAACCGAGTGCTGTCGGTTATTGCCCATGGTGAGTTTGAAGGTGTCAACGCGCCCATTAGTGGCTGGCAAAATGTCGTTGACGCGTCGCTCAGTCACTCGCGGGTCGAAGGGGCTGCGCCTTATGTGCGTTTAACGGCGCTGGTGGAAAAAGGCGCTCAGCTAAAAGCGGTAGAGCTCAGGGGCGTATCGCCGGAGCTTGAGAGTCAAGTCTCGACACTGCCAAGCTTTGTTTCGCAAGCCGCGTGGGCTGAATTCAAAGCGGGTGAACAGCAAGTCATTTTAGGTCAAGGTGTTGCGCAGCAAGTGGGCGTGGATGTCGGAGACTATGTGACATTAATGATCCCAACCAGTGGCGATGCTAGCAAAGTACAATCACCAAGACGTGTCCGAGTAAAAGTAACCGGATTACTGGAGCTCAACGGTCAGATTGACCATAGCTTGGCTATCGTGCCTTTAGAAGATGCACAAAGTTATGCGCGACTGGGTGACAGAGTCACTGGTGTATCAATAAAAGTGGATAACGTGTTTGATGCGCCATTGGTAGTACGTGAAGTCGGCAATACACTGAACGAGTATGTGTATCTTCGTAGTTGGAAACAAAAGTATGGCTTCTTGTATCGTGACATTCAGTTAGTTAGAACCATTATGTACCTTGTGATGGTTCTGGTTATTGGGGTTGCGTGTTTTAACATTGTATCGACGCTCATGATGGCGGTGAAAGATCGAGCCTCTGAAATTGCGATTCTGCGCACCATGGGTGCGACGGACGGTTTGATCAAACGAATCTTTGTCTGGCAGGGCGTATTTTCCGGAGTGGTGGGGAGTGTTGTCGGTGGCATCGTCGGCAGTGTTGTTGCGCTTAATTTAACGCCAATTATTTCCTCTTTGGAGAATCTGCTTGGTCACAAGTTCCTATCTGGGGATATTTACTTTGTTGACTTTTTGCCATCACAACTGGTTTGGAATGACGTGTTACTGGTAGCGGGTACTGCAACTTTGCTCAGCCTTATCGCGACGTGGTATCCGGCGACGAAAGCCAGCCAACTCAATCCGGCTACGGTACTCAGTGCTAAGTAGTTGTCTCAAGCGGAAGGTGAGTTTATCACTGACTTGTTTTTATCACAGACTGAAACACAAAAAGGACCACATAATGTGGTCCTTTTTCATTGCCATCTGTTTTTCGTTACATTTTGTCTTTAGTGACTATTTGTCTGTAGTTACTGTCTGACTTGTCAGTTTCAACGATACTTTGTCTGGCTCACAGAGTCAGTGAGATTCGTTGTACTTGGAGAGCTATCCAATTAACGTGTTGAGCGCTGTTGCCAACTGCGTACAACTGAATAGCGCCAAAGACCTCGAATACCGAAATAACCAGCAAGTGCACTAACGACACCACAAATCGTGCAGCCGAGTAGGAATGGAGGTCCAATGGTTGCCATTTGTTCTGAGAGGTACTGCCACGATAATTCGAAGTGGAACGGCTGTGGCGGTGTATTCATGCAGAATGCGCCAACTTTATATGCGAAGTAGAACAGCACCGGCATTGTCACGGGGTTACTGATCCAAACGAGAGCAACAGAAAGAGGTAAGTTCACCCCAAATAGAATCGCAAGGCCGGCAGCCATGATCATTTGACTTGGTAGTGGTACAAACGCCATAAACAGGCCAACCGCAAACGCGCCAGCCGCAGAGCGACGGTTTAGGCACCATAAGTTCGGGTTGTAGAGGACATTGCCGAACACTTTCAATGCCTTTTGTTTTTTGATCATCTCGTGATCAGGCATGAAACGTTTAATAAACTTTCTTGGCATAGGAAAACATGGCTCTGTTAACAAGCATCGCAGTTCCACTTTGCTATTCATTAGTACTGATTAGCGCCGTCTGGTGGCCTGTGATGCCAAGTACGGTTTGGTCGATCCCGGCGTCCTTAGTGAGTATCGCTTGCTTAATAACACGTCGCTGGATCCTTTCTGCGGCGTTTATTGCAATGTCCTTAGCGTTGATACAAGGGAACCTTTACAAGTACCAATCTAGGGTACTTTTTCAATTTGGCACAGATATTACCATAAAAGCGCGAGTTGACAGCTATTTTAAGAAAATAACTCATGGCTATGAAGTTCAAGCCACTGTGCTTACGATTAATGATCAGAAAATCTCGTTGTTTTTACGACCTAAAGTGCTGTTAAAATCCCAGTCTGCGCTAGCTCCTGGCATTTTTGTTACTGCGTCAGTGTCCGCAAGTCGTATCTCAGGCACGCTCAATAACGCAGGATTTGACCGAGAAAAGCATCTATTTTCACAAGGTATCGTCGCTAAAGTCACTCTGCCCGCCAAAAATCACACTATTGTGGTTAGTCGTCCCCATTGGCGAGCGACCTTTCACGATGCCGTTCGCCATGCAACCCAGAAAAGCCGATTTCAGGGACTCTACCTCGCTCTAATATTTGGAGATCGCAGTGAGCTTGCCGATGAGATGCGGCGTCAGCTTCAGTATAGTGGCCTTTCTCATCTTATTGCGATTTCAGGATTACATGTTGGTATCGTGTTTGCTTTGGGGTATGCGATAGCAAGTATAGTTTTTACGCTCACTAAAGTTCTGCTTCGCCCGAAAGCAAGAGCTTGGTTGACGCTTTATGGCTTGCCGCTAAGTTTGCTTAGTGGCTTTCTTATCGCTCTGCTCTATTGCGCCTTGGGCTATTTTGCGATTTCAACGGTACGGGCGTTGATTATGTTGGTCGTCATAAGCGGTTTGCTATTATGGCAAGCAAGAGTTCATCGCTTAACGATCATCCTTTTAGCCTCGTCAACGGTATTAACCCTAGTTCCATTTTCCGCTGCAAGCCTTAGTTTCTGGCTTTCATTCTCTGCCGTTACGCTACTCGTGATGACCCACGCATGGTTGGCAACAAGGCAAAACGTTGTCGTAAAAGTGCTCTCACTCCACTTAGCGCTGTCGCTGTGCTTCATTCCGATTATTGGCTATCTATTCCAAGGTTTGTCATTGATTGGGGCGCTCTACAACGTCTTATTTGTCGCATGGTTTAGTGTGTGTATTGTGCCGCTATCTTTGTTTGCTGCATTGCTAGCTTCGGTGATGACAGGTTTCGATTGGCTATGGAAGATGCTCGATATTGCGTTGACGCCACTAGAATTTGCCATTGGATTCGCCCCTTTGTTTTGGTTGGATATTGGCGTTGGAGATCTTGGGCTTTTGCTGCCGTTGATTGTTTTGGTGCTGCTCTATAGATGGCTGTCTCGACAAGCGCTGTATACCCTGACGCTACTAACGATATTGATAAGGCTTGGCCTGGAGCGAGAGTCTGACGTTTCAGTGCAGTTTTTTGATGTGGGGCATGGTTTAGCGGTGGCCATTATTCAAGGAGATGAAGCCGTTATCTATGATACTGGAAGCGCCAATGACAACTTTTCAATGGTAGACACGGTTGTAACACCAAACTTGATTGCCGCTGGGGTAACACATTTAGATGGACTGATTCTTAGTCATGGTGACAATGATCATGCGGGTGGAGAATTGGCACTGCAAAAGCGCTGGAATCCAAAATGGATTCGCCGTCCAGAGGGAGACACAACGGATACACGATGCGTTCAAGGTACTCACTGGCGTTGGAAGGCACTGGAGTTTTCGGTGCTTTGGCCACCGAAGCGAGTTCCTCGGGCTTATAACCCCCATTCTTGTGTCGTGCTGGTTACCTTTGAAAAAGGTAATCAATCTAAGCGACTGTTATTGACAGGCGATATAGAAAAAGTGAGTGAGATATTGTTGGCAAGACGCCTAGAGCCTCTGTCAATCGATGTCATGAGTGTGCCTCACCATGGCAGTAGTACATCCTCCTCCTCTTTTCTGCATAGAACGATTGACGCAAAAAACGTCGTGGCCTCGACTCGATTTAATTCAAGATGGGCGTTGCCGAGTCCAGAGGTTAGAGCACAGTATCAACAAAATGGCAGCACTTGGTTTGAAACGGGTGTAGATGGGCATGTCATATTTGACTTTTCTGGTCAAGAAATCATCGTTTCCACAACGAGGTCCGAATACCTCGACCCTTGGTATAGGCAGATGTTACGAAGCAGAGTAGAATGAAAGGATAGTAAAAAGAAACGATAAAGAATTATGTCGCAAAATCAAGACGAAACTACGCTACAAACGTTTAAGCGATTGTGGACGTATATCCGTGAATACAAGACAGGTTTAGTAGTGGCGGTGATCGCATTGGTCATCAACGCAGCCGCAGATACCTACATGCTTTCGTTGCTGAAACCCCTCCTTGATGAAGGATTTGGTGATGTTGAATCTAATTTTCTAAAAATCCTTCCGCTGATCATTATAGCCATGATGTTGATTCGAGGTTTGTCCGGGTTTGTTTCCACCTACTGTTTGAGCTGGGTATCGGGCAAAGTGGTTATGCACCTTCGAAGAGGCATCTTCAATCATTTCATGCATATGCCAGTCTCGTTTTTTGATAAAGAATCGACGGGTGGGCTACTGTCTCGAATTACCTATGACTCAGAACAAGTAGCCGGGGCTACGAGCCGCTCGCTGGTCAGCATTGTTCGTGAAGGGGCAAGTATTTTAGGCCTATTGTTCCTGATGTTTTGGAGCAGTTGGCAGCTTTCACTGGTTCTACTGGTTGTCGCGCCGGTTGTCGCCTGGGCAATTCGCTTCGTTTCTAAGCGTTTTCGCAAGATTTCTCATAGCATGCAGACGTCGATGGGTCATATGACTACCTCGGCAGAGCAGATGCTGAAAGGCCATAAAGTGGTGTTGAGTTATGGCGGTCAACAGGTTGAAAAGGCGCGATTTGATGAAATGAGTAATCAAATGCGCCAGCAGACTATGAAGATGGTTGCTGCATCTGCGATTGCGAACCCTGTGATTCAAATGATCGCGTCTCTTGCGCTTGTCGCCGTATTGTATCTAGCGAGCTTTGATGAAGTTCGTGAACAGCTTACCGCAGGTACCTTTACGGTCATTTTCTCTGCTATGTTCTCATTGATGCGTCCACTCAAAGCACTAACTGGTGTGACGGCAGAATTCCAGCGCGGTATGGCAGCGAGTCATACCTTGTTTAGCCTTATGGATCTCGAAGTAGAGCGCGATAATGGCACGGTCGAAATTGAGAAGGCAAAAGGCGATCTAGCAGTGAAAGACATCACTTTCACGTACGCAGGCACTGAGAAGCCCGCGCTTCGCAACGTGAGTTTTGATTTGCCGGCAGGAAAGACCATTGCGCTAGTGGGACGTTCGGGTTCAGGAAAAAGCACCATCGCTAACTTGTTTACACGCTTTTACGACATTGATAGCGGCAGTATTGAGCTTGATGGTTACAAAATTGAAGACATTAAACTGACCAACCTGCGTAAGCATTTTGCGCTGGTATCGCAAAATGTACACTTGTTCAACGATACCATTGCCAACAATATTGCGTATGCGACAGATGGCCAATTCTCTCGAGAGCAGATTGAGCACGCGGCTAAGTTGGCGCACGCAATGGAGTTTATCAGCAACCTAGATCAAGGTTTGGATACCGTCATTGGTGAGAATGGCGCAAGTCTTTCCGGTGGCCAGCGTCAACGCATTGCGATTGCCAGAGCTCTGCTCCGAGATGCACCTATCTTGATTTTAGATGAAGCAACCTCGGCACTAGACACTGAATCGGAACGTGCTATCCAAGCCGCACTCGATGAGTTACAAAAAGACAAAACAGTATTAGTGATTGCACATCGTCTGTCGACAATTGAAGAAGCGGACGAAATATTAGTCGTCGATGATGGCGAGATCATCGAGCGTGGAGATCACAAGACTCTGCTAGATCACCAAGGTGCTTATGCTCAGCTACACAAAATTCAGTTTGGTGAGCACTAGTGATAGAGCAGATCTGGTTTGGTAGACATCCGCTGGGATTGCTGTTGTGGCCTCTGCTGTGGCCACTGAGCAGACTGTATCGCTTTATCTCAGCCAAACGTCGTAAAGCGTATTCATCGGGTGACAAACCAAGCTATCGTTCCCGCGTACCTGTGATCGTTGTAGGTAACATTACAGCGGGCGGCAACGGTAAAACTCCGATGGTGGTGTGGCTCGTTGAACAGCTTCTAAATCAGGGTAAAAAACCGGGCGTGGTTTCTCGTGGTTACGGCGGAAAAGCGAGTGCTTACCCGCTACTGGTTACCTCAGACACTGCCGCAAGCGAATGTGGTGACGAGCCTAAGCTTATTTTCGAAAGAACGCAGGTTCCGGTCTGTGTGGATCCGGTTCGAGCCAATGCGGTTAAGCATTTAGAATTACTTGGGGCTGATGTCATCATTACCGATGACGGCTTGCAGCATTATGCCCTCGAGCGAGCTTATGAAATCGTGGTGATTGATGGTGTGAGGCGGTTTGGTAATCAGCAGCCTATTCCACTCGGCCCTCTGAGAGAGCCACTATCTAGGCTTGATGAAGTCAACCTGCTAGTCGTTAATGGTGGGGACGTTGAGGCTAATGAACGCGAAAAGCGATTCACGCTTGCTCCGAATGTGGCGATCAATTTGAACAACGGTCAAACTGCTTCGGTAGAACAACTGGGTACCTTGGCTGCATTTGCCGGGATAGGGCACCCTCCGCGCTTTTTCGACACCTTAAGTCAACTCGGAGCAAACCTTGTAAAAACGCAAGGGTTTGCTGACCACCAAGCGTTTGATGAGACTAAGCTAGCAGAATTTAGTCATGGCGTGGAAAACGTCATTATGACCGAGAAAGATGCGGTAAAATGCCGCTCATTTTCAAAGGATAATTGGTGGTATTTGCCAGTCTCGGCACAGTTTAATCGCCAAGATGGTGAGCAAATACTACAAGAAATCAACAAGGTAATAGAGAGTTATGGATCATAGATTACTTGAGATCGTCGCATGCCCAGTATGCAAAGGAAAGCTAACCTTCGATAAAGATAAACAAGAGCTTATTTGTAAGCTAGACCGCCTTGCTTACCCTATCAAAGAGGGTATTCCGGTGTTACTCGAACCTGAAGCGCGCCAAATGAGCATGGAAGAGGGTCGCTAAATGGCATTCACGGTTATCATTCCTGCTCGTTACAACTCATCGCGTCTGCCGGGCAAGCCTTTGGCTGACATCGTTGGTAAACCTATGGTGCAACACGTCTATGAGCGCGCGAAACAATCGGGCGCAGAGCGTGTTGTCGTTGCTACGGACGATGTGCGTGTTGAAGCGGCAGTGCAAGCTTTTGGTGGTGAAGTGTGCATGACGTCACCCGATCATGAATCAGGTACAGAGCGCTTGGCCGAAGTGGTTAAGCTGATGGGTATCGATGATGATCACACCATTGTTAATGTACAAGGGGATGAGCCGTTGATTCCAGCGAGCATCATTGCTCAGGTAGCGGAAAATCTTCAATCAAGCCAAGCTCCAATGGCGACACTTGGCGTGGCGATTGAGCATGAAGCCGAAGTGTTCAATCCAAACGCAGTTAAAGTGGTCACGGATCAAAATGGATTTGCGCTCTATTTTAGCCGAGCTACTATCCCATGGGATCGTGATGCATACGCAAATGAACCTAAATTAGCGGCCAAGCAACCCTTGATGCGCCACATTGGTATCTATGCTTACCGAGCGGGCTTTATTAATACGTATATTAATTGGGCACCTAGCGCACTTGAGAAAATTGAGTCATTAGAGCAGCTAAGAGTGCTTTGGTATGGCGAGCGTATACACGTGGCGCTTGCTATCGACGCACCACCTGCGGGTGTTGATACCCCTGAAGATCTCGAGCAAGTTCGAGCGTTACTAGCCAACTAACTTCTAACCACCGACCACTTAGGTCGGTGGTTTTGTTTTGGGCTCTGTTTGTTAAAAGCTCTGTTTTTTAAAACAAGTCTGTCGCCGGAATTTCACGCCACTCTCCGGGCTGAAGGGCGTCTAGCGCATACTTACCCATACTAGCGCGAATCAAGCGCAACGTCGGAAAGCCAATGTTGGCTGTCATACGGCGCACCTGACGGTTTCGTCCTTCGATAATGGTAATACTCAACCAGGTCGTTGGAATATTGGCACGAAAGCGCACAGGAGGCTCTCTGTCCCATACGCTCGGCTCTTTCATGCGCTCAATTTTGGCGGGCAATGTCGGGCCATCTTTGAGTTCGACGCCATTGCGCAGTTTATCTAAATCAGACTCTGTTGGTTCGCCATCAACTTGAACCCAGTATGTCTTTTCTGACTTCGATTGGGGCTGAGTGAGTCTAGCCTGTAACACGCCGTCATTGGTAAGCACCATTAGACCTTCGCTATCGCGATCGAGTCGACCGGCTGCGTAGACATCTTTGATTGGGATATAGTCTGCCAGCGTTTTTCTTCCCTCTCCGTCGGTGAACTGGCTCAGCGTATCGTAGGGCTTATTAAACAAAATGACTTTGCGATCGCCTGGCGCCGGGCGCTTTTTCTCTGGTTTTGAAGTAACTCCAGGTTTACGTCTTCTGGTTTGTCCAGTTTTCTGGTGTTTTTGTTGGCTTTTTTGTTTGAATTGACCTGATGATGAGCGATTGGGGCGAGGGGAACCTTTACGCGCTGTTTTAATTGTCATGTTAACTACCTTGCAAAAATGTAAACAAACTGTGTGGTTTAGTTTTGTCTACGAGTGTTTTGAGCTATCATGAGCGCGCTCAAAAACAGGAATAACGCACAAGATAATAGACTAATTGACCAATTTTGTTTAATTATAAGTGCTTAGGATTTCGTTCGACTGAGTAAATTTACACCAAATCCTTGGGTTTTCATCTGAAACTGTCTTAGATTTGCCCGCAGTTTGGTGTCCAGTCGCAACGTTTACGCTATCTAAAAGATGGCGTTAATTGATAAGGGTGCTCAGCCCGATTAGAACGATAGGGAAATTTCATGCCTACAGAAAAGCCGACAATCATCTATACCATTACTGATGAAGCGCCAGCGCTGGCAACATATTCATTGCTACCGATCATTCAGTCTTTCACCGCGTCTTCAGGTATTGATGTTGATACACGAGATATTTCACTAGCAGGGCGTATCATTGCTAACTTCCCTGACTACCTAAAAGAAGAGCAGCGCATCGGTGATGCATTGACCGAACTCGGTGAATTGGCGAAAACGCCAGAAGCAAACATCATTAAACTTCCAAACATTTCTGCTTCAATTCCTCAGCTACAAGCGGCTATCAAAGAGCTGCAAGCGAATGGTTATGCTCTTCCAAATTATCCAGAAGAACCTGCGAATGCAGAGCAAGAAGCGGTAAAAGCGACATACGACAAAATTAAAGGCAGTGCAGTAAACCCAGTGTTGCGTGAAGGTAACTCTGACCGTCGTGCTCCTTTGTCTGTTAAGAATTACGCGAAGAAAAACCCACACTCAATGGGGGCGTGGTCTAAAGATTCTAAGTCACACGTTTCTAGCATGTCTGGTAATGACTTCTTTGGCAGCGAGAAATCGGTGACAACAGAAAGCGCAACAGACGTGCAGATCCGATTCACATCGGCGTCAGGCGAAACTAAAGTTCTTAAAGACAAAGTTGCGCTCCAAGCAGGTGAAATCATTGATGCTTCAGTGATGAACAAAAACGCACTGGTTACTTTCTTCGAAGAGCAGATTGAAGAAGCGAAGAAGCAAGATGTATTGTTGTCGCTGCACATGAAAGCGACCATGATGAAGGTCTCTGACCCGGTTATCTTTGGTCATGCAGTAAAAGTTTACTACAAAACCGTCTTTGACAAATACGCTGCGCTGTTTGATGAACTAGGTGTAGACGTTAACAACGGTATTGGTGACGTATACGCGAAAATTGCTTCGCTACCAGCGGCGCAAAAAGGCGAAATTGAAGCTGATCTAGCGGCCGTGTACGAGACGCAACCACCACTTGCGATGGTTGATTCTGACCGTGGTATCACTAACCTGCACGTACCAAGCGACATCATTGTTGATGCGTCTATGCCAGCAATGCTGCGCTCTTCTGGTCAAATGTGGGGACCAGACGGTAAGCAAAAAGACACTAAAGCAATGATCCCTGATCGCAGCTACGCGAGCATCTATCAAGCTGTGATTGATTTTTGTAAGCAGCACGGTGCATTTGATCCGACGACAATGGGCAGCGTGCCTAACGTCGGTCTGATGGCGCAAAAAGCTGAAGAGTATGGTTCACACGATAAGACATTTATCTTGGATGCTGACGGTACTGTCTCAGTTGTTGACGCTGAAGGCAATGTGCTTATTGAGCAGCAGGTTGAGGAAGGTGATATCTTCCGTATGTGTCAGGTGAAAGATGCGCCAATTCAAGATTGGGTGAAATTGGCAGTGACTCGTGCACGTGCCTCTAGCACACCAGCTGTATTTTGGTTGGATGAAAACCGTGCACACGATGCTGAGCTTATCAAGAAGGTTAACCAGTACCTACCTGAGTACGACACCGCTGGCCTTGAAATTCACATCAAGTCGCCATTAGAAGCTACGCTATTCTCGCTAGAGCGCATCAAAGAAGGTCTAGATACTATTTCTGTCACAGGTAACGTACTTCGTGATTACCTGACGGATCTATTTCCGATTCTTGAGCTTGGTACTTCTGCGAAGATGCTGTCTATCGTACCGCTTATGAACGGCGGCGGTCTATTTGAAACTGGTGCTGGTGGTTCCGCTCCTAAGCACGTTCAACAGGTTCAAAAAGAAAACCACCTACGTTGGGATTCTTTAGGTGAATTCTTGGCTCTTGCTGCTTCTCTGGAGCATCTAGCGGTTGTTTCTGGTAAAGAGAAAGCGAATGTACTGGCGAAAGCACTGGATGCTGCGACAGGCAAGTTCCTAGATAACAACAAGTCGCCATCGCGCAAAGTGGGTGAGCTTGATAACCGCGGCTCTCACTACTACCTAGCGCTATACTGGGCTCAGGCTCTAGCAGTGCAAACTGAAGATGCAGCATTGGCAGAAGAGTTCGCTCCAATTGCAGAGCAGCTGGCATCCAATGAGAGCATCATCGTATCTGAGCTAAACAATGCTCAAGGTGAGGCAGGTGACCTTGGCGGCTACTATCAGCCAAGTGACGCGAAAGCTTCTACGTTGATGCGCCCAAGCGCAACGCTAAATAGCATCATTGGCTAATAGCATTTAGATATAAAAAAACCACCTAGCGGTGGTTTTTTTATATCTTACGGTCAGTATTTTCGGGTAATTCGTATTGATTAGTAAATGACAACTACTTCGCTAGATCACCTTCTACCGGTGTTACTACGCTGGCATGATAGCCCTTTGGACCTTCTTCTACTTCGTAGTTCACTTGCTGGCCAGCCTTTAGAGTGCGGTAGCCGTCCATTTTGATTGTCGAGTAGTGAGCGAAAATGTCGCCGTCTTCACCTTCTGGACAAATAAAGCCAAATCCTTTGGCATTGTTAAACCATTTTACTGTACCTATCGCCATGCTATACATCCCTCATGCATTTTGTAACTGAAGTTGCGGTAGAAGATACTGACCGTTGGTAAATCTACTTACTTCATTGAGACTATTTGTTGTGAACCTACGTACCTTAAACTGAGGACTTTCCAACTTTGTCATCCTCATGAGAGAGCTGAGAGCTCAAACAGAAGCATGTGGTTGTGAGAAAATTCCCATTCCCTGGGGCATAGTGATTCATAACTTGTTAAATTTTAGTCACTAGTTAACCACTCTAGTCAAACATTGAGCGTAGTCAATAGGAAAAAGGCATAAATAACCACATAATCTATACATATGCGCTTTGGTTTTAACAAATGTGCAATGGAAAGCTTTTGTTTACATGCTCTTAATGTATGCTAGGCAAAAGGAGGAATAAGTTTTTTCAACTTGGCTCATATGTGACACACTCTAATAGCATTGTTTTGTTTGCAGCGATACAATTGGTGCATTAGTCTCTTTATAAGAGATGTTTTTCGAGTGACAGACACCGAGAGCACGTTAGCTCTAGCTAAGCCTCCTTTGACTGACACAGTGTTTTGACTTTTAAAGAAAACTCTCAAACATTTGGCCATGAGTAAAAATTTTGAATGGGTGACTCCAGACTCAGACTTATTGGAGAAAGAAAAAACTAAGGTTGAGCCACCGGCGTTGTACAACGTTATCCTCAATAACGATGATTACACTCCGATGGACTTTGTTGTAGAAATCTTGGAACGCTTTTTTTCACTCAACGAAGATAGAGCAACGCAGGTGATGTTGGCTGTGCACTACGAAGGCAAAGCTGTTTGTGGCACATTCACCGCCGAAGTTGCTGAAACGAAAGTTGCTCAAGTGACCATGTATTCAAGGGAACATGAACACCCACTATTGTGTACCATGGAAAAAGCCTAATTTTCGCTTGAATGGCGTTTGCCATTCCTTAGGAGGTACTTATGCTGAACAAAGAACTAGAATCGAGTCTGAACGGCGCATTCGCTCGTGCCCGTGACAAAAGACATGAATTCATGACCGTAGAGCATCTCCTTTTAGCTTTGTTGGAAAATGACTCGGCTAAAGAGGCCCTTACTGCTTGTAACGCTAATCTTGAAACGCTGCGCAATGAGCTTGATATTTTCATCGACCAAACGACGCCGCTTATTCCCGACTCTGACGACACACGTGAAACTCAACCTACGTTGAGTTTCCAACGAGTGCTTCAGCGCGCTGTTTTCCATGTTCAGTCTTCTGGCCGCAGTGAAGTCACTGGTGCTAACGTGCTTGTTGCTATTTTCAGTGAACAAGAATCTCATGCCGCTTACCTCCTCAAAAAGAACGACATTAGCCGCCTAGATATCGTTAACTTTATTTCCCATGGCATTACTAAAAATGCAGGGCCTTCAGGTGATGAACCGTCAAGTGGTTCACTAGGTGGAAGCAGCGAGAGCATTGAAGAAGCGAATGGTGAAGACCGTTTAGAAAGCTTTGCGACTAACCTTAACCAAGTTGCGAAAGCCGGTAACATCGACCCGCTAATCGGTCGTGATAAAGAGCTTGAGAGAACCATTCAAGTACTTTGCCGTCGCCGCAAAAACAATCCACTGCTAGTTGGCGAAGCTGGCGTCGGTAAAACGGCCATCGCTGAAGGCTTGGCGTGGAGAATTGTTGAAGGCCAGGTGCCAGAAGTTATTAGCAATAGCATAATTTACTCGCTTGATATCGGCTCACTGCTAGCGGGTACTAAGTATCGTGGTGACTTCGAGAAACGCTTTAAAACGATTCTTAAGCAACTTGAAAAAGAAGATGACGCCATCCTGTTTATCGATGAAATCCATACCATCATCGGTGCGGGTGCCGCTTCCGGTGGCCAAGTAGACGCCGCTAACCTTATCAAGCCACTATTGAGCAGCGGTAAGCTTCGCTGTATTGGTTCAACAACCTACCAAGAGTACAGCAACATCTTTGATAAAGAGCGTGCGCTGTCTCGTCGATTCCAAAAAATCGACGTGGTTGAGCCATCTCTTGATGACACGACGAAGATCCTTATGGGTCTGAAACCGAAATACGAAGAACATCACGAAGTCCGCTATACCAATAAAGCACTTCGTGCGGCGGTTGAACTATCGGCTAAATACATCAATGAGCGTCACTTGCCAGATAAAGCTATTGACGTGATTGATGAAGCGGGCGCACGCAGCCGATTGGTACCAGCAAGCCGCCGTAAGAAAACGGTAGGTGTTGCCGATATCGAAGCTATGGTGGCTAAGATGGCTCGTATTCCAGAAAAATCTGTCTCATCGTCTGATAAAGACATTCTTCAGAACCTTGATGAGAAGATGAAGATGCTGGTGTTTGGTCAAGACCAAGCCATCGATGTCTTGTCTGAGGCTATCAAGATGACTCGTGCAGGCCTTGGCAATGATGATAGGCCTGTGGGCTCTTTCTTGTTTGCAGGTCCTACCGGTGTTGGTAAGACTGAAGTTACAGTTCAGCTATCGAAACTGCTTGGTATTGAGTTACTTCGTTTTGATATGTCTGAATACGGTGAGCGTCACTCTGTCAGCCGCCTAATTGGTGCGCCTCCTGGTTACGTAGGTTATGACCAAGGCGGCCTTCTTACTGATGCGGTCATTAAGCACCCTCATTCAGTGGTACTTCTTGATGAAATTGAGAAAGCACACCCAGATATCTTCAACTTGCTCCTTCAGGTTATGGATAACGGCACGTTAACGGACAACAACGGACGTAAAGCCGATTTCCGCAATGTTATCCTAGTCATGACCAGTAACGCTGGTGTGACGGAAACTGAGAAGAAATCGATTGGCCTGATCCAACAAGATCACAAGCCGGATGCGATGGGCGCTATCAAGCGTGTGTTCACGCCAGAGTTCCGCAACCGTCTTGACGGAATTATCTGGTTCAATAGCCTAGATGATGTTGTTATCCACCAAGTTGTTGATAAGTTCATTGTAGAGCTTCAAGCTCAGCTTGATACGCGTGGCGTATCGCTGGAGGTTTCTGATGAAGCGCGTGATTGGCTTGCGGTTAAGGGTTATGACAAAACCATGGGTGCACGTCCAATGGGTCGCGTTATCCAAGATAAGCTTAAGAAGCCACTGGCCAACGAACTTCTGTTTGGCAGCCTGGTTGACGGTGGGACGGTACGCGTATCGCTTAAAGATGATGATCTTGAGTTCGAATACGTAGGAGCGAAAGAAGCAGCTGAAGTTCATCACTGATTGAAATTGGACTAGCTCTATTTGCAAAAAGCGTGCGAGAAATCGTACGCTTTTTTTGTGCCCAGCTTTCGTTAGGTCTTGACGAGACTTAGAGTTTTTAAGACAAAGCGCAATAAAAAACGGAGCGACAGGCTCCGTTTTTTATTGCATTCGGCAATCGTAGATTAACGAGCGCGGAAGACGATGCGGCCTTTAGACAGGTCGTATGGAGTCATCTCTACAGTTACTTTGTCACCAGTAAGGATACGGATGTAGTTTTTGCGCATCTTACCAGAGATGTGTGCAGTTACTACGTGACCGTTTTCTAGTTCAACACGGAACATTGTGTTTGGTAGAGTATCAAGGACAGTGCCTTGCATCTCAATTACGTCTTCTTTAGCCATTTAATCCTCTTTCGAAATGTGGCGCTTTTAACGGCGCGCATTGTGCCGTTAAAATCTTAATAAGTAAAGTTGCGGTGTATTCTACCCTTGCCAACGCTGATTTACTAGCCTTTGATGACGTCCAAAGCGGGTTTTGTAGTTCATCGCTGCACAATCATCGATTTGATAACCGAGATAAAGCCACTGCTTTTGATATTGCTGACAGTAATCAAGCTGACACAGTACGGCGAAGGTACCTAGCGAGAGTGCGTAATCTGGGTCAAAAAAGGTATAGAAAGCGCTCGCGCTGTTGTCTAGAACATCGGTGATAGCGATGGCAATCAAGGTATCGTCATCAAAGATGTGTAGGTAGTGCATGGTTAGCCATTGGCACTGCGCAAAATCAAAAAACTCCGTTTCTCGCGGTGGGTACATCGATCCGCTTGAGTGTCGTGCTTCAATGTACTTAGTGTAAAGCGAGAACCAATTCTCATCGAGCTCTGTTCGTATTTCCCAGCGCAGATGCTTGCCTTTAGAACGCAAGCGCTTTTGGCTTTGCGTTGGTTTAAAGTCGGGCACTGAGACACGCAGAGCTTGGCATGCCTGACATGTGTCGCACTGTGGTTTGTACAAGGTATTACCGCTGCGACGAAACCCATTAGCGAGCAGCATTTCGAAATTGTCTCTATTGTGCATCTCTTTCTCAAGCACGATAGCGACCCGCTCTTCCTTGGATTTAATGTAACTGCAAGGCTGTTTGCGGCTAAGCCCAATTCGGATTTGTTGCACGGCCATTGTCATCGATTCTCACCTCCGTCTATAGCCAATGATAGCGTTTGCGGTGAAAAACAGGAAAGTTCCAAGGCAGATTGTTGATGTTGCTGCAAACGTGATAGGAAGTCATCGCGACTCATTTCTATCGCGCCGAGGGACTCTAAATGCGGGTTCATAACTTGGCAGTCAATCAGCTTCCCTCCTGACTGGGTAAAATGATGGCAGAAGTACCATAGGGCGATCTTTGACGCATTGGGGGCAAGGGAGAACATGGATTCACCACAGAAAACTTGGCCAATTGAAAGTCCATATAGTCCGCCAATGAGTTCGTCGTCTCGCCATACCTCTACAGAGTGGCAATAGCCCATCTTGGCCAGTTGGATATAGGCAGCGCGCATGTCAGCGTTGAGCCATGTTTCCTCAAGTGGACGGGTGCTTGAGCAATAACCAATAACTGCTTGAGTTCTGTGATTGATAGTGACGCGATACTGGTGCTTGCGTTGAAACTTTTTAAGGCTTTTTGATGGCTTGTAGATTTGAGGTTCAAATACAGCGCGCGGAGACGGGCTCCACCAAAGAAGTGGCTCATTGGGTCCAAACCACGGAAATACACCATGCTTATAAGCACTGATTAGACGCTCTGGACGCAAATCACCGCCAAAGGCAAGCAGTCCGTTGGGTTCCTCTAATGCTTCATATGGAGAGGGGAAGCTTAAGTCTTCTACATCCAACTCTGGAAGATAAATGGTCATACGAAAGTGGCTCTGTGTTCTCGGTTTTTGCGGTGTACTAGTTAGCTAGTATTTGTTTGGTTGATTTTTGACCCGCAATGGCATGATTAGGGGTAGCGCTTGGTCACTATTTTCGATAGTCTGCCAGTACGAAGAATTATAGAGGATACTTCACGTTAGGATCGAAGTATCGACAAAGGATTAAACACCCCAATGGAAAGCTTAACATTACAACCTATTCAGAAAGTATCGGGAACCGTTAATCTTCCTGGTTCGAAAAGCGTTTCCAACCGTGCCTTGCTTCTTGCAGCACTCGCTGAGGGCACGACAACACTGACTAACTTACTTGATAGTGATGACATTCGTCATATGCTTAACGCGCTTACTCAACTTGGCGTTGAGTATCAGTTATCTGACGACAAAACTCAATGTGTGGTCAAAGGTTTAGGTAAGGCGTTTACCGTAGATGCAGCGACTGAGTTGTTTTTAGGTAATGCGGGAACCGCTATGCGTCCGCTCGCTGCTGCGCTTTGTCTAGGTCAAGGTGAGTTTGTACTCACTGGCGAGCCTCGCATGAAAGAGCGACCAATTGGTCATCTTGTCGATGCACTTGTCGAAGCCGGCGCGGATATTACCTATCTTGAAAACGAGCACTACCCACCATTAAAAATTAACGGCACCGGCTTGAAAGGTGGTCACGTTAAAATCGATGGTTCAATCTCAAGCCAGTTCCTGACAGCTTTTTTGATGTCGGCGCCTCTTGCGAAAGCGGATGTGACGATTGAGATTGTTGGTGACTTAGTGTCTAAGCCATACATTGATATTACTCTGCACATCATGAAGCAGTTTGGCGTTGAAGTTGAAAACCAAAACTATCAGCAATTTGTTGTGAAAAGTGGTCAACAATACCGCTCACCGGGTCAGTTCTTGGTGGAAGGTGATGCATCATCGGCCTCTTACTTTCTTGCTGCTGCGGCAATCAAAGGCGGTGAAATTAAAGTCACAGGCATTGGTAAAAACAGCATCCAAGGTGATATTCACTTCGCTGACGCGCTGGAGAAAATGGGCGCAGACATTGAGTGGGGTGATGATTACATTTTGTGTCGTAAAGGTGAGTTAGTCGGCATTGATATGGACTATAACCATATCCCTGATGCTGCGATGACTATAGCGACAACAGCGCTATTTGCAAAAGGCACCACGGCGATTCGTAATGTTTACAACTGGCGCGTAAAAGAAACCGATCGACTCGCTGCGATGGCGACAGAACTACGTAAAGTAGGTGCCAAAGTCGAAGAAGGGGAAGATTATATTATTGTCGAACCAACATCGGATCTTAAACACGCAGCCATTGATACTTATGATGATCACCGTATGGCGATGTGTTTCTCGCTGGTCGCATTGAGCGATACACCCGTGACGATCAATGACCCTAAATGTACGTCAAAAACCTTCCCGGATTACTTTGACAAACTAGCCGGACTTAGCCAGTAATTTTTAAAGCGCCTTATCGAAAGATAGGGCGCTTTGATTTTTGAAAACCTAGATTTTGAAGACCTAGATTTTGAAGACGTTGTTTTCAAAGACGTGGCTTTCAAAGAATTCGTTTTTACCGATTTCGACAATTATTTGAGCGTGAACTCTTTAGAAAGATGGTGAGCTAGGTATTTGAACATATTAAAAACTGCGGTCGTTTTTTCTGTCGGTAAACTATTGTCATCCAAAAAATAGTTACCTTTAAAGACCAACACTCCGTCTTTCTCTTCCACGCTATCTGCGCGCATGCCATCTAGGTAGTCGTCATGCTCTTGGATGACTTGGTTGGCAATTAACAATAGGTCGAATGGCGAGATAGGCGTTTTTTGTGACATATTGATGTCCTCTATATATATGGCTTTGCCGTAGTGTATGAGCGACAGCACATTTTGCAAGGGTAAATATCTCAGCTATAGTTAGCAGCAATTTGTGATTTGCGACAAACTTTGCTTAATGTTGCTGGTCAAGCTGGGTAAATGAAGTTTAATATTGCGCCATTTTTCAAATAGCGAGCCTGTTTCGATCGGACATTTGTCGACCAATTAGCTTCTGATTGTAAAAAAACAGGTTGATCTTCTTTTGTTCTCGCTCAATAGTAAAAAAAGAAGCATACATTTCGAACATCGTGCGATTAAATGTCGCAGTGTGATATAGGACGTTAGTGTCATTATGGGAAAGTCACTAGTTATAGTGGAGTCACCTGCTAAAGCTAAAACCATTAATAAGTACCTCGGTAAAGACTTTATTGTTAAGTCGAGTGTGGGTCACGTGCGTGATTTGCCAACTGCCGGTCAGAGTACAGGTAAAAAAGCGGCTGCGGTGTCTACCAAAGGCTTAAGTGCTGAAGAAAAAGCACGCATTAAAAAAGAAAAAGACCGTAAGGCACTCATCAAAAAGATGGGCATCAACCCATTCGACGACTGGGCAGCAAACTATCAAGTGCTACCTGGTAAAGAAAAGGTAGTTGCAGAGCTGCAAAAGCTTGCCAAAGACGCTGACCACGTTTATCTCGCAACCGATTTGGACCGCGAAGGAGAAGCTATCGCATGGCACCTTCGTGAGATCATCGGTGGCGATGAAGAGCGATACAAGCGTGTGGTCTTTAACGAGATTACTAAAAATGCTATCCAACAAGCGTTCCAGGATCCTGGTGAGCTGAATATGGATGGTGTTAATGCTCAGCAGGCGCGTCGTTTCCTCGACCGAGTTGTGGGCTTTATGGTGTCTCCGCTACTTTGGAAAAAAGTAGCCAGGGGCTTGTCTGCTGGCCGCGTACAGTCGGTGGCAGTAAAGCTGTTGGTAGAGCGTGAGCGTGAAATTAATGCATTTATTCCAGAAGAGTTCTGGGATATTCATGCAGACACCAAAACAACAGATAAAACCGACTTCCGTTTACTTGTTGCTCAGAAGCAAGGTAAGGCGTTTAAGCCTGTTAACGAGGCGGAAGCGAAAGCAGCGGTCGCAACACTAGATAAGGCCGTGTACGAAGTTTGCAAACGTGAAGACAGACCAACACAGAGCAAACCGTCGGCGCCATATATCACGTCAACACTGCAGCAGGCGGCAAGTACACGTCTAGGCTATGGTGTGAAAAAGACCATGATGCTCGCTCAAAGGCTCTATGAGGCGGGTTACATCACTTATATGCGTACTGACTCGACTAACCTCAGTGCAGAAGCTGTGGATGCGTTACGTGGCTTTATTGATAGTGAATTCGGTGACGCTTACCTACCGGCTAAGCCAAACTTCTACGGTAGCAAAGAAGGGGCGCAAGAAGCGCACGAAGCGATCCGTCCATCAGACGTGAATGTTAAAGTTGACGATCTGACAGGGATGGAAGCGGACGCTCATAAACTGTATGCGTTGATTTGGAATCAATTTGTTGCGTGTCAAATGACGCCAGCTAAATACGATTCGACGACCATCAGTGTTAAAGCGGATGACTACACGCTAAAAGCGAAAGGCCGTATTCTTAAGTTTGATGGTTGGACTCGCGTACAGCGTCCAATGGGCAAAAATGAAGATGCGATTCTTCCAGCTGTTCAGTTGGGCGATAAGCTCGACTTAATCGCACTGGATCCAAAACAGCACTTCACCAAGCCGCCAGCGCGTTTCACTGAAGCTGCATTGGTTAAAGAGCTTGAGAAACGTGGCATTGGCCGTCCGTCGACCTATGCTTCTATCATCTCTACGATCCAAGATCGCGGTTACGTGAAAGTGGAACAGCGTCGTTTCTACGCAGAGAAGATGGGCGAGATCGTTACTGACCGTCTAGATGACAGCTTTACCGATTTGATGAACTATGACTTCACCGCTCGTATGGAGCAGAAGCTAGACCAAATCGCCGAAGGTGAGACGAACTGGAAGCAAGTTCTGAATGACTTCTTTGCCGAGTTCACCACCGATCTTGGCAAAGCGGAGCTTGATGAAGACCACGGCGGTATGAAGCCAAATCATATCGTTGAAACTGACATCGAGTGTCCAACCTGTGGTCGCCCAATGGGCATCCGCACAGCATCAACTGGTGTATTCCTGGGATGTTCTGGTTATGCGCTGCCGCCGAAAGAGCGTTGCAAAACGACCATCAACCTTGGTGATGAAGAAGGCATTATCAATGTTCTAGAAGAAGACGTTGAAACCGCTGCACTTCGTGCTAAGAAGCGTTGTCCAATCTGTGAAACGGCAATGGACGCGTACTTGATTGATGACAAACGTAAGCTTCACGTGTGTGGTAACAACCCGAACTGTGAGGGTTATGTGGTTGAGCACGGCGAGTTCAAGGTGAAAGGCTACGATGGCCCAACCGTTGAATGTGATAAATGTGGTTCTGAGATGGTGTTGAAAAACGGCCGTTTTGGTAAATACATGGATTGCACCAGCGAAACCTGTAAGAACACGCGTAAGATCCTTAAGAACGGTGAAATCGCACCGCCTAAAGAAGATCCTGTGCATTTCCCTGAGTTACCTTGTGAAAACTCAGATGCTTACTTTGTATTGCGTGATGGTGCTTCTGGTCTGTTTATGGCCGCAAGTAACTTCCCTAAATCACGTGAAACACGTGCGCCATTGGTCAGTGAGCTTGCTCGCTTTAAAGAGCGTTTATCACCTAAGTTTGTTTACTTAGCCGATGCGCCAGCAGAAGACCCTGATGGTCGTCCAACCGTCGTTCGCTTCAGTCGTAAGACCAAAGAGAACTACATTCGTTCAGAGATCGATGGCAAGCCGTCTGGCTGGACTGGTCTTTATGTTGATGGTAAGTGGGAAATCACTGACAAACGCAAGAAGCCAAAAGAGTCAAAGGCGTAACAGCGCTTAGTGATTCTAAAGTGACAAAAAACCTGATGTGTCGTTTGATACATCAGGTTTTTTATTGGATTGAAAACATCCTGCTATACAGAACACAAAAAGCAAAAGAGCCGCATCACTGCGGCTCTTTTGTGTTTCGCTTGCTCTGTCTTTCGAGCAGAGTTACTTGTCTTCTGACAAACCAACAAGCGCCGACTGAGTTTCCATAATATGAGCATCAATATCGCTAGTATTGCTGATACCTAGTTGCTCACGAGCCTCATCTTCACTGATTCCCAAGTGGCAGCACAGCAAATCGATGGCCATCTGAAAGTTGTTGTTCTCTACCATGGTGGTTTCCTTTTCCTATGGGCTTTGGGACTGATACGGACTTTATCTCGTCATTGCTAGAGTCACAATAAGACTAAAGTCTAAGACTTTTCCCAAGCATCTCCTCATACAAGCATTCCGCATTAAGTGACTTGTGCAGCACGCAGTGGATGTGCCTATAATAGCTTCACTATTTCAATACGTTATTCTTTATAAAGTAGTCAAAAGATTAATGCTTTGTTGCAATTTAAAGCTTAACCTTGAATTTCAAATCCACGACACTATGTATATATTGAATGTGAAAAATGCCACTTGGATCTCAAAGTAGTGTTGATACTGCGAGCAAGATAACAATCACCAAGAGAAAAACACAAAGGCATGATACTCAAGTAACATTGAGTAGATAGAAAAATAGCTTCTTAATCTGGAGAAATGTAAATGAAGCGAGTAGCACTCTTTTTAGCGACTAACCTTGCTGTAGTTTTGGTATTGAGTATTGTCCTCAATATCGTCTACGCGGTGACAGGTATGCAGCCTGGCAGCCTATCAGGGTTACTCATTATGGCTGCAGTATTTGGCTTTGGTGGCTCGTTTATCTCTTTGATGATGTCAAAGAGCATGGCGCTGCGCTCAGTAGGCGGAATGGTGATTGAAAGCCCACGCAACGAGACAGAGCACTGGCTATTAGAAACAGTGAGCCGTCAATCACAGCAAGCGGGTATTGGTATGCCAACGGTTGCTATTTATGACTCGCCTGACATCAACGCATTTGCGACGGGCGCAAAGCGTGATGATTCACTAGTCGCGGTATCTTCAGGTCTGCTGCACAACATGACTCGTGATGAAGCAGAAGCGGTTCTTGCGCACGAAGTGAGCCACATCGCCAATGGTGACATGGTCACCATGACACTGATGCAAGGTGTGGTTAACACGTTTGTTATCTTCCTATCGCGTTTTATTGCCAATATCGTCGCTTCAAACAACTCGGATGAAGAAGGCGAGGGTGGCAGCAACATGATGGTTTACTTCGGCGTCTCGTTTGTTCTTGAAATGGTGTTCGGCTTCCTAGCGAGCTTTATCACCATGTGGTACAGCCGTCATCGTGAGTTCCATGCTGATGCTGGAGCGGCAAGCCTAGTTGGTAAGCAGAAGATGATTGCGGCGCTTGAACGTCTTAAAATGAGCCAAGAATCTCAGCTTGAGGGGTCAATGATGGCATTTGGTATCAATGGTAAGCGTTCTATCACAGAGCTATTGATGAGCCACCCGCCGCTAGAAAAACGCATTAACGCACTACGTAGCGAACAGTACTAGTACTGAACCCCAAACAACTCGAACCTATTAAAAAGCTTGGAAAATTTTCCAGGCTTTTTTTTGATCCTTTCAAAATTGCGACCCGTAATAGTTATACAAAAAATTGGAAATGCAAAAACTTGTATAAGTTTTGGGATGTACTAACGTGTACAGTAGGAACAAATGTATAACTAACAAAGGGTTGTTATGAATATCGAAGCCGTCAGTGAGGTTTACGGAAAACTGAGCAAAGACAACCTGTATTTGCTCGAAGACATTTATCACAAGGACGTGGTGTTTGAGGACTCTGCTCACCGTTTCGAAGGCTGGGATCAGCTCTCTGCGTATTTCGACTCTCTATATACTAACGTCATTCAATGCGACTTTCACATCCGTCATCACCAACAAGTAGAAGACACGGGTTTTCTTACTTGGACGATGAAGCTTGAGCACCCAAAACTCAACGGCGGGCAGCCTGTTGAGGTTAACGGGGTCAGTCAGATCCGCTTTAGCGGAGACCGCGTGATTTACCATCGCGATTATTTCGATTTAGGCGAAATGCTGTATGAGAACATACCGCTGCTTGGTGTGGTCATCAGAAATATTAAGCAAAGGTTAGGGAAGTAACGTTATGGAGCATCAGTCGGTATTCATCACAGGCGCTTCCTCAGGAATAGGACGGCAGTTGGCTGAAGACTATGCCGCAACGGGTATACATGTCTACGCGTGCGGTCGTTCGGAAATAAAACTAGAAGAAGTGAAAGCAGGCCGAGACAATATTACTACCCTGAGCTTCGACGTGACTGACATAGAGCAGGTCAACCAAGCCATCAGTGCTCTAACAGATCCCCCGACGCTTTGGTTAGTGAACGCTGGGGACTGTGAATATATTGATAATGGCGCGCTTGATGCTGGTCTGATTGCGCGAGTGATGAACGTCAACGTCAACGGCAGCGTGAATGTGTTAGCGGCTATCCAAGACAGACTCGATGAACGTCACCACGTTGTTGTCGTGAGCTCTATTGCAGGTGAATTGGCTTTGCCACGCTCTGAAGCCTATGGTGCATCAAAAGCCGCAATTACTTATTTAACCAGAACATTGCAGCTTGATTGGCAGCACAAAGGCGTATTGGTGAGTTGTGTGTTTCCTGGCTTTGTAAAAACACCACTCACCGACAAAAACGATTTTGACATGCCAATGATAGTCTCGTCAGAAGAGGCATCAGTGGCAATACGTGAAGGCATTGATAAGCGCCAAGCGACGATTTACTTCCCGAAAAAGTTTACCTCTATTCTTAGGGCAATTGCAGCTTTGCCCTATCGTTGGCAAACCAAAATAGTGGCTAAACTTCTATAAAAGAAATTAAGGATAATAATGAAGATTGCAATTGTAGGAACCGGAATATCAGGCCTAACGTGCGGGCATTATCTACATAAAGACCACGAAGTAACGTTATACGAGGCCAACGACTATATAGGGGGCCACACAGCGACCATCGATGTTGAACACGAGGGTAAGCAGTACGCTGTTGACACTGGCTTTATCGTCTACAACGACCGCACTTATCCAAATTTCATCAAAATGATGAACGAAGTTGGGGTGAAAGGTAACCCAACTCAAATGAGCTTTAGTGTAAAGAATGCGGCAAATGGTCTTGAATATAACGGGCATACTATTCCAACTCTATTTGCTCAAAAACGCAATCTACTCAACCCAACCTTCTACCGCTTCATCTTCGAGATTTTAAGGTTTAACAAACTGGCTAAAGCGTCTGCCGATGACGACAGCTTAGTAGAGCAAACTCTGGGTGAGTTTTTACAATCGAACGGCTTTTCGGATTACTTCACTCAAAACTATATCTTGCCAATGGGCGCAGCGATTTGGTCGTCGACGTTGGCAGACATGCGTGCGTTCCCGTTACGCTTCTTCCTGCGCTTTTTCTTGAATCACGGCTTACTTGACGTGGTGGATCGCCCGCAATGGTATGTGATTGAGGGTGGTTCGCGCGCATACATTGAACCTTTGACTCGAGGTTTTTCGGAATGCATACGACTGAACTCACCAGTAAGTCGTGTTGAACGTCATGATAATGGCGTCAGTGTCACATCAAACGGCGAGACCGAACGTTTTGACAGAGTCATCTTTGCCTGTCATAGCGATCAGGCTTTGGCGATGATAGAGGATGTTTCAGATGAAGAGCGCGAAATTCTAGGCGCAATGGCATACCAAGATAATGAAGTCGTTCTGCATCGAGACACTAGCGTATTGCCAAAGCGCCAAGCGGCTTGGGCTTCATGGAATTACGCATTAGATGGTGGTGAGGGCGAGCAGCAACGCTTACCGACATTAACGTACAACATGAACATCTTGCAGCACATCGAATCAGAAACCACCTTCTGCGTGTCTCTGAACTCAGCAGACAAGATCCAGCAAGATAAAATACTGCGTACCTTCAATTACAGCCACCCAGTCTTTACTACCGAGAGCATTGCCGCTCAGCAGCGACGAGAGGAGTTATGGGGCAAGAGTAACACTTGGTTCTGTGGTGCCTACTGGTACAACGGTTTCCATGAGGATGGCGTTCGTAGCGCACTAGATGTGGTGAAAGGAATCGAACAAGAGGCTTCGCAAACAGCGCCAGTTGCGGAAACGCTGGCGCGAGGAGCGGCGTAATGTCTGTTTCAAGCCGCTTGATGATTGGTGAGGTCGGACATCGGCGGTTTACACCGACTAAGCACCACCTCTCTTATCCGCTGTTTATGCCCGCTATCGATCTTGATGAGGTCGATACCCTCCAACGTCGAGTGTGGGGTTTTGGACGTCGCTGGTGGCATTGGGCTCGGTTTAAGCGTGAGGATTACATTGGTGATGGTGACTTAAAGTTAGCGGTTCAAGACAAAGTCCTTGAACTGACCGGCGAAAAGGTTAGCGGCAAAGTCATAGCAGTATGTCACCTTCGTTACATGGGTTTGTATTTTAGTCCGGTCAACTTCTACTATTTATATGATGAGAAGAACCAATGGCGATATTTACTGGCAGAGGTGAGTAATACACCTTGGAATGAAAGACATTATTATGCCTTAACCGCTGAATCTGGTGACGAAAACGTCAATTGGCAGCATGACAAAGCGTTTCATGTGTCACCGTTTAATCCGGTTGACCAACGTTACCACTGGAAGCTTAAACCTTTGAATGAACGGCTATTTGTCCACTTGGAGTGTCATAAACCCAACAAAGTCTTCGACGCGACACTTCAGATGAAAGCGCAGCCGTTCACGTCATCTTCTTTACTAAAACAATTGGTCAAAACACCCATAATGGCCGTAAAAGTTGTGGCTGGAATATATTGGCACGCCTTTAAGCTATGGCGAAAGGGGGTACCAATATACGACCATCCAGGAAAAAACAAAAAAGAATTTTCGCAGCAATCGAATTCTAAGAATTAGGGAGAATTCCAATGTTACAAACTACGTCCCTAGACGTGCCAAAGACGCTCACAGGCTTACAGAAAACCGCGAAAGGTGTTGCCTTTGGGTGTTTGCAGAAATTGGAAATTGGTACGTTAACTATCATCGAGAGCTTTTATAGCGACGGTGCGTGTACACGCCAAGTGGAAGAGCGCTTTGGCTCACCACGATCAAATGAACCAGCGGCCGTCATCGAAGTGAAGCATCCTGAATTTTACCGACGCTTGCTTCAAGGTGGGAGTATTGCCGCTGGTGAGGCGTATATGGATGATTGGTGGGATAGCCCAGATCTTTCTGCGTTAATGGAGCTGATGGCACTTAACCTTGCCGCCTTGGATTCGATTGAAGATAAATCGAGCCTGCTGACCCGAATCATGTACAAGCTGGGTCACTGGGTGAATCGTAACACGGTTACTAAATCGAAAGAGAACATTGAGGCGCACTATGACCTAGGGAACAGCCTTTATGAAACTTTCCTCGATGACCGAATGCTGTACTCATCAGGCGTCTATCAACAAGACACAGACACCTTAGAGCAAGCGCAGATCAATAAAATGGATCGTTTGTGCCAGCAACTGAAACTGCAACCGAGCGACCATGTGATGGAAATTGGCACAGGTTGGGGCGGCATGGCGATTTACATGGCGAAACATTATGGCTGCCGTGTCACAACCACCACCATCTCTGAAGAGCAGTATGCATATGCGCAGCAAAGGGTTGCCGAAGAGGGGCTGACAGATAAAATTATCCTGCTTAAACAAGATTATCGTCTGCTTGAGGGGCAATTCGACAAGTTAGTTTCAATTGAAATGATTGAGGCAGTGGGTAAGCAGTTTTTAGTTTCCTACCTTAAGAAGTGCCAATCGCTACTGAAACCCAAAGGTTTGATGGCGATACAAGCGATTACTATCGCCGACCAGCGCTATGATTATTACTCTGACAACGTCGACTTTATCCAGAAATACATTTTCCCTGGTGGCTTCTTGCCTTCCATTACCGCGCTAACATCAAACACCACTAAGCACACCGATTTGATCGTCCGCGACTTATTCGACATTGGCCAGGATTACGCGAAAACCTTAGTGGACTGGCGCCTTCGTTTTGAAGCGGCGTTAACACGCGTGCGTGAGCTCGGATACGACGAACGTTTTATCCGTATGTGGCGTTATTACTTCTGCTACTGCGAAGGTGGCTTTAGAGCGAAGAGCATCAGTACTGTCCATGTCACGTTTCAGCGCGGCCAATAGTATCAGCTAAATGGAGTAGAGCGATCATGAGTCGTGGATGGAAGTTGTTGATAGTGAGTACTTGGTTCCAACTGATGTGGGCGCTATCCGTATTGGGTCAGGAGCGTTTTCAATGGCTCGCACTTGCCATCGCAGCGATCACCGTTGTGACTACCTTCAAACAGCTCAACCTGTCACTGCCTATCTGGGGAGCTATTGTTGGGCTGGGTTTAGTCGTGGATAGTGCGAACGCACTGGCTGGTGTGTTGGTCTTTGATTCGACGTTGATTCCTATATGGCTAGTGGCTCTATGGCTTATTTTTTCTTGGTATGCGAACTTTCTTGCTAGTTATCTGACATCTTATCCGATTTCCATCGTAGTAATAGTGGGTGGTGTGGGAGGAGCGCTAAGTTACTTCGCAGGATTCAAACTCGGCGCTGTGGATACACACCTTTCTATTTTTACGATGATGGCGCTACTTTTTTTGCAATGGGTTGCCATCGTGTTCGTTGTTCTTCGATTGAGCACATACTCGGAGCGGAAGGTGAGTCATGAAAGCTAAAGGGTTACTTGGATTAGGTTTAGCGTTGGCAGTGGGCAGCGCCTCTGCAACCAGCGACAGACCCGTGAGTTATGAAGGTTGGGGACAGTGGAAAGTCGTCGGAGAGGCTCAGCTCTCATGGCTGTTCTTTGATATATACCGCTCACAGCTGCTTGCGCCCCAAGGCACTTATGCGTTGGGAAGCGATGTGTCTCCTCATCCTATCGCGCTGCGCATTGAGTACCAGCGTGATATTAGCCGAGACCAGTTACTGGAAGCGACGCTCGATCAATGGGAGAAAATGGGCATCGATAAAGAGACACGAAGTCGTTGGATTGCGAAGCTGTATGACATTTTTCCAAGTGTCGCCGATGGCCATCAGCTGATATACGTGACCGACGGTGCTTCGGGTAATTTCTACTATTTAAACCGCGACAAACCGATGCAGAACGTGGGCCGTATTGAAGATGAGTCTCTCAATGACGGTTTTCTGTCGATTTGGTTGGGCAATAATACTCAGTACCCTAAGCTACGCGCTCAGCTGATAGGCATGAATCGACAATAAGGAATAATAATGAAACGTATGCGGTGGTTGGCTTCATTCTTGGTGCTTCCTCTCGTCCTACTGCTCAGTGCTTGCAGTGCTGATTTGAAGGACTATCAAGGTTCTAATCCCGAGTTTAATTTATTTGAGTACTTTGAAGGCGAAACAAAGGCTTGGGGCATGGTGCAAGATTACACCGACAAACAAACCCGTCGCTTTGAAGTCATTATTGTTGGCACTGTACAGGGAGATCAGATCACACTGGTTGAAGACTTCGTGTTCGACGATGGCGAATTGGATCAGCGTATTTGGACAATAGAGCGACTGGCTGATGGAACATACCAAGGCCGAGCTGACGATATCATCGGTGAAGCCAAAGGCGAGGTGGTTGGTAACGCGCTTCGTTGGCAGTATGACTTTGAATTGGAAGTCGACGGTTCAACGTACACGGTAGCGTTTGATGATTGGATGTACCGGCAGGATGACAAACATCTGTTCAACCTAACTAGCATCCGCAAGTTCGGTATGGAAGTTGGAACAATTACCCTGTTTTTTCAAAAGCAGTAGGGTTCCCAAAGCAGCATCTCTGCCGCTACAAGGACTTGGTACACAGACGTAAAAACGGCGGCGATATCATTATCGCCGCCGTTTTATTTTGCACTCAAACTAGCGCTATCGCTAAGTAGAGTCGTCCAGCATTACAGCTTATCAGTTAGCTCGATAGCTTGACCGATGTAGTTCGCTGGTGTCATTTGTTTTAGACGCTCTTTTTCGTCTTCTGGAAGCTCTAGGCCGTCGATGAAGTTACGCATCGCTTCACCGTCAACACGCTTACCACGAGTCAGCTCTTTTAGCTTCTCGTATGGCTTCTCGATGCCGTAACGACGCATTACTGTTTGTACAGGCTCTGCCAATACTTCCCAGTTTTTGTCTAGTTCAGCAAGAAGCGCTTCACGGTTTACTTCTAGCTTGCTGATACCTTTAAGCGTAGACGTGTAAGCGATGATCGCGTAGCCACAGCCAACACCTAGGTTACGAAGTACTGTTGAGTCAGTAAGGTCACGCTGCCAGCGAGAAACAGGCAGTTTTTGTGCTAGGTGAGCGAAAACTGCGTTTGCTAGACCTAGGTTACCTTCTGAGTTTTCAAAGTCGATTGGGTTAACTTTGTGAGGCATAGTTGAAGAGCCGATTTCGCCAGCGATTGTCTTCTGCTTGAAGTGACCAAGAGCAATGTAACCCCAAACGTCGCGATCGAAGTCGATCAGAATGGTGTTGAAACGTGCAATCGCATCGAATAGCTCAGCAATGTAGTCGTGTGGTTCGATCTGAGTTGTGTATGGGTTCCAAGTTACGCCAAGAGATTCAGTGATGAACTCTTCGCTGAACTTGTGCCAGTCTAGCTCAGGGTATGCAGAAAGGTGAGCGTTGTAGTTACCTACTGCGCCGTTGATCTTACCTAGGATTTCTACAGACTCGATTTGCTTGTATTGACGTTCCATACGGTAAGCAACGTTCGCCATCTCTTTACCCATTGTAGTAGGGGAAGCTGGCTGGCCGTGCGTACGAGAAAGTAGTGGAATATCACGGTACTCTTCAGCCAGTTTGCTGATAGCGTCGATGATGTTACGGATTTCAGGAAGAACAACCGTGTCACGAGCTTCTTTAAGCATTAACGCGTGAGACGTGTTGTTGATGTCTTCAGAAGTACAAGCGAAGTGGATGAACTCGTTTACAGCGTGAAGCTCTGGTACACCCGCTACTTTTTCTTTTAGGAAGTACTCAACCGCTTTAACGTCGTGGTTAGTTGTACGTTCGATTTCTTTAATGCGAGCCGCGTCTTCTTCGCTGAAGTTAGCCGCTAGTTCATCAAGAAACTGGTTCGCTTCTGCACTGAATGCTGGAACTTCTTTGATTGCATCCGTAGCTGATAGTTTTTGCAACCAACGAATTTCAACGATAGAGCGGTACTTTAGTAGGCCAAACTCACTAAAGATGCTGCGAAGTGCAGTTGTCTTACTACCGTAACGGCCGTCTACTGGTGAAACAGCAGTCAATGCTGACAGTTCCATGATGTTCTCCTGAATTGGGTTTCTAAATTTCGTGAGCTTTATACCAATAACTGCGGCATTTGTCACGAACATTGCGCAAACGTTTGCGCTAGATGTATTTTGGTAGAAAAAGTAAACTCGCACAGGGTGCGAGTTTGTATTCGATGCCTCTAGCAGAGCATCCTTAAAGCGTGCACCAAGCCTTGAGCAGATTCCTGCCTGCGCAGGAATGACCGTAGTCTAGAGTTTTACTAACCCCAATCAGTCGTCACCCCTGCGAAGGCAGGGGTCTACTTAAAGCGAATACTTGTTCTGAATTGATGCGAATCTACGTAGTAAAAGCTCCTAGAAGCTTAATGGCAACGCATTGTTGAATTACATTCGAGCAAGCAGAATCTGTGCTTGTTCAATCATTTTCTTGCGTCCGAAAACTAAGTGTCTACGCTTACCACCTACTTGTCGCCATAAAACAGCACTACGAATACCAGACAGTAGCAGAGCGCGTACTTTCTGCTGCGTAGAGGTTTGCTGAAGTACTGCTGGAGTCCCCGTCACTTGAATGCGAGGTCCAATTGGGCTGATGACGTCTAAGTAAACGCTAGCGAGGTTGCTGATCATTTGCTCATCGAGTAGCTCATAGTGATCAAGTTGACGCTCAACCATTTGCAAGCGGTCACCAAGCTGCGCCATAGCGTCATTGCGAGAGTTTAGTTTACGTTCTAGAGCCATCAAGCTAATGATATAGCGGGTGATTTCGCTACCCGTAGGGGTGCTGTCGATCCCATTCACTAGGCACTCGAGTCCGATTTTTAGATCAGACTCGATACCGAACACGTCAAGTGTATTCGACGGGTTCATGTTAGTGATCGCTTTGATTGAGGTTTCAAACGCGTCTGAATCACAGTAACCGTCTTTAGCAACACGTTGAACGAGGGCAACGGCTTGGCAAATCCCTGCAAACGCTATAGTACGGTCATAAAGTGTATTAGCCACGTAGTTCTCCTAAGAAAATAATCTGCGAATTGTGTTTAGATGCGCTCTTCGATGATGCCGCCACCAAGACAAACATTGCCGCTGTAGAATACCGCAGATTGACCTGGGGTGACTGCGACTTGTGGCTCATCAAAGATCACTTTAATGTTTTCATCGTCGATAGGAATGATAGTACAAGGGATATCCTGTTGACGATAACGGGTTTTCACTGTGCATTGTAACGGCTGCGTGATCGCTTGGCGATCAACCCAGTGCAGTTGCGAAGCGCGAAGTCCATTAGATTTTAGCAGTGGGTGGTCAGCACCTTGTACCGCGATAAGGACATTGCGTTTCAGATCTTTCTCTGCAACGTACCAAGGGTCTTCGTTGCCACCACCGCCTTTTTGGCCGCCAATATGCAGACCTTTACGTTGACCGAGCGTGTGGTACATAAGACCTTGGTGTTCACCGATTTCTTTGCCTTCAGGCGTCTCAATTTTACCCGGTTGTGCTGGCAAATAGCGAGACAAGAAGTCTGTAAATTTGCGCTCACCGATAAAACAAATACCTGTTGAGTCTTTTTTCTTGGCCGTAATCAGACCTTGCTCTTCAGCAATGCGTCGTACTTCTGGCTTCTCAAGTTCACCCACTGGGAACAAGCTGCGCGCAACTTGGTCGTGGCTTAACGTATAAAGGAAGTAGCTTTGGTCTTTATTGCTGTCTAGGCCACGTAACATTTGTGGCGCTTCACCGTTCTCAGGGAAAGTGCGGCTTACATAGTGCCCCATGGCAATATAATCAGCATCTAGCACTTCATCTGCAAACTCTAAGAACGCTTTAAACTTGATTTCTTTGTTACAAAGAATGTCTGGGTTTGGCGTACGACCTGCTTTGTATTCTGCAAGGAAGTATTCGAAAACATTGTCCCAGTACTCAGCCGCAAAGTTGATCGTATGCAGGTGGATACCTAGCTTGTCACAAACCGCTTGTGCGTCGGCAAGATCTTCCGCTGCTGTGCAGTATTCCTCGTTATCATCTTCTTCCCAGTTCTTCATGAACAGGCCTTCTACTTGGTAGCCTTGCTGTTTCAGAAGATAGGCAGAAACAGAGGAGTCTACACCGCCGGACATCCCGACAATCACTTTCTTTTGGCTGTTATCAGACATGTATAAATACCACCTAATTAAATTGGACGCCGATTCTAGCAGAAACCAAACCAGCAATACAGTTCCGCGAGATGAATCACACTTTTCTAACCCCCTCAAATGCGTCCTAATAGGGAGAAAAACAAGGCTTATAACAAAAAAATTGATACGTAAACGTTTGCTAAAATTGCGTATGTTGCCGAGGTAATCTATACAGAGGTAGAATCGCCGCCCTTAACCCTTCTTATTTACTTATGACGAAGACAACCGTATGAAATTCCCAGGCCAAAGAAAGTCAAAGCACTACTTCCCTGTTCATGAGCGAGACCTGCTCGTTAGCCAATCGCAAATCAGCAAGAAGATGTCACGTACGCACATCATTGGTATTGACCAAACCTTGGTGGACATTGAAGCAAAAGTTGACAGCAGTGTGATCGATAAGTTTGGCCTAAGTAAAGGGCACTCGTTGGTTATTGATGACCAAGCGGCGGAAGCTTTATATAACGAGTTGAAGGATAAAGAGCTGATCACCAATGAATACGCTGGTGGCACGATTGGTAATACGTTGCACAACTACTCTGTATTAGCGGACGATAAATCGGTTCTGCTTGGTGTTATGAGTGCTGATATTAAGATTGGTAGCTATGGTTACCGCTATCTGTGTAATACGTCTAGCCGAATGGATCTTAATTATCTTCAAGGTGTAGAAGGTGCAATTGGCCGCTGCTTTACCTTGATTACCGAAGATGGTGAGCGAACTTTCGCAATCAGTGAAGGGCAGATGAACCAACTTCGTGCGGATAGTATTCCTGAAAAAATCTTCAAAAAAGCGTCGGCTTTGGTTTTAACCGCGTATTTGGTGCGTTGTAAAGATGGCGACCCAATGCCAGAAGCAACAATGCAAGCAATCGAATACGCCAAGAAATATAATGTTCCAGTTGTATTAACACTCGGTACGCGCTTCGTTATTCAGGACGACCCTGAATATTGGCGCGACTTCTTGAAACAGCATGTTTCTGTTGTTGCAATGAATGAAGATGAAGCGGAAGCACTCACTGGAGAAAAAGATCCATTAGCAGCTTCAGATAAAGCGCTTGATTGGGTTGATTTGGTGCTTTGTACTGCTGGCCCTGTCGGTTTGTACATGGCGGGTTATACAGAAGATGCGTCTAAACGTGAAACGAGTTTACCTCTATTACCTGGTTGTATTGCTGAATTCAATCGTTTTGAATTTAGTCGACCAGCGGTAAAAGACGCCTGTGATAATCCTATTAAAGTCTATTCACATATTGCGCCTTATATGGGCGGCCCAGAAAAGATTAAGAATACCAATGGCGCGGGTGATGCGGCGTTGTCTGCGTTGTTACATGATATGGCGGCAAATAAATACCATAAAGAAAATGTACCTAACTCAAGCAAACACCAGCATACTTTCTTGACGTATTCATCATTCTCACAAGTGTGTAAGTACTCGAACCGAGCAAGTTATGAGGTATTGGTTCAGCATTCACCTCGTCTTTCTAGAGGTTTACCTGAAAGAGAAGATAGCCTTGAAGAGGCTTATTGGGAAAGATAAAAAGAAAGCGCCAGTTATTGGCGCTTTCTTTATAAATGACTAAAGGAGTTTGAATTAAATTTCAAACTCTTCTAGAGATTTGCCTGCGTCTAGTGCTGCTTGGATAACAGAAGGTGTACGACCTTGACCTGTCCAAGTTTTTTCTGCGCCAGTTGCATCTACATATTTGTATTTTGCAGGACGTGGAGCGCGCTTAGCCTTTGCTTTACCTTTAGATTCACCAGAAAGCGCAGCAATAAGGTCTTCAACGTCAATGCCGTCTTGAGCGATCATCTGCGCATATTCAGTTAGCTTAGCTTCACGAGCTTGTTTCGCTTCACGCTCTTCTGCTTCTGCTTCTTGTCTTTCACCAACAACAGTTGTTAGTTTTTCTAGTGCTTCTTCCAGTTGCTCAAGAGTAAGTTCACGAGCAAATGCACGCAGGCTACGAATATTAAGTAGAGTTTTAGTTAATTCAGACATGACATTCCCATGAGTTATTTATTTGGTTTCGATTAATRATAAACATCAAATTTAAAATTGACAATATTTTCATTGGGTGAAAACAATAAAAATAAGAATTCTTACAAAAACTTGATAATTGAAGATGATAAACGTGCTCAAAACCTGACGCTCAGGAAAGATTGACGCAATATTGATTCAATTGTGAATCTTTCTTCATAAAAGACGCTACAATTTTGGATTTTGTTGCATATTGTACTAGGAGCCTGTTTTGTAGAGCAAATCAATAGAGATAAAGTAATTATTCAAATTACTATTGATGTATTTATAACCGCAATGTCGTGAAAGAGTTTATAAAACAATATGGAATACGTCGCATAAATCGCTAAAAATGTGATTTTCTTTACTAAAAAGCGTCGAGATAGCTTTGAGACTATGATGTTTACAAGGTGAGTCAATTCTTTACCAAGTTGCAACATCATTCATGTTGCAATTGACGATTTCATAAGTACAATGGCTCGCACCTAATGCAAGAGAAAGCACATTCTTTTATTTTGGCCGCTCTGGCTAGTGAATGATTTCTCTTGATGTAGAGGCGCGATAATGATCAGTAACCATCGTTGGGGTGATACCTATGAACGATGATGAAAGGCATTGTCGCCGAAGTGAGAAAAGACCATCAATCTTCCTCGCTGGGGTTGTCTTCGAAAGGAACAACACTGCCATAGTCTATTATATTGTTAAACTATGGAGCGCTACTGTAGGGTTGGGTGAAGTGTTCGCTTCCCTTTCGCTTAGTTCAACGTTTGCGTCTGGACTTCTCGTTTATTGACGCATGTCTGCAGTAGATCTCTGACCATAATAAAAACTGGTTTTTGAAGATCATGAATTTAATCGATTTTGCTACATCACCATTATCACTGCTACCGCCGATCGTAGCATTGACTCTGGCTATTATTACCCGTCGCGTTTTACTATCGCTGGGTGTTGGTATCGTTTTAGGTGCCTTCTTACTTAATGATTATTCTGCAGTAAACGCCGCAGGTTACGTGTTCGACACCGTTTCGGGTGTGGTTATTGAAGATGGCGGCCTAAATACTTGGAACATGAGTATTGTTGGCTTCTTGTTGCTGTTGGGCATGATGACTGCGTTGCTGACGCTGTCTGGCGGCACCAAAGCTTTTGCTGAATGGGCGCAGGCTCGAGTGAAAAGCAAGCGTGGTTCAAAGCTACTGGCAGCATTTCTAGGCGTATTTATTTTCGTTGATGATTACTTTAACAGCCTAGCAGTCGGTGCGATCTCTCGTCCTGTTACTGACCGTTTCTACGTATCACGCGCGAAACTAGCCTATATTCTTGACTCTACCGCTGCGCCAATGTGTGTGCTAATGCCAGCATCAAGCTGGGGTGCATACATCATGACTATCGTTAGCGGTATCTTGGTTGCTCATGGCATTACAGAATACTCTGCAATTGGTGCTTACGTTCGCCTTATTCCAATGAACTTCTACGCTGTATTTGCACTCTTGATGGTGTTTGCCGTTGCCTGGTTCCAACTTGATGTGGGTCCAATGCGCAAGCATGAGCTGAACGCGAAACAAGGTCTAGGCTTCGATAAAGACAAAGAGAACGACGCAAAAGAAGCGCATGAGCTGAATGAAGAGTTGGATATTAAAGAAAGCGATTTTGGTTCTGTTTCCGACCTAGTGCTTCCTATCTTAGTCCTTATCGGCGCTATGATTGCTGCGATGATTTACACCGGTGGTCAAGCTCTGGCTGCGGATGATATTGCATTTAACCTACTTGGCGCGTTTGAAAATACTGATGTAGGCACTTCGCTTATTTACGGTGGCTCTGCAGGCCTTCTAACGGCAGTATTTACAGTTGTTAAACAAAAGCTGTCTGCAGCTGATATCGCAACGACGATGTGGATTGGTGCGAAATCTATGTTCGGCGCCATTCTTATTCTATTTTTTGCATGGTCCATCGGCTCTGTTATCGGAGACATGAAGACGGGTGCTTACCTTTCTTCAACCGTTCAAGGCAACATTAATGTACATTGGCTACCAGTCATCTTGTTCCTGCTGTCAGGCCTAATGGCGTTCTCTACTGGTACATCTTGGGGTACGTTTGGCATCATGCTACCAATCGCAGGTGACATGGCGGGTGCAACGGATATTGCTATGATGCTGCCAATGCTAGGCGCAGTTCTAGCGGGTTCAGTGTTCGGTGACCACTGCTCTCCAATTTCAGATACGACGATTCTCTCTTCTACAGGTGCACGTTGTAATCACATTGACCACGTCTCTACGCAGTTGCCATATGCGCTTTCTGTTGCGTTGGTGTCTTGTGTTGGCTTTATTACGCTTGGTATGACAACTTCAGTCGCGATTTCTTTTGCGGCGGCTACAGTGACGTTTATCGCAGTGTGTTTCGTACTGTCCGCACTTTCTAAGGCTAGAATGGCCAAGGAAGCGAGTGTATAAATAAATCATTTGATTTATCGAGGAGCCCATGAAATGGGCTCCTTTTTTTTGTTTGTTGCTAAAGGAGCAACTAGTAAGTGCAGTTATTTCCATACTAATTAGCTAGTACGAAAAAAAATTAGCCCGATCTGTAAAATAGGGGTTGAAAATCGGCATGAGCTTAGTTAGTGTGAGGGTACAGATACAAAGGAACCCAGTAATAAGTATGCAAAATTTTGATATGAACATTCATCATCATTACCATCACCCAGCTTAGTCTTTCGGGAGATGTCTGCATACCCGAGAGCTAGGTAAAACTCTCGGAGGTTCGATTTAAGATTTAAAGAATGAAACCCTCGGGAGACCAAAGCTCCCGAGGGTTTTTTCGTTTTATAATTTCAAAATCAATAATTTGCACAGGGATACAGCAATGCAAACACAACGCCTAAGAATTGCGATTCAGAAAAAGGGTCGCCTAAGTAAAGAGAGCCAAGACCTACTGAAAAAGTGTGGTGTTAAGTTCAACGTAATGGGTGAGCGTCTTGTTGTACACTCACTAAATATGCCAATCGATCTTCTGCTTGTTCGAGATGATGACATCCCTGGCTTGATTATGGATGGTGTTGTCGATCTTGGCTTCATTGGTGAGAACGAGCTGGAAGAAGTGCGCCTTGACCGTAAAGCACTGGGTGAGGCAAACGAGTTCAAAACGCTTCGTCGTCTAGATTTTGGTGGTTGCCGTCTGTCTATCGCCATTGATAAAGACGAAACATACAACGGCCCTCAAGATCTTGCCGGTAAACGTATCGCGACCACCTACCCACAACTTCTTAAAGCGTACATGGATGAGCAAGGTGTCGACTTTAGCGCATGTATGCTAACTGGCTCTGTTGAGGTTGCACCGCGTGCAGGTCTTGCTGACGCAATCGCAGACTTAGTTTCAACAGGTGCGACGCTTGAAGCGAATGGTCTAAAAGAAGCTGAAGTCATTTTCCGCTCGAAAGCGACGCTTATTCAACGTATGGGTGAGTTTGATGCCGACAAACTTGCACTTATCGACAAGCTTCTTACTCGCATGCAAGGTGTTCAACAGGCGAAAGAATCTAAATACATCATGCTGCACGCACCAGTTGAGAAACTAGAGCAAATTAAATCATTGCTTCCCGGTGCAGAAGACCCAACCGTATTGCCACTATCGACAGACAAAGAGCGTGTAGCGGTTCACCTAGTGAGCACTGAGAACCTATTCTGGGAAACGATGGAACAGCTTAAAGAACTGGGTGCAAGCTCGATTCTTGTCCTTCCAATTGAGAAGATGATGGGGTAATCGATGAGAACGGTAGTTTGGCAACACTTAAGTCAATCTCAGCAAGAATCCGTACTTGAGCGCCCGGCAATTACTGAAGGCGCAAACATTACGGCAGCAGTGACTGAGGTTATAAATCAAGTTCGCAGTGAAGGTGACAAGGGTCTTCTTGACTTAACCGAGAAGTTTGATCGTGTACGCCCTGAATCGATTCGCGTTTCTGCTGATGAGATTGAAGCTGCTTCTGGTCGCTTGTCTGAAAAAATGAAGCAAGCACTTGAGCAAGCGTATTCCAATATTGCTAAGTTTCACAAAGCGCAGCGTCCTGAAGCTCTGCGAGTGGAAACACAACCTGGTGTGGTTTGTGAGCAGGTAACGCGACCTATCAATAAAGTCGGTCTGTATATTCCAGGTGGCAGTGCACCGCTTCCATCTACCGTTTTGATGCTTGGTGTACCAGCGCAGATTGCAGGATGTCGCAAAGTGGTACTTTGTTCGCCTCCGCCCATTGCTGATGAGATTTTGTACGTTGCGAAGCTGTGTAAAATCGATGAAGTATATAACGTTGGTGGTGGCCAAGCGGTCGCAGCTATGGCATACGGTACAGAAACTGTATCTAAAGTAGATAAGATCTTTGGCCCTGGTAACGCATACGTAACTGAAGCGAAGCGCCAAGTGAGTAAAGATTTCCGTGGTGCGGCGATTGACATGCCGGCTGGCCCTTCTGAAGTTCTTGTTATTGCCGATGAAACGGCAGATGCAGATTTCGTAGCATCGGATCTACTGAGTCAAGCTGAGCACGGGCCAGATTCTCAAGTGGTACTGGTGACACCATCACCAATCATTGCCGATCAGGTAACAGAAGCAGTGAAGCGCCAACTGAAACAGCTATCTCGTGCTGATATTGCTGAAAAAGCGTTGGGCTCTAGTTTAATTATTATTGCTGAGTCGTTGAAGCAATGCGTTTCGATTTCCAACTACTATGGCCCAGAGCACCTGATTGTTCAGACTAAGAGCCCACGTGAACTTCTGCCTTTGTTCGATAATGCAGGATCTATTTTCTTGGGTGATTGGTCACCTGAGTCAGCGGGGGATTACGCATCAGGTACCAACCACGTTTTGCCGACCTATGGTTACACTCGCACTTATTCAAGTCTAGGTTTGGCGGACTTTTCAAAGCGCATGACGGTTCAAGAGTTAACGGCAGATGGCTTATTAGGTTTGGCACCTACCGTTGTGACTATGGCGGAAGCTGAAGGCCTAGACGCCCACAAACGTGCTGTGACGATTCGTGTAGAGAAGCTCAACGCACAAAAAGCGTAGATGGGAGAGTGAATGATGGAAAAATTAGCTCGTAAGCAAGTTCAACAACTGACGCCTTATTTGTCTGCGCGTCGAATCGGTGGTAGCGGTGATATTTGGCTAAATGCCAATGAATCACCATTCAATAATGAATACAAAACCGACTTTGCTCGCCTTAATCGCTACAGCGAATGTCAGCCAAAGCAGCTTATTGAAGCCTATGCCAATTATGCAGGTGTTAAGCCAGAACAAACGTTAACATCACGTGGCGCCGATGAAGGTATTGAATTGCTGATTCGCGCTTTCTGTGAGCCAGGTGAAGACAGCATTCTCTATTGTCCGCCAACCTATGGCATGTATGCCATCAGTGCAGAAACGATTGGTGTAGAGCGTAAAACCGTACCGTTAACCGCAGATTGGCAGCTTAATCTTCCAGAGATAGAAGCCAAGTTAGATAGCGTTAAGTTGGTGTTCGTTTGTAGCCCAAATAACCCGACCGGCAACTTAGTTAACCGAGAAGATATTGTGTCTCTTCTTGAGATGACAAAAGACAAAGCCATCGTGGTTATGGACGAAGCGTATATTGATTTTTGTCCTGAAGCGTCAACGGTGGACCTTTTGGCTCAATATCCAAATCTTGCGATTCTGCGCACACTGTCTAAAGCGTTTGCGCTAGCGGGTCTTCGTTGCGGTTTTACTTTGGCAAATGAAGAGCTCATCAACGTGCTTCTTAAAGTAATTGCACCTTACCCAGTGCCAATTCCTGTCGCGGAAATTGCCCAGCAAGCGCTCTCTGAACAAGGCCTAGCCCGCGCTAAGTTCCAAGTTTTAGATCTCAATGCCAATCGCGCGTATTTGCAGGCAGGTCTATCAACGATTCCGGGCGTGACGGTATTTGAGGGCTGGGGCAACTACTTGCTGGTCAAATTTGAAAATGGTGATGCGTTATTTAAAGCAGCATGGGACACCGGCATTATTTTGCGTAATTCACCCATCGAAAATTGTGTGCGCATCAGTGTGGGGAATCGCGACGAGTGTGAAAAAACTTTGGCATTCATCCGCAACCAATTAGAACAAAGTGCCGCATAAGCACTGGTGCAATAGAAAAAGGATTTATAGAGTGAGCAACCAACAGAAAATTTTATTTATTGACCGCGACGGTACGTTAATTGTCGAGCCGCCAGTGGACTTTCAAGTTGACCGTCTGGATAAGCTGAAGCTTGAACCATACGTCATCCCAAGCCTGCTAGCACTGCAAGATGCAGGCTACCGCCTAGTGATGGTGACGAACCAAGATGGCCTAGGCACTGACAGCTACCCGCAAGCCGACTTTGATGCCCCGCATAACATGATGATGGAGATCTTTGAGTCTCAGGGCGTAAAGTTTGATGATGTGCTGATTTGCCCTCACTTTGACGAAGACAACTGCTCGTGCCGCAAGCCTAAACTGGGTCTTGTGAAAGAGTACCTACAAAGCGGCAAAGTGGACTTTAAAACCTCAGCAGTGATTGGCGATCGTCACACCGATCTACAACTTGCTGAAAACATGGCGATTCGCGGTATTCAGTACAACCCGGAAACTATGGGTTGGAAGCAGATCTTAAAAGATCTCACGGTGAAAGCGCGCACAGCTGAAGTGGTAAGAACCACGAAAGAAACCGACATTAAAGTTTTCGTAAACCTCGATGAAGCAGGCGGCAACGAAATTTCTACCGGTATGGGCTTCTTTGATCACATGCTGGATCAAATCGCAACGCACGGTGGCTTCCAGATGAAGTGTCTCGTTAAAGGCGATTTGCACATTGATGATCACCACACCATTGAAGATACGGCACTGGCACTAGGTCAAGCGCTAAAAGAGGCGCTTGGTGATAAACGCGGTATTGGCCGCTTTGGTTTCAGCCTGCCAATGGATGAGTGTCTTGCGCAATGTGGTTTGGATCTTTCAGGCCGCCCTTACCTTAAGTTTGATGCCCAGTTCTCTCGTGAGCAAGTGGGTGACCTGTCGACAGAAATGGTGGTGCACTTCTTCCGTTCACTGACAGATACGCTAGCGTGTACGCTGCACCTATCTTCTTCTGGTGACAATGATCACCACATAATTGAAAGCCTCTTTAAAGCGTTTGGTCGCACACTTCGCCAAGCAATTAAAGTGGAAGGCAATGAGCTACCAAGCAGTAAAGGAGTCTTGTAATGACCACCCAAAATGTTGTCATTATCGATACAGGCTGCGCTAACGTTTCTTCGGTGAAGTTCGCGATTGAGCGTCTTGGCTATCAAGTGGTTATCTCTAAAGAGCCAGAAGTGGTTTTAGCCGCAGACAAACTGTTTCTACCAGGTGTTGGCACGGCTAGTGAAGCAATGAAAAACCTTGAAGAGCGGAACCTCATCGAGTTAGTAAAACAGGTTGAAAAGCCCGTGCTTGGGATCTGTCTTGGGATGCAGCTACTTGGTAAGCTTTCTCAAGAGAAAGGCCAAAAGGCAGATGAGCTTGTTGAGTGTCTAGGTCTATGTGAAGGTGAAGTAAGACGTTTAGAAACGGGTGATTTGCCACTACCTCATATGGGCTGGAATACCGTGAAAGCGGCTCCAGGCAATCCACTTTTTGCCGGAATTGAAGAGGGTGAGTACTTCTATTTTGTACACAGCTTCGGTATGCCAGTGGGCGACTACACAATTGCAGAGTGTGACTACGGGAACCCGTTTAGCGCAGCAATTCAAAGCGGTAATTACTATGGCGTGCAGTTCCACCCGGAGCGCTCTTCGAAAGCGGGTTCAAAGCTGATTCAGAACTTCTTAGAACTGGTATAACCGCCGTTTTGCCAAGCTCGAGCTTGGCACTAAATAGAACAGACACATTATCGCCTCACAAGGTAGTGGGGCAGAAGGATTGAAACGTGATTATTCCTGCATTAGACCTTATTGAAGGACAAGTAGTACGTCTTTACCAAGGCGACTATGGTCAAGTGACCGAGTACAAAGTGGATCCTGTTGATCAGTTCAACTTGTACCACCAAGCTGGTGCAAACTGGCTGCACCTTGTTGATCTGACAGGGGCTAAAGATACGACGGCACGCCAGCTCGATCTTATCGCTAAATTGCTCGCGGGTACGCCGGCTAACATTCAAATTGGCGGCGGCGTTCGCAGTGAACAAGATGTAGTAGACCTGCTAGAAGCGGGTGCACAGCGTGTCGTGGTTGGCTCTACGGCCGTTAAGCAGCCTGAGTTAGTAAAAGGCTGGATGGAAAAATACGGCGCTGAGCGTATTGTGCTTGCGCTGGATATTAATATCGATGAGAACGGCACTCGAAAAGTAGCGATTTCTGGTTGGCAAGAAGACTCTGGCGTCACCATCGAAGCATTGATTGATGATTACCTAACAGTGGGTCTTAAGCACGTATTGTGCACGGATATTTCTCGAGATGGCACGCTAGCAGGCAGCAATGTTGAGCTGTATGTTGACCTATGTAAGCAATACCCACAGGTTCAATTCCAATCATCGGGTGGCATTGGCAGTCTAGCGGATATTGAAGCGCTGAAAGGCACTGGCGTGTCTGGCGTGATTGTTGGCCGTGCATTATTGGATGGTAAATTTACCGCAGAGGAGGCATTCCAATGCTGGCAAAGCGAATAATTCCTTGTTTGGATGTCCGTGATGGACAAGTGGTTAAAGGTGTTCAATTTCGCAACCACGAGATCATTGGTGACATCGTACCTTTAGCCGCTCGCTATGCGGAAGAGGGTGCTGATGAGCTGGTCTTTTATGACATCACTGCATCCAGTGATGGCCGTGTTGTTGATAAAAGCTGGGTCGCGCGTGTTGCAGAAGTGATTGATATCCCTTTCTGCGTTGCTGGTGGTATTAAATCAGCAGAAGACGCGGCGCGCATTCTTGAGTTTGGTGCAGATAAAGTGTCTATCAACTCACCTGCGCTTGCCAACCCTGAGCTTATCACCGATCTGGCGGATAAGTTTGGCGTGCAGTGTATCGTTGTGGGTATCGACTCGTACTTTGACAAAGAGACGGGTAAGTATCAGGTTTACCAGTTTACGGGCGATGAAGCGCGCACTAAAGCGACCAAATGGGAAACCCGTGATTGGGTGCAGGAAGTGCAAAAGCGCGGTGCAGGTGAAATCGTTCTGAATATGATGAACCAAGATGGCGTCCGCAATGGCTACGATATTGAGCAGCTCAATATGGTGCGCGAAGTGTGTAACGTACCGCTTATCGCATCAGGTGGTGCGGGTGCTATGGAGCACTTTGCCGAAGCCTACCAGAAAACTAACGTTGATGGCGCACTCGCGGCATCGGTATTCCACAAGCAGATCATCAATATTGGTGAGCTAAAGCAGTATTTGAAACAACAAGGTGTGGAGATCAGATTATGAGCCAAACAGCCGCCGATTTAACACAGCGTATCGACTGGGAAAAAGTAGACGGTATGGTTCCAGCGATCGTCCAAGACTTTCAATCTAGCCAAGTATTGATGATGGGGTACATGAACCCTGCCGCGCTTGAAAAAACGTTAGATACCGAACAAGTCACTTTCTTTTCACGTACCAAATCTCGCCTTTGGACTAAAGGTGAAACGTCAGGAAATGTCCTTCAGCTTAAGAACATCTCTTTGGATTGTGACAATGACACCTTACTTGTTAAGGTCGATCCAATCGGTCCTACGTGTCACACCGGTACAACAACGTGCTTTGATGGCGATCCTCAAGAGGAGTCGCAAATGGTGTGGCTTCATCAGCTTGAGCAACTTCTTGCCGCTCGAAAAGATGCGGATCCGGAATCTTCTTATACCGCGAGCCTCTACGCCCGCGGCACCAAACGTATATCGCAAAAAGTGGGCGAAGAAGGTGTTGAAGTCGCGCTTGCGGCAACGTCGGGTGACAAGGATGAACTAGTTTGTGAATCTGCCGATCTTATCTATCACTTGATGGTGCTGTTGCAAGACCAAGGCTTATCGATGAATGATGTAGTGAACAAGCTCAAAGAGCGTCATAAGTAACGATTCATCGCTGCAAAAAAGCCTGCTTGGTATGGTCTATCAAGCAGGCTTTTTTACAACGGCTTACTAGCGATGATTGTAGCTCTTCAAAATTTGACACTCAAACCTAGATTCGTTTGCACCTGATTCATCCAATTCGTATTAAAGGCAATGAAGCAGCTCTGATCTTCAGTAGGAAGATTACAGATGGAAACGGAATCGTTACTTACAACAGTACCTTGCCAGCGGAGCTGTCCGTTGATTGCTAGATTCTTGGTGAGGTAATATTCAACCCCACCAAAAATGCTGGCGGCAAAGCCGGTGTGAGATTTCGTCCACTGGCCTGACGTATGAGAGGCGCCTAATCCTGCACCGATATAAGTCTGAGTACTTTCTCCGATTTGATACTCGGCACTGCTCTGAAACTGAAGGTATTGGATTGTAGTATCAAGGTTTAGGTTATCGAGAGAGGAGTCTTGTCTTGAATAAAAAGCACCCATTCTTCCATTTCGAAACGGGAATTCGATAGCCAATGCCAAATTTGCGGAAGGAGAAATATCATAGTTGGTACCGTCTGCGGTCTCAGCTCCGCCACCCAAAGAGTAACCAATAAATGGGGTCACTATGATGGTTGCATTGCAGTGAACGCTAATAAAAACCGCTGTGGTGATGGCAATCACACGAGTCAGTGTTTTGGTGGCTCCAGTAGTAGGGTATGAACGCATTTCTTACTCCTAAACAGAATATCTGTTTTTCAAATCACATTTCTTCTACTAGTTTTAATCATAGTGTGACTCTAACGCCATAATTTTTAGGTGGTTATTTTAAGATTGTAAATGTGTGTCACAATGGTAACTGAAATGTTACAAAAGGAGAGGTTATGGAGTACGATCTAAAGTTAGCACTCACAATCACAACTATTGCGTTTAGTACGATTATTGCGTTTGGTGCTATCGCTATCTTGTCAGTTTAGACAACGATATGGCGAACGCAGGCTTAGTAACCAATGCCCGCACCGTCATCGACTATCAACAATTTGGTAAATATGTAGACGGGAAAACGGCGTTAGTGGCACAAGGTGGAGGTCAACGTGGCATCTTCACATCAGGTGTGCTCGACGCCTTTTTATTGTCTAATTTCGACCCCTTTGATGAGTTTTACGGCACATCAGCAGGGGCCTTGAACATTTGCGCATTCCTTTCCCGTCAAGCTGAGCTTGGTAAGTCATTTATCCTAGATTTAACTACGGATCCTGAGTTTTTTCATTTATTTCGCTTTATGCGTCGCAAGCAATATCTCAACCTTAAATGGGCGCTGGATAAGATTTGTGATTATCCATACAAACTCGATATCGATATGGGGCGACGAGTAGTGGGGCATCGGCGCGCTTTTGCGGCGACCACCGACGTGAATACGTTAAAAGATCATTACCTGCCTATGCTGCAAGAGGATTGGTATCAAGTATTGATGGCCACTAGCGCCATCCCTACATTGTTTGAAGGCACCGTTGCCCATCAAGGAAATGAGTTTATTGATGGAGGAGTCTCGGCTTCCATCCCTGTTCAGCAAGCGTGGCGACAAGAGTGTCGGAGTATTATCGTTATTCGAACCGAGCAGTATGTTACCGAAGAACCCAAGCTTGTAGAGGATGAACCCGTCGCGACAGAATCACCCACTTGGCTAAGAGATTCGTTAAACAACTTGCAGTTGCAATGGCAAGATAAAGTCGAGCAGTGGTCAAATGACTGGGGCTCTTTTTTTGAAAGTCGTCAGGCAAAGGCTGACACATTAAAGCACGCTGAGCACCTTAAGCTGATCAATGGTGGACGGTGGCTGTTTGGCGCTGGAGATATCTATCGCCTTAGTCACTTATTTGGAGAACGTTTTGATTCTGGACTTGCCGACATGTTAATGGTGCACTATCAGACGTATTCGCTGACCAGTGAATTTTTAAAGACTCCACCGGATGATTGTTTCATTTGGCAAATAGCGCCTGATCAGCCACTTAAGACATCGTCGCTACTTAGTGATGTCGACGACATTTTACACGACTATCAAGTTGGTTTAGACGCCGGTTTCCGTTTTGTTGAAAGCTATAATTTTGCAAAACGACACAAAGCACTATTTAGTAGCAATACCGATCTCTGGCAACCCCACCAAGCCAGCTAACCTCTTAGAGTATTGACAAATTCGCAAGTTATTAATTGGTGCTAAATAAGTGCCATATAACGTAACAAGTCATTAAAAACAGGTGGTTAATAATCGAACAGTTATACCGCAAACTGTGACAGACCCTATGAGCGTAACTTGATACGTGCCCCAAAGATCCATCTATATGCGTGATATTTGTCACGGCAATCTTATAAACTGCTTCACAATTACTTCGCAAAGTAAAAAAATTAACAGGTTGTTGTTTTTTGGAGTTCAAAATGTACATGGCTCAACCCGGGCACATTGATCATATCAAGCAGATCAATGCTGGTCGTGTGTATAAACTGATAGACCAATTTGGGCCTATTTCGCGTATCGACCTATCTAAATTAAGTGATTTAGCACCTGCTAGTATCACAAAAATTACGCGAGAACTCATTCAAGCACATCTAATTCATGAGACGGCGGTTCAAGAAGCAACCAGCCGAGGCCGCCCTGCGGTTGGTTTACAGACCAATAATCAAGGTTGGCAATTTCTCTCTATGCGTCTAGGTCGTGGTTACCTATCTATTGCGCTGCACGAGCTTGGTGGCGATGTTCTTATTGATACCAAAATTGAAATTCATGAAATGGATCAAGAAGACGTGCTCGCTCGTTTGTTGTATGAGATTGAAGACTTTTTCGAAAGCTACAGCGAGCAGCTCGATCGTGTCACCAGCATCGCGCTTACGCTTCCGGGGTTAGTGAACTCTGACAAGGGCATCGTTCTGCAGATGCCTCATTACAATGTTAAGAACCTTAATGTTGCTGAAGAAATATTCAAAGTAACTGGATTGCCAGTCTTTGTGGCGAACGACACCCGAGCTTGGGCCCTGGCTGAGAACTTATTTGGGCATTCTCAGGACTGTGATAACTCTGTACTGATTTCCATTCACCATGGTCTTGGTGCGGGTATCATCCTAGATGGTCGAGTATTGCAAGGGCGCCACGGTAACATTGGCGAACTAGGCCATATCCAGATCAATCGCCAAGGCAAGGATTGTCATTGTGGCAATACTGGGTGCCTTGAGACGGTCGCGAGCTCTCAGGCAATCCGCGACGAAGTCACTCAGCGACTGGCAAAAGGTGAAGCATCGATACTATCCGAATGCGAAGAGATATCGGTAGAAGCGATTTGCGAAGCGGCAGTAAAAGGTGATGCTCTTGCTATCAATGTGATTGAAAAGCTTGGCGAGCACCTTGGCAGTGCGATTGCGATTGTGATTAACCTGTTCAACCCAGAGAAGGTACTGATTGGTGGCGTCATCAACCAAGCCAAAGACATACTTTATCCTGCGATCGAGCGCTGTATTGCCAGTCAAAGTTTGCCGGTTTATACCGAAGATCTTAAATTGGTCGAGTCACGCTTTTATAAGCAAGCGACGATGCCAGGTGCAGCCTTGGTCAAACAAGCCCTATATGATGGCCTGTTGTTAATGAAAGTTATTGAAGGATAACGCTTTTCACACTCTTTGCTGACGGTCATATTTTTGCTTGTTCAGACAGTAAACTTCTTGTGCTCCCTGCCGATAACATGAGATAAGAAATTGTTATAGTTTTTTGCCAAGGAAGCCTCATGTCGAGTGTATTGAGTTCTGTTGACCAGCGTACCCAATTGGTGGGTGAAAATAGACTTGAGCTGTTGATGTTCACGCTGAACAGTCGCCAGACTTTTGCTATCAATGTTTTTAAGGTTAAAGAGGTGCTTAAGTTGCCTCCTTTAACTCAGCTTCCTGGTTCACATCCCAGCATCCGTGGTGTCGCCTCCCTTCGTGGTGAATCCCTGCCGGTCATTGATCTGCGTCGTGCCATTGGTTTTCCTACCTTGCAGGAAGAAGCCGTACAAAACCTTATTATCACCGAATACAATCGCACCGTTCAGGGCTTCCTAGTCGGTGAAGTGAAGAATATCGTTAATACCGCTTGGACTGAGATCCAACCGCCGCCACGCACTGTCGGACGTTCTAATTACCTCACCGCTATCACTAAAGTTGAAGAAGCGGATGGCGTGAGTCTGGTTGAAATCATTGATGTTGAAAAAGTTTTGGCTGAGATCATCGACTACGACATTGCCATTTCCGAAGAAACCTTAGATCGCGCTCTATTGCCTCACTTGGCTGGTAAGAAAATATTGATTGTTGATGACTCATCAACGGCTCGTCATCAGGTCAAAGCGACGCTTGCTCAGCTTGGTGTGGAAATCATCGAGTGTTTTGATGGTTTAATGGCACTGAACTTGCTCAAGCAGTGGAGTGATGAAGGTATTGATGTGTGCAGCGAACTTCTGATGATGATCACCGACGCCGAAATGCCAGAAATGGATGGCTACAAACTCACACATGAAGTGAGAAGCGATCCGCGTATGAAAGATCTGTTTATCACCTTAAATACTTCTCTCAGTGGTAGCTTCAACGATGCAATGGTAGAGAAAGTTGGGTGCGATCGTTTCATTTCTAAATTTCAGCCTGACTTGTTGGTAGATGTGGTTCAGCAGCGTATTCGTCGCGATTTATAATTTTGCGTTGTAAAATAGTGCACGACATACGGTAAGGTTTGGTCTATAATTAGACGATATCTAATGAGAGTTACTCTTAGATACGCGCAATATAATTTACTACCAGCTAAAGGTTATTCCATCAGAATGATATGGTTAACGTCGAAGGTCTTAATGACTTTGAGTTTACTCATCTACAAGGAATGGAAGAAAAGACGTACGGAAGCGGCAGTAAAAATGGATGTATAATCCAAGCGATTTAAAAAAGCGGGAACGTCGGTTCCCGCTTTTGTATTTTTGCTTTCAGTAAAAAGTGCAGGATTAGTGAAACTCACGAGACTGTACTTTCAGCTCACTTAACTGCTCTGTCATGTCAATAAGCCGACCTGCAATGACATGCGTTACCTCGCCTTCACGTTCTAATATGCCTTTCACCTTGAGGATCTTTGAGGTGAGATAAGCTTGCTTTTGTGCCCTAGCGGTGGCTTGCCATACTACGACGTTAATATTCCCAGTGTCGTCTTCTAATGTGAAGAAGGTGACTCCAGCTGCCGTTCCCGGAGATTGCTTACCTGTGACCATACCCACTACCGTGACCAGGGATTGATGCTCTTTGGTTATCAACTCTGTCATTCGGGTGAAGCGACCAAGTTTGCCTGCTTCATCGAGCAGGGCAATAGGGTGCTTGTTAAGTGATACATTCATGGATGAAAAATCTTCAAGCATATCTTCAATGGCAGAAGGCTTGTAAGGTAACGGATCCGCAGCTGCTGATGGTGCTTGAGCACTGTGCTGAAAGAGTGGCAAATCATCTAAGTTGTCCATCATTGCCCAGCGTGTGGCGTAGCGATCTCCTGAAATACACTGGAGAGCATTGGCTGAGGCCAGAGTTTCCAGTTCACGTCGATTGAGCCCTAGTTGCTTGATTTGCGTTGGGGTTCGAAAGCCCTCTGGTGGCCTATGCTGCAGAAGTTTTTGAATGCTCTGCTCACTTAATCCATTGACCTGCCTAAACCCCAACTGAAGTGTTAGCCCTTTGGCATTTTTTCTTAGATAGTGATGATACGTCGAGCGATTGACACAGACAGGCGCGATATCGACCTGATGTCGTTTAGCGTCTTGAATCAATTGTGAAGCGCTATAGAAGCCCATAGGAAGGCTATTCAGCAGTGAGGTGTAAAAGGCCTCAGGATAGTAATACTTCAGCCAAGCACTGCAGTAGGCCAGCACTGCAAATGACGCAGAATGACTTTCTGGAAAGCCATACTCACCAAAGCCACAGATCTGATCAAACAACCGCTCGGCAAAGTCGATTTGATAGCCGTTTTTCTGCATGCCGTCGATTAATTTATGGCGAAATTTGGCCAAGTTGCCATTCTTCTTCCAGGCTGCCATCGCGCGGCGCAGCTTATCAGCCTCACCACCGGTAAACCCTGCTGCGACCATCGCCAGTTTGATGACTTGCTCTTGGAAAATCGGCACGCCTAATGTGCGTGAGAGTACGGCTTTTACTTCTTCTGAGGGATAAGAGACGGGCTCTTCACCATTACGACGTTTAAGAAACGGATGCACCATATCACCCTGAATGGGACCCGGCCTAACGATGGCAATTTGAATGACAAGATCGTAATAGGTTGCCGGTTTTAGACGTGGCAACATGCTCATTTGCGCGCGAGATTCAATCTGAAACACGCCCACAGTATCAGCACGTTGAAGCATGCTGTAGACGTTAGGGTCGTCTTGAAGTCGCGTAATGTCGGCGATGCTCAGCTTTCGCCCATAATGCTTTTCAACCAATTGAAAACATTTACGAATCGCTGTGAGCATCCCTAAAGCGAGCACATCGACTTTAAGTAGCCCTAAGCTTTCCAAGTCATCTTTATCCCACTGAATGACGGTGCGCTCAGCCATTGCAGCGTTCTCTACCGGCACAAGCTCGTACAAAGGGCCTGAGGCAATCACAAAGCCACCGACATGTTGAGATAAATGTCTAGGGAAGCCTGTGATGTCGTTGACGAGCTCAATAAATTGCTGCCCTTTTAGGGAGTCCGGCTTTAGTCCGAGTTCGACCAATTGCGCTTGCCACCCTTGTGTGCGGTCGCGGCGGTTGATGTTTTTGATAAAGTAATCAAGCTGAGTCTCACTAACGCCTAACGCTTTACCCACATCGCGTACCGCACTTTTAAAGCGGTAAGAGATCACCGTAGCCGCTAGCGCTGCGCGTTCACGACCATATTTTTGATAGATATATTGAATCACTTCTTCGCGACGTTCGTGTTCAAAGTCGACATCAATATCAGGCGGTTCATTACGCTCTTTACTAATAAAGCGCTCAAAAAGTACCGAGATCTGTCTTGGATCGACAGAGGTAATTTCGAGACAATAACAGACCACCGAGTTAGCCGCAGAGCCACGACCTTGATAAAGGATCCCTTGTCGCTTAGCGAACATGACGATGTCATGAATGGTCAAAAAATAGAAAGGGTACTTAAGATCCTCAATAAGAAATAACTCTTTCTCGATCGTTTGCTCAACCTCCGCAGACACCCCTTCAGGGAAGCGCAGTCGTTTACCGTGCTCGACCAGCTCTCTTAAATAGCCCATTGGTGTTTTGCCATTGGGGATCAGCTCGCTAGGGTATTCATATTGGAGCTCTTTTAAGTTGAACTTACATAGGCTGGCAATATAGATGCTCTCTTCTAGCCATTCTTCACGATACAGCTTAATCAGCTTGGCCTTAGGACGTAAGCTGCGCTCAGTATTTACCAGTAAGTGACCACATACTTTATCGATAGACGTGTTGAGCTTAATAGCGGTTAAGGTGTGCTGTAGTGGCAAGCGTGTTGCGGTGTGCATCAATACACCACCACAGGCAGTGATAGGGCGCTGCAGTTCTACGGCCAGTGATTCACAATGGGTAAGGTATTTATGCTCATGAGAATTAAGGTGACGCTGTACACCAATCCAAAGCCTATGGGCGTGGTATTGCTCAAGCCAGCGTCCCCATCTGAGGTCGCACTCATCACCACAAGGCAGCCAAATGACCAGACAGTGACGCAGCGACATTACGTCCCATTCCGAGAGTTGGTAGTCGCCTTTCTCACAGCGACGCCTTGCGTTAGTAATGATACGGCACAGCTCAGCGTACGCCTCGCGACTTGGGCATAGCAATAGAAATTGGCACTCACTATTGAGCCTAAACATGCTGCCGACAATCTGCTTAATCGATAAGTCGTGCTGCTTAATGGCTGTGTGAGCGCGCACCACTCCGGCAACTGAGCATTCATCGGTTATTGCGATGGCGCTGTATTGTAAAAAATCGGCCTGAAGCACCAGCTCCTCAGCATGGGAGGCGCCGGTAAGAAAGGAAAAATTGCTCTGACAAAAAAGCTCAGCGTACTTCATGGTTAACGGTCTACTGATCAACGAATTAAGGATTAACTAAATTGCCCGTGGATGAACCACTGTTTGTCTTCGGTGCGAAACACCCACAGCCATTGGTCTTGCTCGCTGCGTGCCACATAGTAATCACGCTTTACTGGGTTGCCATCCCACCAGCCGCTGACAATACGCTCAGGGCCAACGACGATACTGACTTTTTGCTCCAGTGGCATTGGCGAGCTAAACAGCAGACTTGGACGCAGCTTAATAGGTAAGTGAGCATTTACCTTAGGCGAGTCCGTCGCGGTTGGGGCGCTCGGTTGGGTTGCGTATTCAGGTCTTGGATCGTCGGTGAGCTTCAATGAGGTGACACTGTGTTGCCCAAGCTTTGCTTGTAGTGTGGAGATAAGCTCTAGCGCCGTTTGACGACCTTTTACTCCGCTAAACAGATCGTGTTCATGCACTTGCACTTCATCGGCACGTACTATGCTCAGAGTTAACCCACTCACCGCACCGTCTAATTGAATACTTTCTAAAGTAAGAGCTGATAAGGCCTGCCATTTTTCGGCAAGATAGTCCCCTTGCGCCGAGTGAAAGCTCACCGATTTATCACCGTGATCACGTTGATGCAGCGTCAGTGACAGTTCAAATGCGACCTTGTCTCTTAGCTTAAGAAACACTTCCAATTGCCGGAACAAGCGTGTTAAGGGTTTCTGCAACCAGTCGATGTTCTCGATATCAAACAACAGCTCCAAGTACTGACGAAAATGTTCTGGCGGATGATAGAAATCAACGGGATGTTTAAATTGCCCAGTAAGTCTGCCGGTATAATTGACTAAGTCGATATCAAAGCGCTTGGCAATGTCAGGGAGTGGCAGCCCGAGTAGATCTTGGATGGTTTGGATTCCTACGCGCTGCAATTTTTCGACTTGCTTGGTTGGCAGCTCAGAGCAGGTCAGTGGATAGCGTGCGAGCGACTCATTGAGCTTATCTCGGTTGGATTCTATCCAGTTTCGGCCTTGTTTTGCCATGAGCATCGCCGCATAGGGCGAAACGCCAGTTGAGTAGTGCGTTTGTACCTCTAAATGCGCGAGGTGCGTCTGTAGAGCGTTCCAATAGTTCTCAATACCGTCGTAAAGTGACAGCATATTGGTGACTTTAAGCAGAAGCCCATTGGGAGGACACTGACAGATATCTGAGGTGATCATATAGAGCCACTGCGCAATGTCTTGCAGGCGGCGAGCTTCAACATCGCTGTCATAAGGGTGCACTTGTAGATCTTGGCAAAGCGCAGCGGCGCTACCAAGCCCCATCCCTAATGTAACGCCTTGTTCCAATGCGTGCGTATTGGCTTGTACAACACTATGCCGACGACCATCGACAATAGCGACGGCGAGCGCTTCTTGTTGTTTATCCGTCGCATCAGGCTGCGCCTGTTTAAATGACGCGAACAAGGTATCGAGCTGCAAGGTCGGAAAATGTAGGTATAACCACAACAACATCGATTATCCTTGCTGACGCATTGGGAACGCGACCACAGTTGAGGAGCTAGATTGATGAGTACGAGTAAGTTCTGGCCAGCGGTCGTGCATATTAATCACGAATTGGTCGCGTACAAATCCGCCCTTACGCTTCGTAATGGAGACCGACAGTCCCATATCGTGAGGTGCGAGAGTCAGACTGAGCGATACGGGTAAAGAAAATACCTGTGAGTCACCTTGATTGAGTTCCGGCTTAAACAGAAACTGCAGACTGTGGCCAATATCACTTGCCACTTGAAGACGCTTCGCTTGATGGATTTCAATCCCGCTATGCCATAGACAAACGCCGCAACATGCGCCACTTTTTAAGCATTGCTCTGCAGCCCAAAGCGCGTGTTGAGGAGAGTCTGGATAGATCAAAAGTACTTGCGACGGAGCGATGCCCTGAGCATAAAGATACTCGGCACACAAATAGCCCGGTGGATTAATCAGTACGAACAGTCGTTGTGCCGCGTGTTTTTGTACGTAAGGCATCAATAATCTAAGCTCGCCAATACCTTGCTGTGATTGGATATCAATAACGCCAGAAGTAGGAAAGCCCCCACCAAGGCGTTGGTCGAGTTCGGGAAAGCCGGTTGCTTGATACTCACCGGGAGAGTCAACTCGATTTCCTTTCCAAATCAGTTGCTTGCTTTGTAAATCACTAATCAATTCATGCATAATAAAATACCTGTATATAAATACAGTATATAAGAATTCATCGTCGCCGCAAGCCTTGATGAAGAGACAATGACACTGTTTGATTACAGAGCGAGCAGAAACAAAAGGTTAGTGACAAATAAGAAATAAGAGTGAACAAAAAAACAGTGTAAACAGTAGAGCAAATATTTTAATCTCAACCTATGGCGACCGTTTATGGCCGAATGTAGCGGAGAAGTAGAACGTGGAGAAAGCTGGCGTGTTCAATCAACAAAAAAAATACTCGCTGATAGTACAAGGTGGCGGACAGAAAGGTGCATTTGCCTCTGGTGTCCTAGATAAGTTTATCGATGCCGATTTCGATCCATTCTCACTCTACATTGGCACCTCGGCAGGGGCATTGAATGTCTCTTCGTTTGTTGCGAAACAGCGCGGAATAGGCCTGGATTTTATCCTCAACTACACCACCCGTGAGCGCTTTTTCGATATGAACAAGTTCTTGCAAAAGCAGCAGCCGATGGACTTGGATTGGGCATTTGAATTCGTTAATAGCGGCGAGTTTCCTCTCGATTTGGAAAGAGGAAAGCAAAATCTAGGTGATGAGCGTGTTGCACTTGCTTGTATTACCGATGTGGAAGAGCTTAAAGATTACTACTATCCCATTTTTGCAGACAATTGGTTTGATGTGCTGCGCGCAACCTGTGCGATCCCAATGCTCTATTATCATGATATTGAATTTGATGGTAAAAAGTGGGTGGATGGCGGCGTATCGGCGACGATTCCAGTAGAAGAGTCCTATCGTCGTGGCATTAATAATATGGTCGTGATCAGCACCATTCCAGAGCCAAAACAGCCCGTCACATCCATGTCACCGGTACGCGAATCACTGGAAAAGTGGAAAAAAGAGCTAGAAGCTGGTCTTGAGACGCATATTCGCCATCTTAAAGTGTCTGGCACCAAGGAGAAGCTGACTGACTTTCAAAAGCAGTTTTCGGATAAGGTTACCAATATGAAAGCCGACTATCAGCGCCTAACCGAGTCTCGACTGGCGTCTTATCGAGAGCAATATCAATTGATGGCAGGGGAAAAACTGAATCTAAAGCAGTGGATCCAAGATAACGAAAAACTGGCTCAGTTGATCGATATTCAGAACAAACGCACCCCGTTTAGTCGCAGTAGTACTAGTCACCTTGATATGTTGGTTTCACACTATGCTAACCATGCTGAAGTCGAGCAGTTTTTATTATCCCCGCCGGAAGATGTCAATCTTTGGCACATTCAACCAAAACACGAACTCTCTTCGAAAGGGCTGTTGAGCCAAAAAGACCAAATATTGGAAGACTACGAACACGGCAGTGCTGTTGCTGCCGACTTTTTAGCACAGCATCATTTCACTCGCTCATAACGAACTCAGGCCGCCGTTGAATTGGATAGTAACCAAAACTAGTGAAAATTGAACGGCGATCCAAATGCTTAACGTTACTCATATGATTTTAGTTGAGTATTTGTTTGCTGCGGCTTGGGTCACAGATATTCTTTTTCGCTTCTCATACACTCGCGATAAATTTCGAACGAGCATTAATTTGCTCGTTCGAGCGTTGTTGTTATATCGCTCAATAATGAGGTAGCTATGTTCGGAATATTTAAGCCCAAGGCACATATCGAACGTTTAGCGGGCGCCCAAGTCGACCGCACCTATTCACGTCTAAGATGGCAGTTGTTTCTCGGTATATTTGTTGGTTACGCCGGTTACTACCTAGTCCGTAAAAACTTTAGCTTGGCCATGCCATATTTGATCGACCAAGGGTATAGCCGTGGTGATCTTGGTGTGGCGTTGGCGGCCGTATCGATTGCCTACGGACTTTCTAAGTTTCTTATGGGCAGCGTATCAGATCGCTCAAATCCGAGATATTTCTTGAGTGCTGGCTTGTTGATGTCGGCGATCGTGATGTTCTGTTTCGGCTTTATGCCCTGGGCGACGGGCAGCATCACTGCCATGTTTATTCTGTTGTTCCTCAATGGCTGGTTTCAAGGCATGGGGTGGCCTGCTTGCGGGCGTACTATGGTGCACTGGTGGTCACGCAAAGAGCGGGGTGAAATCGTCTCGGTGTGGAATGTGGCGCATAATGTAGGCGGTGGATTAATTGGCCCACTGTTTATTCTTGGCCTATGGGCGTTTAACGATGACTGGCGCACCGCTTTTTATGTTCCTGCTTTTTTTGCCGCTCTCGTTGCTGTCTTTATCTGGTTTACCTTGCGTGATACGCCGCAGTCATGTGGCTTGCCGCCTATTGAAGAGTACAAGCAAGACTACCCGGATGACTATGACAATTCACACGAGAAGGAGATGACGGCGAAAGAAATCTTCTTTAAATATGTATTTTCTAACAAGCTTTTGTGGTCGATAGCGATTGCCAACGCCTTTGTCTATTTGATTCGCTACGGAGTGCTCGACTGGGCTCCGGTTTACCTGAAAGAAGCCAAAGACTTCTCGGTGGACAAATCATCTTGGGCGTATTTTTTGTATGAGTGGGCGGGTATCCCAGGAACACTTTTGTGTGGTTGGATATCGGATAAACTATTTAAAGGCCGACGTGCTCCAGCAGGCATCTTATTCATGGCACTCGTCACCGTTGCAGTCATGGTTTACTGGTTTAACCCAGCAGGAAATCCAGCGGTAGATATGATGGCGCTTGTTGCGATTGGATTTTTGATTTATGGCCCAGTAATGCTCATTGGCCTTTATGCTCTAGAACTGGCACCTAAAAAGGCAGCAGGCACGGCGGCAGGCCTGACAGGGCTATTCGGTTATCTAGGTGGTGCAGTGGCAGCCAATGCCGTGCTTGGTTATACCGTGGATCACTTCGGGTGGGATGGTGGTTTCATCTTGCTGATTGGCTCGTGCGTTGTTTCCATCATCTGCTTAACGTACGCATTATTGGGCGAAAAAGCGCACCATGAGGCTAAGCTTAAGGAGTCGCAGCAACAGGATGCAAAACTGGAAGAAAAACAGGCGCTGTCATAAGACTAAAAAGGAGTTTTGATGAAAACCAATACGTTTATTGTCTCTGCCGCTGCGCTTTGTTTCTCGATAAGCGCGGTGGCGAAACCCTTGGTGATCGCCCATCGAGGCGCATCAGGCTATTTGCCCGAGCATACGTTAGAAGCCAAGGCGCTCGCTTATGCGATGAAACCGGACTATATCGAACAAGACGTCGTGATGACCAAGGATGATCGTTTAGTGGTATTGCATGATCACTATTTAGATCGTGTCACCGATGTGGCCACTCGTTTTCCGGATCGGGCAAGAAGTGATGGGCGCTATTACGCGATAGACTTTACTCTGGCCGAGATCAAAACCTTGCGGGTTACGGAAGGTTTTAAGATTGATGAGCAAGGTAACAAAGTGGCGGGTTATCCGGATCGATTTCCAATGTGGAAGTCAGACTTTACCGTGCCAACGCTTGAAGAAGAAATTGAGCTGATTCAAGGGCTCAATAAAACCTTGGGCTACGACATTGGCATCTATCCTGAGATCAAAGCACCTTGGTTTCATCGCTATGAGGGTAAAGATATCTCAATAGCGGTGCTCAATGTACTCAAGCAATACGGTTATGACTCAGTCGACGACAAGGTGTACTTGCAGTGCTTTGATGCGTTAGAGCTTAAACGTATCAATGATCAATTACTTCCGAAGATGAACATGGACCTGAAACTGGTGCAGCTCATTGCTTACACCAACTGGAACGAAACCATGGTTTATCAAGGTGATGTGAAGCAGCCATATAGCTATGATTGGATGTTCGAACCCGATGGGATGGAGCAGGTAGCCATTTATGCTGATGGGATTGGCCCTTGGAAGCCTATGCTGGTGGACTCGTCATCAACACGCGATAACATCATTGTTAAGCCATTGATGGCGAGTGCGAAAAAGGCCGGCTTAGAGGTGCATCCCTATACCTTTCGAGCCGATAAAGGACGTATTCCCGCCTATGCAAAAGACTTTAATGACATGATGGACATTTTCTACCATCAAGTGAAAGTCGATGGTTTTTTTACCGACTTTCCTGATAAAGCGGTAGAGTTTCTAAACCGCCATTGAGTGAGTTGGAAATGTAAGATCAAATGATGATAAAAAAGCGGTGCACCCGATGTCTCTTACTAGAGATAACTATGAGGTGCACCGCTTTTTCAGTTTATATTGGTCTTGGCTATTGGGAGTTAGCGCTTAGGCTGTGCGTCAATACACTGACCGTTGACATTCGTTACGCTTGGATCCATAAGGTGCAGATAAAGCGGCATAATATCCAGTGGCGTTTTCAGTGTGTTGGCATCCTCGCCAGGGTAGGCTTTTTCACGCATACGGGTACGTGTCGCACCAGGGTTAATCGCATTGACGCGAACAGCGGTATCGCTTAGTTCGTCAGCCAGGATTTGCATCATACCTTCGACCGCGAACTTGGAGATTGCATAGGTACCCCAGAACGCACGGCCTGAATGGCCAACGGTTGAAGAGGTAAAGACGATGCGAGCCGCGTCTGCTTTTTTCAGAATTGGTAGCAAAGCCTGCATCATCAGAAATTCCGCCTTGACGTTGATTTGCATAACGTCATCAAACGTCTCTTCATCGATTTGGTCGAATGGGCTCAGCGTGCCAAGTACGCCAGCGTTGTGCAGAACGCCATCGAGTTGACCGAACTGGCTTTCAATCGTTTCTGCCATATCGACATAGTTTTGTTTGGTTGCGCCTTTTAAATCGAGCGGGATGATAGCGGGTTGAGGGCAGCCACGCTTCTCGATTTCATCGTAAACCAACTCTAGGTTGTTAACGTTTCGGCCTAGCAAAATTACCGTGGCGCCATGTTCTGCATAGCTTAATGCGGCCTGGCGACCAATACCGGCACCCGCGCCGGTAACCAAAATCACTTTGCCTTGCAAAGCGTTAGGAGCGGTTGAATATTCCACGTGACACTTCCTTGGGTATAATTCTTGTTGGTAATCGTGACAAGTTGGTTACAATACACTAATTCGTCGTACAGGGGATAAGACATTGGAATTTTTATTAGACTACGGATTATTTTTAGCCAAGATCGTGACAGTGGTCGTCGCGATTGTGGCATTAATCATTGTTGCCAAATCAGTGGGTGGGCGTTCAGGCGCCGCGAAGGGCGAGCTTGAGGTTACTAACCTTACCGAGCAGCGTAAACACACCGTTGAACATCTAGAGCATCACCTTCACGATGACGCGTTCCTTAAAGCACGCAACAAAGCGGAAAAGAAAGCGCAAAAAGAGAAAGACAAGCAGCGCGAGAAAGAGGTGAAGAAAGCCGCTAAAGACGGCGCGCTTGAAAGCCAACGCGAACCGCATCTGTTTGTACTGGACTTTGTCGGCAGTATTGATGCCAAAGAAGTGGCCTCGCTACGTGAAGAAGTGAGTGCTATTTTGGCGGTTGCTAAAGAGGGTGATGAAGTACTGGTGCGCCTTGAGTCTGGCGGCGGTATGGTGCATGCCTACGGTTTGGCATCTTCTCAGTTAGATCGTATTAAAGCGGCGAACCTGCCACTGACTATTGCGGTGGATAAAGTGGCGGCGAGTGGCGGTTATATGATGGCTTGTATTGCCGATAAAATTGTCTCAGCACCGTTTGCGGTTGTTGGTTCTATTGGCGTGATTGCTCAACTACCAAACTTTAATAAGCTTCTGAAAAAGAATGATATTGAGTTTGAACAGCTAACCGCAGGTGAGTACAAGCGTACACTGACTATGTTTGGTGAAAACACCGATAAGGCGCGAGATAAATTTAAGCAAGAGCTGGAAGAGACTCACGGTCTGTTCAAAGACTTCATTCGTGAGCACAGACCTGAACTTGATCTTGATAAAGTGGCGACTGGCGAACACTGGTTCGGTACTCAAGCTAAAGAGCTTGGCCTTGTTGATGAGATCAAAGCCTCTGATGACATCGTTATCGAAGCGTGCAAAGACAAAACCGTGTTGGCGATTTCCTATGTTCAAAAGAAAAAGCTGACCGATAAGCTGTCTGGTGTAGCTGGTGACGCGGCGGATAACGTGCTGATGAAGCTGATTAACAGAGGTCAACGCCCGATTGTTTAATCAAGGTGATTGTTTAATCAAGGTGATTGTTTAAACAGGGTGCAAGCGCATCATTGGCTGCTTATTGAAAGCGGTGATGAAAAACAGCGACGATGACGTCGCTGTTTTTGTTTGTATTCTGAAGCTATTCTGTCTAATGCGGTTATCGCGTGTAATTGGCTTCTAAGCTAATAAACCACCGAGCTAGCTGTCCATTGCCTTTATCTGCCCATACATCATTATGAAATTGATGAACACGACCACGCAGTGAAATATGGATTGTTTGACCGCCAGTGACCGTGACTTTAGCAAATTGATCTGAAGTGACCAAGAACGGCGCTTTCTCATCAACAGGGTGCTCTCCGGCGACAATGAAGTAGGCGAACTTGCTGTTGGCATCAGGATCGGTGGATAACACACGATAAGCCTGAACCGTAAACTCATCACTGAGTGTAACGATATTGGTTTGAGGACCAAGACGTTCATGGTTAGGAATGAAAACCCAGGCGAGTAGGGCGATAAGAGCAGCAAGTAGTGCTGTCATAGATAAAAATATTTTCTTCATACTAATCGTAAATGAGTGAACCTAGTTGTTACCTTCGCCTTTATATCACGTATACTTAAGCTCAGGCCGAAAAAATTAAGCGGATTACTGCAAGGCAGTAATCCGCTTAGGCTCAGGTCACGTCCTAAGGGGAATAAGGGGTTACCTGATTCGTTAAATACTGGCGTTATATGGCTCCCGTTTAGGGCATGTCGCCAATATTTCTCGTCGGCCTGAATCTTTCACTTCTTCCAAAATCACGTCAAAGCCCCACAAACGGTATAAGTGTTTCAACACCTCTTCGTGCCCCTTATCGAGAGGAATGCGGTTATGTGGAACGTGCTGTAAAGTGAGAGAACGGTCGCCTCGAACATCGACATTGTAAACTTGGATGTTCGGCTCTAAGTTGCTTAAGTTGTATTGTGCAGCGAGTTTTTCTCGAATCTGTCGATAGCCCATTTCGTCATGAATCGCGGACACTTCAACGAAGTTTTTACGATCATCATCAAGTATCGAGAAGAACTTAAACTCACGCATCAAACGAGGTGATAGGTACTGGCTAATAAAACTCTCGTCTTTGAAGTTGTGCATCGCAAAGTGCACCGCCTCTAACCAGTCGCTTCCTGCGAGCTCTGGGAACCACTCTTTGTCTTCGTCAGTCGGATCTTCACAAATACGTTTAATGTCCTGGAACATGGCAAAGCCAAGCGCATAAGGGTTAATACCGCTAAAGTATGGACTGTTGTACGCAGGTTGTGCGACAACACTTGTGTGGCTATGCAGAAACTCTAGGATGAACTTATCCGAAACCAAACCTTCATCGTAGAGATGATTCAAAATGGTGTAATGCCAGAATGTCGCCCAGCCTTCGTTCATCACTTGGGTCTGCTTTTGCGGATAGAAGTATTGGCTTACCTTACGCACAATGCGTACGATTTCTCGTTGCCAAGGCTCCAGTAACGGTGCATTTTTTTCAATGAAATAGAGAATGTTTTCTTGAGGCTCTGAAGGGAAGCGTACCTTCTGTGTTTCCTCTTTGGTGCGATTTTTAGGTACGGTTTTCCAAAGCTGATTGACCTGAGATTGCAAGTAGGATTCTCGCTCTTCTTGACGGGCTTTCTCTTCCGCGATGGAGATCTTCTCAGGTCGCTTATAACGATCCACGCCAAAATTCATCAGAGCGTGACAAGAATCGAGAGTCTGTTCTACCTCTTCAACGCCATACTTTTGCTCGCAATCTGCAATGTACTTTTTGGCAAACAGCAAGTAGTCGATGATCGAACTGGCATCTGTCCAGGTTTGGAACAAGTAATTGCCTTTAAAGAATGAGTTATGCCCATAACAAGCATGTGCCATAACGAGCGCTTGCATAGTGACCGAGTTTTCTTCCATTAGGTAGGCTATACAAGGGTCTGAGTTAATGACGATTTCATACGCCAGACCCATTTGACCGTGTTTGTAGCCTTGTTCGGTTTGGATAAACTTCTTACCAAACGACCAGTGATTGTAGTTAATGGGCATGCCTATGCTGGAATAGGCATCCATCATTTGCTCCGAGGTGATAACCTCGATTTGATTTGGATAGGTGTCCAATCTGTAATGCTTAGCAACACGTTTGATCTCAACGTGATAACGCTCAAGCATATCAAAGGTCCAATCTGGACCATCGGGCAGCACCTTAGAATTTGTCTTAGTCTCTGTGGTCATAGCACGTCTCCCTATGCTGTCTCTTTTTGAAACAACTCCCTAAACACAGGGAATATGTCGTCTACCGAACGAATATTCTTCATCGCAAAGTTGTCAAAATCATTTTCGAGCTTCTCGTACTCATGCCATAACGTTTGGTGAGTTCGACGAGTGATCTCGATGTATGAATAGTACTGACAAGCTGGCAGCAGTTTGTTGACCAGTAAGTCGCGACAACGCGGTGAATCGTCGGCCCAGTTATCGCCATCGGATGCCTGCGCAGCATAGATGTTCCACTCTCCGGTTGGGTAGCGGTCTTCTACGATTTCTTTCATGAGTTTTAATGCGCTAGAAACGATGGTGCCACCGGTTTCTTGGGAATAGAAAAACTCATGTTCGTCGACTTCTTTGGCTTGAGTATGGTGGCGAATGAACACCACTTCGACGTTTTCATAGGTTCGTGTTAAGAACAAGTACAGCAAGACATAGAAGCGTTTAGCGATGTCTTTTGTTGCTTGATCCATAGAGCCTGATACATCCATCAAACAGAACATAACTGCTTGGCTGGATGGGACAGGACGTTTTTCGTAGTTTTTGAAGCGTAGGTCGAAGGTGTCGATAAACGGCACGCTGTCGATTTTTTTGCGAAGCGATGCGATCTCTTCTTTGAGTCGCTTCTCTTCCATGGGTTGAGCAGGCTCGCTGATCTTGATCTCATCAAGCTGCCTGTTGAGCTCATCAAGCATCTTACGCTTACCAGCAGTCATCGCCGTTCGACGCGCGAGTGATTGCTGTAGTGAGCGCACAATAGCGATATTAGAGGGCATACCCGCTGTTTGGTAACCAGCGCGATGAGTTTTCCACTCTTTGATTTTGTTGATTTGGTTTTTCTTTAGATTAGGCAGAGCGAGATCTTCGAACAAAATATCGAGATATTCGTCTTTCGAAATCTGGAATACAAATTCGTCTTCACCCTCACCATCAGGACTGGCTTCGCCTTGACCCGCACCACCTCCTTGACCGCCTTTAGGTGGACGTTCAATTTTATCACCGGTAATAAATTGGTCGTTACCAGGATGGACGCGCTCTTTTACGCCTCCTTGCCCTTGATGAAAAATAGGCTCGTTGAGGTCTTTGCTTGGAATAGAAACGTCTTCACCCGTTTCCGTGTTCGTGATCGAGCGACGATTGACGGCATCGGTCACGGACTCTTTGATTTTCTGCTTATGTCTGCGCAGAAAACGCTGTCTGTTAACGGCGCTTTTGTTCTTGCCGTTTAAGCGTCTATCAATAAATTGTGCCATGAGTAACTCCCTGTCTTCCCCTCACCATACAGCACCCGAGCACGCGCTCGGGGCTGCAACTTATCAGTCAGGTGGGGCTATGAGGATTTACGAACTCTCAAGTACCACTCAGACAGCAATCTGACTTGCTTCTCGGTGTAGCCTTTTTCCATCATGCGATTGACGAAATCATCGTGTTTGCGCTGGTCTTCTGAAGACGTTTTCGCGTTGAACGAGATGACAGGAAGCAGCTCTTCAGTGTTCGAGAACATTTTCTTCTCGATAACGGTGCGTAGCTTCTCATAGCTCGTCCAAACCGGGTTAGAGCCATTGTTATTCGCACGCGCACGTAGCACGAAGTTCACAATCTCATTACGGAAATCTTTCGGGTTACTGATCCCTGCTGTCTTCTCGATCTTCTCTAGCTCTTCGTTAAGAGAAGCACGATCAAATAGCTGGCCTGTTTCTGGATCTCGATACTCTTGGTCTTGGATCCAGAAGTCAGCGTAGGTGACGTAGCGATCAAAGATGTTTTGGCCGTACTCAGAGTATGACTCTAAGTAAGCGGTCTGAATTTCTTTACCGATGAACTCAACATAGCGAGGTACTAAGTAACCTTTCAAGAACTCAAGGTATTTCTCACCCACTTCTTGTGGGAACTGTTCGCGTTCGATTTGTTGCTCAACGACATAGAACAGGTGAACCGGGTTTGCGGCAACTTCTGTTTGATCGAAGTTGAAGACGCGAGACAAGATCTTAAATGCGAAACGGGTAGAGAGACCGGACATACCTTCATCCACACCCGCATAGTCGCGGTACTCTTGATAGCTTTTCGCTTTCGGATCGGTATCTTTCAGCGTTTCACCATCATAAACGCGCATTTTCGAGAATAATGATGAGTTTTCTGGCTCTTTCAAGCGAGAAAGGACACTGAACTGACCAAGTAACTCTAAAGTACTTGGTGAGCAAGGTGCTTTAGATAGCTCACTGTTTTCAAGGAGTTTTTGGTAGATTTTGACTTCTTCTGAGACTCGCAAACAATAAGGTACTTTAACGATGTAAACACGGTCTAAAAACGCCTCGTTGTTTTTGTTGTTACGGAACGTCTGCCACTCGGACTCATTCGAGTGAGCGAGGATCATGCCATCAAATGGTAGGGCAGATAGACCTTCGGTACCGTTGTAGTTGCCTTCTTGAGTCGCGGTTAGAAGCGGGTGTAATACTTTGATTGGTGCTTTGAACATCTCAACGAATTCCATCAAGCCTTGGTTGGCTCGACAAAGTGCTCCGGAATAACTGTAGGCGTCTGGATCGTCTTGAGAGTAGTGCTCTAGTTGGCGAATATCGACTTTACCAACTAATGCTGAGATATCTTGGTTGTTTTCATCGCCCGGCTCAGTTTTGGCTATGGCGACTTGGTCTAGAATTGATGGTCGTACTTTTACTACTTTAAACTTAGTAATGTCACCACCGAATTCATGTAGACGTTTTGCTGCCCACGGCGACATGATAGAGCGCAAGTAGCGCTTCTCGATGCCATACTCGCTTTTCAGCAGGTCACCGTCTTCGTTTACATCGAATAGACAGAATGGGTGGTCACTGACTGGACTGCGTTCGCCGTTTGCAGAAAGTACGTAGATTGGCATCTTCTGCATGAGTGCTTTAAGTTTCTCGGCGAGTGATGATTTACCACCACCTACAGGGCCGAGTAAGTATAGAATTTGTTTGCGTTCTTCAAGACCTTGCGCAGCGTGTTTTAAATACGACACAATTTGCTCAATGGCGTCTTCCATGCCATAAAAGTCTTCAAAGGTTTTGTAACGAGAGATAATACGATTTGAGAAGATACGACTTAAGCGTGGATCTTGTGCCGTGTCGATGACTTCAGGCTCGCCGATAGCGAGCAGAAGACGTTCGGCAGCGTTGGCATAAGCACTTTTATCGTCTTTACATAGAGCTAAGAATTCCTGAATTGATAACTCTTCATCTTTTGCGGCTTCATAACGCGTTTGATAATGATCGAAAATACTCATAGCTGATTCCCCTTAACCTGCAAAGCTGACTGTCAACACATATACAATGCGACTCCATGTCAATTTAAAGACTAGTAGGGTTTTAAGATTAATGCTTAACAATTATGCATTTATTTACAAAGTCCCTTGGTAATTGCAGGAAAAATAACCCCAGTCTCACTAATAGTACGTAAGTCCTAACTATGGGAGATGACCGTGTGATTAGAAAAAAAATCTCAAAAAAATACCCGCTCATAATGGCGGGTATTTTTCATAAAATACGACTTAAGTCGCTTCAAAAACGTCTTAAGCGTTAAAAATCTGACGGAATTCTGCGCTTGATAGGTGATATTGACGTGGGCAGTTTCTCCACGTAACCAGCATACGACGGTATTTGTCGAGCATAGGAACATGGCTGTTAAAGTGGTGGTCACCCTTGTCGAACTGAGGGTACAGGCCTTCAGAGTCAACTAGGAATCGAACATAGTTCACTAGTTGTGCTTCTGTTGCGATATCGAAGCCTAAGAACTGCAGACGACGCTGGTCTACATCTTTACGGTCTTCTTCAGAAAGCATTTTGTTTGATTCTTGCATCGCGTGGTACATTTCCATGATGTCGATAACTTCACGACACTCATCTTCAACAAGGCAGCCGAACTCTTTGTTCATCTCGCGCATTTGCAGCTCATAGCCACGTTCTACAATGGTTTGAAGGCGATGGTACTTCACCGCATTCTCAGGCGTTAGTTTCGCCATCAGGTAGTATTGGTTAGATAGGATTAGACGTTGAGCGTTTGTCATTTCCATGTTGAGAGCCTCACTAAATACTTTCTAATAAGTTTATGTATGAATACGAATTATCGACAGATTAACAGTATATGTATGACTTATAACATGATCTCAACACATATTTATGACAAAAAACGCGCCTTCTAGCGCGTTTTTTTCGTGTCAAAGCCTTACAGGTAAACGCGTGGCGCGTTTGGGTTCAGATTAGTATTTGACGGTATCTGTGTACTGAAGCAGGATACTTTGAATTTCATCCATCACTTCTTTTTTCGGTGGCTGTACACCTTCCAATGGGTAATCAAAACCAAGCGCTTCCCACTTGTGCGCACCGAGTTTATGGTACGGCAAAAGCTCAACCTTCTCGATGTTGTCCATGTCTTTGATGAATTCACCCAGCATGTGAGCCGCTTCAGGATCGTCGGTGTAGCCAGGTACAACAACATAACGGATCCACGTTTTTTGACCAATTTTGTGAAGGTAGCGAGCAAAGTCCAATACGCGGCGGTTTGATACGCCAATGAAATCTTGGTGGATTTCATCTTTCATGTGTTTTAGGTCAAGCATCACAAGATCGGTCGCTTCAAGGACTTCGTCTACGACATCGGTGTGTTTGCGGATATAGCCGTTAGTATCGAGACAGGTATGAATACCTTCTGCTTGCGCAGCTCTAAAGAAGTCACGAACAAATTCTGGTTGAAGCATAGCCTCACCACCAGAGCAAGTCACACCACCGCCAGATGCATTCATAAAGTGGCGGTAAGATTTCGCCTCTTTGATTAGCTCATCGACGTTGATTTCTTTGCCGTCATGCGTATCCCAAGTATCACGGTTATGGCAATACTTGCAGCGCATAAGACAGCCTTGCATAAAGACAATAAAACGAATACCCGGTCCATCGACAGTACCACAGGATTCGAATGAGTGAATGCGACCTGTTGTTGACATATGCTCTTCTCTACTAACTTATTTTTACCCGTCATTTTATTACAAAACCACACCCTACAACAGGAAAAGTGGACTCCCATTCATAGTCTGTATCGATCAATAAACGGCTTCTGTTGCTCATGGAGTGATAATGTTATAGCGTTGTTATTATATTATTAATAAGTGGTACATAGATTGCTAGTTTGCTTAGTCTAGACCAATTTGATTGGTTGTGAATGCCGCCGTTTGTTTTGGTCGCTAGGCCAACACGCTTGTCGCTATAAGGGGTACACATGGAAGTTGCTTTATCACAAAAGCAAAAAACCTTATTCTCGATGCTCACTCTGTGGTCAGGGTTCATCATTTTGGTGCTGTTTATCTTTAACTCGCTCGCCAGTTTAAATGACAAATTTACCACCAGTAGTGGAATGAATAGAGCCAGTGCACATCTTGCTTCGACTCAAGTTCTACTCATGGATACGGTCAATCGCCGCACGACCCTATCTGCTGAAGGAATGGACGCGTTTGAGAACAGTATGGATGAGCTAGAAACGAGTGCGGAGCAAGATTTAGCTGTGTTGCAAAGCGCGGGCTTACAAGCGGAAAGTGATACGATCTCTAGTTCGCTCGAGTCGTTTATCTTCAACTTGAGCCCTTGGTTAACCTTGAAGTCTGAGTTAGGTTTTTCGGTTAATGATGGCTTGTTGGAACAGCTTCAGCAAAACAATGTCAAAATCGATGCGGCGATTAAAGAGACGGGCATGGTGACATTGACGTCGGACTTTCAAAAAGTCGTCACCAGTTTGCAAGAGTATCTAATCGACCCAAATGAGCAGAATGAGAAAGGTTTTAAGCGTGCATTGGCAGGGTTTGTTAACGCTTCAAATACCTATGCCATGCTTGAGTTGTACGAGAGAGAAGTCAAAGCCTTAGAGCTTGGCTTTACTCGAGTTGTTGAACTCTCGGGTACTTTAGTTGGCCTTGAAACTAAGCTCGATCAAGCACAAGCTACGACGTTAGCTGCATTTGACAGTGCCGCATTAGCGCTCAATCAACAAGCTCAGACGTTAAACCAAGAGGCGAACCAGGTTTCAAGCATGACCCAAATCTCGGTGGGTATTGCCTGCGCGCTCCTAGCACTATTTACTACAGCGATCTTTTTAACGATGAATGTATCTTTAGCTCGCTCTTTAAAGCAGACGTTGAATGCGCTCAAGAAGGTAGAGAAGGGCGACCTATCAACGCGACTCCCGGTCAGCAGTAATAGTCGCGATGAGTTTAATCAACTGAAGAAAGCCATTAACGTTAGCTGCGAAAATCTCGGTACCTTGGTCGATGGGGTGAAAGTCAACAGTCAGCAATTGTCTAACAACTCGGGAGAGCTGGATACTGCCCTCAATCTATTGCGCCAGCATCAAAGCCAAGTTATTGAGCAAACTCAATTGCTTGCTTCTGCAACCGAAGAGGTCAGTGTTACTACGCAAGAGATCTCGGGGTCATTAGAATACGTGGCAAGCATCAGTAAAACGTCGGCTGAGTCCGCTCAGGCTGGTGGCGAGATTATCGTGGATACGATTGCCTCCTTTGAGCAAGTAGGCGCCATTTTAGAAGATGCGGCCACTCATATTGAACAGCTAGAACAAGCGTCGCAAAAGATTGACTCAGTAATGGAAATCATTAATGGCATTGCAGAGCAAACCAACTTGCTGGCGCTGAATGCGGCGATAGAAGCGGCAAGGGCTGGGGAGCAAGGACGTGGTTTTGCCGTTGTTGCGGATGAAGTGCGAAGTCTTGCTGTAAGAACGGTTCAAGCGGTGGAAGAGATATCTGGCACCATAGATACTATGAAGCAAGAGAGCACGCAGGTGATACAGTTCATTGCTCAATCCGATTCCTCGATGCAATCAGGAAGAGAGCAAGGCAACCAAGCGAAAGCTGCGCTTGAAGAGATCATGAACAAAGCGCAAGAAGCGAGCGCTCAGACGGAAGTGATTTTTTTCTCAGTGAAAGAGTTAGCGACTACATCTCAATCGATGGCGAGCAACATGTCTCAAATCAATGAGTCTATGGGTGAGCTGGAGACAAGTAGCCAAAGCCTAAAACAAACCAGTGATGGTGTTGATAAGCGATCGACGGAGCTGTATCAGGAATGTGAAAGGTTTAAAACAGCGTAGTTTTCTGATTTGCTTGGACAATGTAAACAGCTAGAAAACAAAACAGACACTCTTGAGTGTCTGTTTTGTTTTTAAAAGAAGGCAAACAGTGAGATACCACCATTACCATATATCGATTTCGTGGCCTCTTTGTATTCTGCCGATTTCGTTCCGGCAAAGACGTTGATACCTACGTAGGTGTTGTACCAAGTCGCGCCTAATACTGCTTCACCTTGAACAGGTTGAAGTGTCACGTCATAGGCATCACTTGGTTCTGGTATACCAGGGCGGTCACCCTCTATAGTAATATCATTAAATCGATAACGGGCTTTCACGCCGAAGTAAGTAAACCACCCCCGGTTCGAAGCACCGATCATACCGGCTTTAAATGGGTTTTCTGTACCGATGTTTGCCGCACCGAAGTTGCCACCAAGCTCTGAACCAAATCGAACCATCATCCCAGTTGAAACATCGCTCCTAAAATTACCCAAGTTGGCTTCGGTGACATTCGAGACTTCCCAGTTAGTATTACCAAACAAAGGCTCTCGCTTTAAGTTTAGGTGTGTTAGATAACCAACACTGCCAACGACTTTATCTTCAATTTGATATGCCCAACCTTTCGGCTCCTTCGAGCCTACAAGGGAGTGGACTAACTGCTGAGCTCTTCCTGCAAAAGAGCCTTCGCCAGTACTACCTAAAGTCACGTTAAATCGCTGTGCCTGCTGCGGGTGCAAGCTAATGTAATTTAACTCACCATGAAAATAGCCGGCGTAAGGGCGGTCGTTAGCGATTGGAACCTCTGATTCTATATCGGAAGGTGTCCACATCTTGTGACCAAGCTGGAATTCAACTTTATCAAGTGAAGTAGCCCCCCAATAGGAGAGACTTAGGGGCTTAAAAATCGACCAGGGCTTGATGGCAGCACTGGTATAGGAAAGGAAAATTCCGTTGGTGTAGTCTTCGTCGGTACCCCAAATTCCATCGTTGTCTAGAGAAAATGAAAGGGTAGAGCGCTCTGAAGCAAGCACACAGCTGCTGGCGAGAAGCACAGGCAAAGCGATTAAGATTTTCATGATGTGTCAACTCTCTTCAAATACGGCTAGTAGAGATGTAGTTATGTAAAGTAATTGTGACACGTTTAGAAATGAGACGTCAGTGATCTATGAGTCATAAAGGTCTAACAACGTCGATTATTTGTAACTAATTCTTAGTGGGTAAGAATGGATGTAAATGATATACGAGGGGCATAAAAAAACCTCGCCGAAGCGAGGTTTTTATCTCAATCAGTATAATCGGAGATTATAGAGATTCAGTGAACGTACGTGCGATTACGTCAGCTTGCTGCTCTGCAGTTAGAGAGTTAAAGCGTACAGCGTAACCAGATACACGGATTGTTAGCTGAGGGTACTTCTCAGGGTGCTTAACTGCGTCTTCTAGAGTTTCACGGTTAAGAACGTTCACGTTTAGGTGTTGACCACCTTCAACGCCAGTTTCGTGGTGGAAGTAACCATCCATTAGACCAGCAAGGTTAGAACGTTGTGAATCTTCTTCTTTACCTAGTGCGTTTGGAACGATAGAGAAGGTGTACGAGATACCATCTTTAGCGTCAGCAAACGGTAGTTTACCTACAGAAGTAAGAGAAGCTACAGCACCTTTCTCGTCGCGACCGTGCATTGGGTTTGCACCTGGAGCGAATGGAGCGCCTGCTTTACGACCGTCTGGAGTAGTACCAGTTTTCTTACCATAAACCACGTTTGAAGTGATAGTAAGGATAGACTGTGTAGGTACTGCGTCACGGTAAGTCTTAAGCTTACGGATCTTGTTCATGAAGCTAGTTACTAGCTCACAAGCCATGTCATCAACACGTGCGTCGTTGTTACCAAATTTAGGGTAGTCGCCAGAGATGTCGAAGTCGATTGCGATACCGTCTTCGTCACGGATAGGCTTAACTTGGCCGTATTTGATAGCAGATAGAGAGTCAGCTGCAACAGATAGACCAGCAATACCACATGCCATAGTACGACGTACGTCACGGTCATGAAGTGCCATTAGAGCTGCTTCGTAGCTGTACTTGTCGTGTGAGTAGTGGATAGCGTTCAGCGCAGTCACGTATTGTGTTGCTAGCCAATCCATGAAGTTGTCTAGACCAGCCCAAACTTTGTCGAAGTCTAGAACTTCGTCAGTCATTGCTTCAGTCTTAGGACCAACTTGGATCTTAAGCTTCTCATCTACACCGCCGTTGATAACGTATAGAAGAGTTTTAGCTAGGTTTGCACGAGCGCCGAAGAACTGCATGTGCTTACCGATAACCATTGGCGATACACAACAAGCGATAGCGTAGTCATCGTTGTCGAAATCTGGACGCATTAGGTCATCGTTCTCGTACTGGATAGAAGAAGTATCGATAGATACCTTCGCACAGAACTTCTTGAAGCCAACAGGCAGCTGCTCAGACCAAAGTACAGTGATGTTTGGCTCTGGAGAAGGACCCATAGTGTATAGCGTGTTTAGGAAACGGAAGTTTGTACGCGTAACAAGCGTACGACCGTCAACACCCATACCACCCATAGATTCTGTTGCCCAGATTGGGTCGCCAGAGAATAGCTCATCGTACTCAGGAGTACGCAGGAAGCGAACCATACGTAGCTTCATTACGAAGTGGTCGATCATTTCCTGAGCTTGTTCTTCAGTGATAAGACCTGCAGCGATATCACGCTCAACGTAAACGTCTAGGAAAGTCGAAGTACGACCTAGAGACATTGCCGCGCCGTTTTGAGATTTAACAGCAGCTAGGTAACCGAAGTAAGTCCACTGGATTGCTTCTTGTGCAGTCGTCGCAGGACCAGAAATGTCGAAGCCGTAAGAAGCTGCCATTTCTTTTAGTTGACCTAGCGCGCGGTGTTGCTCTTGAAGCTCTTCACGCAACTGCATAGTCATTTGTAGATCGTCGCCAGCTTCTAGTTTCTCTTGAGTAGAGTGGAACTGAGCAACTTTGTCCTTCATTAGGAAGTCTACGCCGTACAGTGCTACACGACGGTAGTCACCGATGATACGACCACGGCCGTATGCATCTGGAAGACCAGTCAAAACACCAGACTTACGACATTTTAGGATGTCAGGAGAGTAAACATCGAAAACACCTTGGTTGTGTGTTTTACGGTACTCTGAGTAGATTTTAGATACTTGTGGGTCAAGCGTACGACCGTATGCTTTACAAGAACCTTCGATCATGCGCACGCCGCCGTTAGGCATGATTGCACGCTTAAGAGGCGCTTCAGTTTGTAGACCAACGATTGTTTCTAGGTCTTTGCTGATGTAGCCCGCATCATGTGAAGTGATGGTAGAGATAACAGAAGTATCAAAATCAACAGGAGCGTGAGTGCTGTTTTCCTGCTTGATACCTTCCATTACTTTAGCCCAAAGCGTGTTAGTCGCTTCAGTACCTTCAGAAACTAGGAAAGACTCGTCGCCTTCATAAGGAGCGTAGTTCTTCTGAATGAAGTCACGTACGTTTACTTCGTTTTGCCAGTCACCTGCAGCAAAACCTTCCCAAGCTTTAGCAAATTGCTCTGCCATGACATACCTACCTTTTTAGTAGAAAAAACACGTACTGTGCGTTTTATACGCATGCCCTTCAGAGGAAGAGCCAGTACCATTGAATAAAAATATCGTATAACCACTTGTGGTTAGTATGGTTATAGATATTGTCATTCCTGACGCTAAAATCAAGCCTACACTAAAAATAAATTGTAAAACTTAAACTAAATCAATAAATCTTAAAAAACTGTGATAAAAATTTGGGCAGTGAATGTTACTGCCCAAATAATCAACTAGATATTATAGGAAAGCTGGAATACCGTACTGGCCTTCTAGCATACCTACAGCAAGCATTGCTACTAGACAGATTACAAATACACCGACTGGGATGACAATCTTATCTACAAAAGATAGACGAGAAGCACGCTCTTTGTCACCGATCAAGCCATTATTATCTAGGAACATGGTCAGAGCCCATGCTAGTACTGGGTTTGCAACTACCGATGCAAAGATACAGATACCCGCAGCTTGAGAATCTTTAGTCTCTTTAACCATCTGCATGCCCGCTTCTAGTAGCGGAAGGAATACACCTACCAGAAGAGCAATACGCATTACTGGTGGCCATACCGCAACGTCCATTGGGAAACCAAGGATTGCCACGATGATACATAGTGAACCAAGAAGGATCGCACCGCCTGGAATAGGACGCTTAGCGATAGCAGCTGGGATCATGTAAGTACCCCAAGAAGACGTGATGTTACCACCACCCACTGCCGTACCAACCATCTGACGCACAGAACACATAGTCATAGTGTCATCAACGTCCATAAGAACTTTTTCAGTTTTACGTGGGTAGTTCAGCTCTTGGAAGATACGGTGACCTAGGAAGTCAGGAGACCACATCGCTACAGCAAGAATCGCAAACGGTAGAGAGGCAATGAAGTGTTGTAGGTTAGGAAGACCTAGCATCCAACCCTCTTCTGTGCTGCCCCACCAGTAAACTGGGTTAAGGTTAGGTAGGCCCATTTCCGTTTCAAACGTTAAGTCGAAGCCTGCACCTAGACCAAGCGCAAGAAGTAGACCCGTTACCGCACATACTGGAATTGCCAACCAACGCATGTTGATTTTTGCAAGGTATGCGTAAACAGCAATGTTGATGCCTAATACGATTAGACCAATGTAACCCATGCTGCCAGCTTCAATGTCCGCAGACTGAAGACTTACAGCCCACTCTTGGATTGAACCGATTTGGCTCATAGTACCGGTAAAGCCTAGGAAGATTAAGAGGCCACCTGCAGTACCTTGAGAGGTGAGGTTAACCAGCTTAGAACCACCTTTAAAGTAGCTAAGTAGCAGACCGAACACACCAAGAAGAATAGCAAGAGCAAGAGGGTGAGCACCGGCAAGCGCGATAGAACCGATAAGCGGAATCATCGGGCCATGGTTACCTGCAAGGTTGGCACGTGGGTTGATGAAACCTGATGCGAGAATACAGAACAATAACGCTGGGATCAGCATTTCAACACGAGCTACCTCGATGGCAAATTCTTTGCCAAGGTTTACGTGATCCCAAGCGGCGGTTAGACCGTCTGCCCATGACATCATTACCGCTGAGTACATTGCGATAATGCCGATAGTACCAGCTAGAGCAGGTACCAAATCTTCGAGTTCAAAGCGGAAGTCGCGGCCTGGTAGGTTAAGACCAAAGCGGCGCGGTTTCATGATTTGAAGTTCGTGGTCTAGGTATTCAGAGCGGCTGGCAAACTCAGATGCTGGACGGTGAAGCTCTTGATAGCTCTTAGTCTCGATATCCGAATCAGAATGCGCTTTGTTAACTGCGTCTGACATAGATTCCTCATTTATATATAAAGTTAGTCGTTTGGCTTGATATGCGAACTCAATTCACCGTTCGCCTCGGCTAGGAGGTACACGTGGTTAACGTGCTAAGGATAGACAACATTCTAAAAGTCGGGTGAATAATTCGTGCTATATCAATGCTGCCGAGTCTAACAAGCAACACTAACGCCTTGATTGATCTTGATCACTTTAAGAAAAAATGTGAAAGAAAACTACAACAGTTGTTTGAATTGGCGCACTTTATTAACAATCTCCGTAACTGACTTTCAGTAACTTTCCCTACATTCCAATTACATTCATAAAGTGAATTGCACGTTTTATCGCCGCTAGAAAAACTTGGCACAGAGTTTGCGACACTGACAGCATATGAGAGAGAGTGGCAACACTTTGCCGCCAGGATATGAATTAGGAATGTAACTATGAAAAAAGCAATAATGTTGCCACTCGTCGCAGCAATTTCAGGAGTCATGGTTGGCTGTGGTGGCGGTGGTGGTGGTAGTTCAACACCACCAGGGCCAAGTTATACCTATTATACATTTAGCTTTTATAAATCAGCAGAAGTTGTTTATAACCCTTCTTCAAGTTGTACGGTTTACGATCTTCGCGAAGACAATGGCGAGAATAAGGCATTGAACTACTACGCTATTGGCAGTTCGTTGGATGCATTCCTTAAGGCTGTTTACTCAGATGCAGAAGGAAATCAGATTGGTTCTGAAGTTTCAGCTACAAATGGCAAGCTCAAGGTTGCATTGGAAAGTATTCCTGACGATGGTTACGTGACCCTACAAGAGCAATATGGCAATCAAGTATTTGCACAGTCGTTTTCAAAAGAAGTGCTTAGTTCTGATTCGAGTATGAGAAGCACTTATTTATCAGTTCGTAATCCTGCTTCACAAGGTTCATGTTTGACAGGAGGCAATGACACCCCAACGACAGTTACCAACCTTGCTTATACCAATGATGAGGCCGCAACAGGTAATCCAAACATCCAGCTTTACTTTGATTCACAGTTAGAGACTATTACGAGCACCAATAATACGTTGGACTCGATTGAAGGCGTTAGAAATGAAAGCACGATGATCAGTCAGTATCGTACTACTGATCGTAGCCAGCTGTTCCAATATGGCTTTGATGGTTGGAATGGGAATAGCATGAAGTTCACTGGTAATCTTGGTACTGTGGATACATCTAAGTCACAGATTGTTAGTACAACACCCGTGATAGACTTGAACGCCATTTACAATAACTTTATGTATGAACTTGCTGAACTGCCAGTGAGTGGTAACCAAGCTGTTTATTATCATCCCGATGAAAGGCTTGGCGAAACGTGGGCTTATAGTATGAGTGGCTCCATTGCTGCTGCAGGCTGGGAAGCAAGCTACCAGGATGTCATTAGCACAACGTGGTCGATCTCTATCGATGACGAAGGACTGTTTATGTCTAACAATGCTAACGACGCGAAACCAACAGTTTCGAATGAAACTGTAGATGTACGAACCAGTATTGCAGTAGATACAGAAAAAGGTCTTCAACGTATTGCCTATGAGCAAGGTCAAGGTGGTTATCTAGTTAAGCATGCTGTTTATACTCACGTATCTCCAACAGTTAAAATTCCTCAGCTTGACCTAAGTGAATTCAGCAGTAGTGTGGCAGATAGTCTGAGAATTACTTCCTCATCTAAGATCTCACAGTCTTATTTGTTTACTGAAAACGATAAGGACATGGCTCTTTCAGACTTTATGACGGCATTTAGACATGGTGGTGATGGTAATGTAGACAATGACAATATGAGCATTGTGAAATCATTACAAGACATGAGATACACGTTGAACAATATAGCGCAAACAAGATCGTACTATCTACATCGTTACGACAACTAATAGTTAGCAGTGTTTTTTAAGCCCTCTCACCATGAGAGGGCTTTTTTGATCTAACTATCAAAAAACTCAACTAGCTCATTCTATTTACTAATGACCTATAAGTTGGTCTTATTCACTATTAAATAACTTTCAATTAGAGGATTTAACTAAAATCTAGCTCACCCTTGTAACAAAGATGCAATAAAATGCACAAAAGAACAAAAAATCACCAATGACTAAATGTGCAGCTTTCAGTAAACTTTATTCACATTTTCCAGCGATAAAAACTTCAATTTGCATAATTTGTCAGATACAATGCCTGCGTAGTCAACAAATACAGGTTAATAGTTTGTTGCAAGTTATACTTTCTAGTGCTAGCTTGTATCGAATAAATAAAAGGTCGGAGTACCTTTGCCTAGCAAATAGGCTTAGCAGTCAATAATATACAGGGAGCACAAGCGCATGAATGAAGTACCCGCGCTGGACATAAAAGAACTGCACAAGACCTTTGGTCAAAATGAAGTTTTAAAAGGGATTTCCCTTGCTGCACATAAAGGTGATGTCATCTCAATTATTGGCTCATCAGGCTCCGGGAAGAGCACCTTTCTACGTTGTATCAACCTACTGGAAACACCAACAGAGGGTGAAATTTGGGTTAATGGTGAATTGATCCAAATGAAGAAAAACCGTCAGGGCGAGTCACTTCCTGCTAATGAAAAACAAGTTCAGCGAATCCGTTCTCGCTTGGCGATGGTTTTTCAGGGTTTCAATCTTTGGTCGCACATGACCGTTCTTGAGAACATCATTGAAGCGCCAATCCACGTTTTGGGTGTACCAAAAGCGCAAGCTATCGAAAATGCAGAACTACTTCTGAAGAAAGTAGGGCTTTATGAGCGCCGTGATTACTATCCAGGACACCTTTCTGGTGGTCAGCAGCAACGTGCAGCGATTGCGCGTGCATTGGCGGTAGAGCCAGAGGTAATGCTGTTCGATGAGCCAACCTCGGCTCTTGACCCTGAATTGGTCGGTGAAGTCTTAGGCGTTATGCAAGATCTGGCGGAAGAAGGCAGAACCATGCTCGTAGTAACACACGAAATGGCGTTTGCTCGTGACGTATCTAACCACGTGATGTTCTTGCACCAAGGCCGAGTAGAAGAGCAGGGCGACCCAGCAAAACTGTTCACCAACCCAGAATCAGAGCGTCTACAACAATTTATTTCATCTATCTACTAATATAGAAGATGGCCCTCTGGGCTAAGACCCAGAAAAATCGATAAAAACACAACACAAAAACAAAAATTTCAATCACAGGAGTATGGAAATGAAAAAGTGGTTAATGGTAGCAGCACTGGCTGCAACAGCTGCAACTGGAGTAGCACAAGCTAAGGAATGGAAAACTGTGCGCTTTGGTATCGAAGGTGCGTATCCTCCATTTAGCTGGACTGAAGCCGATGGTTCTTTAAAAGGTTTCGACGTTGATATGGCTAACGCGCTTTGTGAAGAGCTAAAAGCGAAGTGTGTTATCGTTCCTCAAGATTGGGATGGCATCATTCCTTCACTACTTGCTCGTAAATACGACGCAATCATTGCTGCGATGTCTATTACTGAAGAGCGTAAGAAGAAAATTGACTTCACTGGTAAATACGCTCAAATCCCGAACAAATTCATTGCTAAAAAAGGCGCAGGTCTTAACTTCGACAACCTTAGCGGCGCGAAAATTGGTGTACAACGTGCAACAACGCACGACAAGTACCTAACAGACAACTATGGCGATCAAGTAGAAATCGTACGTTACGGTTCATTTGACGAAGCTTACCTAGACCTTGCTAACGGTCGTATCGTCGCGGTATTGGGTGACGCCTCTGCTCTAGAAGAAGGCGTGATCAACAAAGATGGCGGTGAAGCTTATGAGTTCGTAGGTCCATCTCTAACTGACGCTAAGTGGTTCGGTGAAGGTATGGGTATTGCGGTACGTAAGCAAGACAAAGACCTAACGAAGCAACTTGACGCTGCAATCACTTCTCTACGCGCTAGCGGTAAGTACGACGAGATTGCATCTAAGTACTTCAACTACGATGTTTACGGTCAATAATCAGACTGTTTAACAAAAGACGAGGGCTTGAGCTAGTCTCAAGCCCTTTTTACTAAAGGGCGAGTCACAGGCCTTTTGGTAAGACTGACCAACAATTTTGCTGTGCTGTTGGAAGGAACTATGCTCGATTTACAAGGATATGAAGCCTCAATACTAAAAGGGGCCGTACTCACCATAGAAGTGGCATTATTGTCACTGATTCTCGCTATGGTGCTGGGTATGTTAGGTGCGCTTGCTAAGATGGCACCTTACAAATGGGCGCGTGCGATTGCGACCCTTTACACGACTATCATCCGAGGCATTCCAGACCTCGTACTTATGATGCTGATTTTCTTCGGCGGACAAATTCTTCTCAACAACAGTTTGTATGCGACAAACGAGTGGTTGAATGAGTGGTTTGCTTCAAGCGACCCTAACCATGAGTGGACATCGTATCTTCCAGATTATATTGATGTGTCGCCTTTCATCGCCGGCGTTCTGACTATTGGCTTCATTTTTGGCGCCTACATGGCAGAAACCTTCCGCGGTGCGATCATGGCTGTGGACAAAGGTGAACTGGAAGCAGCAAAAGCCTATGGCATGAGCTCCACACTGGCTTTTCGACGCATTCTACTACCGCAGATGATTCGCCATGCCTTACCAGGTTTTGGTAACAACTGGCTGGTACTACTTAAAACCACGGCGCTAGTCTCGATCATTGGTCTTGAAGACATGGTGCGTGTGAGTTCGCTCGCGGCCGGTACCACGAAGATGCCGTTTACGTTCTACATGGCCGTTGCCATCATCTTCTTAATCTTCACAAGTGTCTCTACCGGATTTCTCAAATTGGTTGAGCGCAAATTTAGTATTCACGTGAGGTAGGCTATGGACTTTTCTCTGATTATCGACAGCTTGCCTATCTATTTTGATGGCCTTTGGACCACAGTTTGGCTGGTGCTATCAGCACTTGTCATTGGCTTGTGTGTTGCCATCCCACTTGCGATAGCACGTAACAGCGACAATTACTTGTTAAGTTTGCCTTCATGGGGCTTTATCTACTTCTTCCGTGGCACACCGCTGCTGGTTCAGCTTTACCTGATTTATTACGGTATGGATCAATTTTTCCCAGTGAAAGATACCCTTTGGGAGCATGCCTGGTTCTGCGCGCTGGTGGCATTTGTGCTTAATACTTCTGCTTATACCGCGGAAATTATCCGTGGTGCCATCAACGGCTTGCCACGTGGTGAAGTTGAAGCGGCAAAGGCATATGGCATGAGCACTTGGAAAACATATTGCCGTATCATTTTGCCATCGGCATTAAGACGTGCACTTCCTGCTTACAGTAACGAAGTGATCTTTATGCTTCACGGATCCGCCGTGGCTGGTATCGTGACCATTATGGATCTAACGGGGGCTGCTCGTTTGGTGAACTCTCGTTACTACGCGCCATTTGAGTCGTTCTTGGCGGCGGGTATGTTCTATATGGCACTGACGTTTATTATTCTGTGGTGCTTTAAGAAGGCTGAAAAACGTTTCTTGGCGTATATGAGGCCGCTTGGCTCTCAGTAGCACTTAAGCCAAAAAGAGTCAGCGTTAAGACAAAAGAAAGGGGGCGATATCATTGGATATCGCCCCCTTTATACTTTCTTTATTCGGCTAAACGGCAAATTACGAGAAGGTAGACCAAATCGGCGCGTGATCAGACGGCTTTTCAATGCCGCGTAGCTCGTAATCGATGTCCGCTTCCACACACTTTGCTGCGAGGCTTGGTGTTGCTAAAACTACATCAATGCGAAGACCGCGATTGTCATCAAATCCGCGAGAGCGGTAATCAAACCATGAGAACTTGTCGTCAGCATCTGGGTGAAGTTGACGGAAGGTGTCCACGAAGCCCCAATCAAGTAGCGTTTTTAGCCACTTACGCTCTTCCGGTTGGAATGAACACTTGCCTGTTTTCAGCCAACGCTTACGGTTAGGCTCACCGATACCAATATCAAGATCGATTGGGCTGATGTTAATGTCACCCATCACGATGACTTGCTCGTCATTGTTGTGGTACCCGTTAAGGTAAGTCATCAAATCTTGGTAGAACTCACGCTTGTACGGGTATTTCGTCTCGTGTGCGATGTTGTCACCTTGAGGGAAGTAACCGTTAAGTACCGTGACTTTCTCTCCATTCTCATCCTCAAACGTCGCCATGATCATACGCTTCTGATGGTCTTCGTTATCGGTTGGAAAACCTTTTTGCACCGAAATAGGCTCTTTCTTGCAAAGCATAGCCACACCGTAGTGTGCTTTTTGACCGTGAAAGTAAACTTTGTAGCCCATCTCTTCAACGGCTTCGACTGGGAAGGCTTCATCGTGAACTTTGATTTCTTGAAGACCGATGACATCTGGCTGATGCTTGTCAATTAGGGCTTGCAGTTGATGCAGTCTTGCGCGCAGACCATTGATATTAAAGCTGATGACTTTCATTTCTCACTAATCCTGTGATTTTTGAATCGAAAGCAAAATACTAGCATTCTGGCTCAAACACATCCATCGAATTACTTTAAAGACAGCAATATCTAGGTTGAGCTAAAGATGTAAAAATGCTGTAATAAAACGCTCAATAAATAAGACCCTCGGTCGATACAAAAACAATACATGCTCCCCGTTTGCAAAAAGGATGTACTATGCGAACTCTCTCCGTGCAGTGGAAAATCACGGTACTAGCAGGCTTATGCTTGCTGTTCACCTCTATCGCCTTAATTGGCTTTTCACTTTATAACGCCGTTAATAGCCAGCAGTCGATTCAAGCTATGAGCTCACAGTCAGTTTCTGAGAAATCTCAGGCACTGTTAGAAGCGCAAGCTGAGATCAACGCTCGCGAAGTAAAAGCCTACTTCGATGAAGCGGTCTACCGAGCCGAAATGCTGATTGCGAACGCCAAGTTTCAAAAGTTCAACGCCGAAGAGAACTTCTTGCCAAGTGAAGACTTGCGAGTGGCACTGGATGAGATGGTACGTCAGGCCGTGATTCAGTTTCCCTCCATACAAGGCGCGTACTTGGTATTTAAGCCAAATCAACTCGACGGCGAGGACAGCAACTATGAGGGAGCCGATTACGTAGGTTCCAACGAAATCGGTCAGTTTGCGACGTATTGGCAAATTGCTGCAACGGGTGAAAACGCAGTCCGTACGGTGCTAACTAAACAGATTCAAAACGCGATGGAAAATGCCGAGCGTTTTTACTGCCCATTAGCAAGTGGCGCTGCGTGTGTGAGCACACCTAGGCTTACCCAAGTTGGTGAAGCCCAGCATCTGACTTCTTCTTTGTCACTGCCTATTGACGTTGATAACCAAGTGATTGGCTTTTTAGGTATTGATTTACAGCTAACTCAGCTGGCGAAAACGGTGCTTGATTCGGATTCCAGTCTGTTTAATGGCAGCGGTCACGTCAACATTATCAGCTTAGATGAAAGCGTCATTGCCAGTGACAATACAGATATCGCGGCAGGCTCTCGTTACCAAAGTCAGGTACTAAGCGCAGACCAAATTACTGACCTAATGTTTGGTGAGCAAGCTGAGACACTATGGAGTGCTGACAATCAATGGTTAACTGTGTTTAGCCCAGTAAGTATTGCCAACCAAACTTGGGGTGTATTCTTTGATATGCCACGTGATAGCGTCCTTCACGATGCGATTACTCTAGATAGCATTATTTCTCAGCAGTTAAGTGATGGTATTGTATTTGAGGTCATCGTCGGGACAGGTTTCGTTCTCGTTGGCTTAATCATTATTAGCGTAATGTCATCGCGTCTGGTGAAGCCAATTCGTGAAGTGGTTGTCCGCCTAGAGGATATTGCCAGCGGTGAAGGCGATCTTACCCAACGTTTGGATGTGAAATCACAAGACGAAATTGGCCAACTAGCGAAACAATTCAATGCGTTTCTAGCCAAACTGCAAATCACAATCCAGCAAGTGGCCGTGACCACGGAGAAAATCAGTGGCACTGCTGAATCAGCGAACCAAACCGCAATCGCAACAAGAGAGAGCAGTGAAGCGCAGTTTCGCGAAGTAGACCTAGTCGCAACCGCATCAGAAGAGATGACGCAAACAGCCGCGTTGGTGGTTCAAAATGCGGAAGTGGCGGTAGAAGCGGCATCAACAGCCAATGAATCGGCAAGTCAAGGTCAAGAAGTGGCGGAGCTATCAGCGAGTGAAATGGTTCGCTTGGTTGAGCAGATGAAAGTGACTGTGCCAGTAGTGGAAGAGCTTGCCAAAAATAACGCCAATATCACCGAGATTTTGGCGGTGATTGAAGGCATTTCTGAACAAACCAACCTACTTGCACTTAATGCTGCTATCGAAGCTGCGCGTGCTGGTGAGCAGGGTCGTGGTTTTGCTGTTGTTGCTGATGAGGTTCGTAGCCTTGCGAGTCGTACACAAGACTCGGTAGGTGAAATTCAGCAAGTCATCGAACGCGTTCAAAAAGGCACGGCAGATGTGGTTGCGGCTATGCAAGAGAGCTCTAACCTTGCGGACTCAACATCAAATCATGTTCAGCAAGCGGTATCCGCACTGAGCCGCATTTTTGAGTCGATCTCTGCTATCAACGACATGAACTCACAAATTGTTCGCGCAGCAGAAGAGCAACAATCCGTATCGAGTGAAGTGAACCAGAACGTGAGTAACATTCGTGATTTGAGCGCGAAGATCCTTGAAAACGCCGGTGAAGCCGAAAAGGTGGGGCAAGAGATCAATACGCTGTCGGATACGCAGCAATCACTGATGAATCAGTTCAAAGTGTAAAACAACTCAGAGCGGGACAATCAAAACACAAAAGGCGCACTTCTCAAGAGTGCGCCTTTTTCGTGATTGAAAGTAGGGGAATCTTCAATCAGCTCTTTTGGTTAGGCGACTTTCTCGGCTGCGATGTTCACTTTGCCAAATCGCTCTCGCATGCGCTGAAGCATGACCCACACAACAGGCACAACCAAGCAGCCCAGTACTGTTGCAGCCAGCATGCCGCCAAAAGTACTGTAGCCCACCGCGCGGCGAGCACCGTCACCGGCACCGGTCGCAATCACCAAAGGCACAACGCCTAGAATGAATGAGAAGGCCGTCATCAACACCGCACGAAAACGCAGTTTAGTCGCAGAGACGGCAGCATCGACAATCGACACACCCTGAGTTTCACGTAGCTCTTTGGCAAATTCGACAATCAATATCGCATTTCGACTTGCCATACCAACCATGAGTACCAAGCCTACTTGGGTGTAGATATTGATGTCACCGCCCATAATCCAAGTGTGGAACAGAGCGCCAAAAACGGCGGTCGGCACGCAAAGAATAATCGCCAGTGGCGTCACCCATGACTCATATTGCGCCACCAAGAACAGGAAGGTAAACAGCATCGCCATACCAAACATAATCGGTGCTGCGTTGCCTGCTTTTTGCTCTTGATAGGTTAAGCCGGACCAATCGTACTTGTAACCACTAGGTAAGGAGCTATCCGCAATACTTGCCATTGCCGCCACTGCCTGACCTGAGCTGTATCCTGGTGCTGCGACACCATTAATCATCAATGAACTGTAGAGGTTGAAACGCTCTACCGCTTCAGCACCTAGCACATTGCTGATCTCGATAAGCGAGTTGAGCGGCACCATTTTTCCATCGTTTGAGCGCACGTAGTAGCTCGAGATGTCACTGCTGTCTGAGCGGCTTTGTGCTTCCGACTGCAAGAACACCTTATAGTTACGACCAAACTCAGTGAAATCGTTCACATACAAACCACCAAGGTAGGTTTGAAGCGTCATGTAGACTGATTGCAAATCCACATTGGTCGATTTGATTTTATCTCGTTTCAGCTTTACCTCAACTTGTGGCGTGTTAGCGCGGAACATGGTGTAAGTAAAATCAATAGCTGGATGTGCTATCGCTTTCGCCATTAATTCATCGCCTACAGCGGCAAGCTCTGCAGGAGAGCGTCCCAAGGTATCTTCAAGGCGCATTTCGAAGCCAGAGTTCATACCAAGCGCGGGAATTGGCGGCGCGAAGAAGCTAATGATATCGGCATTTTTGATTTGGTTGAGCTTGTCCTGTACTCGTCCCATGATGGCTTTCATGTGCAAGTTGGCATCGGTACGCTCAGACCAGTGGTCGAGATTAACGATCATCATTGCAGAGTTCGACGCCGCTGCGTTGCCAAGCAAGCTAAAGCCCGGCGCAGATACCACGCTTGCTACGCCTTGTTCTTGAAGAACCATCTCAATGGCATCACGGGTGATCTGCTCGGTACGCGCCAGTGAAGCTGCTTGAGGCAGCTCAATATTGACAAAGAAGTTGCCGGAGTCCTCATCGGGTAAGAAGCCGCTTGGCATCTTATAGCCCATAAGCACAATGGCAATGATCATTACGCCAAAGCCAATCATGCTAAGTGTGAGTCGCTTAATCATCAGCGTGACGGTGTTACCAAGCCCTGCCGTTGCCTTATCTAAATATTTGTTGAAGGCTTGCAACCATTTGCCCGGTTTGGGACCGCCCGGACGCATCAAAATTGCGGCAAGTGCAGGCGTCAACGTAAGAGCGTTGACAGTAGAAATCGCAATCGAGACCGAAAGCGTAATACCAAACTGCTGATAAAGCTGACCAGTCAGTCCTGGCATCATAGTCACGGGACCAAATACCGCGAACAGCACTAAGGCAGAGGCCAGGATAGGCCCTGTGACTTCTTGCATCGCTTTGATAGTGGCATCCATGGCAGAAAGATCTTCTACTGCCATCAAGCGCTCAACGTTTTCCACGACGATTATCGCAGCATCCACCACTGCACCAATAGAAAGTACCAAGCCCAGCAGTGTTAGCATGTTCATTGACATGCCCATCGCTTGCATAACCGCAAATGTCGCAATAACCGAAACAGGAATGGCAATCACAGGGATGATAGTCGTACGCCAATCTTGTAGAAAAATGTAAGTCACTGCGGTCACCAAGATAATGGCAATCACAAGCGTTTCCATAACTTCGGCGATGGATACTTTAACAAACTCGGTTTGGTTATATGGAATTTGGTAATCAATACCTTGGGGGAAGCGCGATTTGAGCTCTTCCATCTTGGCGTAAATGCCTTCCGATATCTCTAGTGCGTTGGCGCCAGGCGCTTGATAGATGGCGAGTAAGGCAGCATCCGATTGGTCGTACATCGCTTTTACAATGTACTGTTGTGAGCCAAGCTCTACGCGTCCAAGGTCGGAGATGCGAACCAGCTTACCTGAGGTATCGGCTTTGACGACAATGTCTTCAAATTGCTGTTCATGGCGAAGGCGGCCTTCTGTGCGCACCACCATTTGGAACGGTGAAGTTTCAGTGGCGTAAGGCGCTGCGCCAACGCTACCTGCAGGGCGAATCACGTTTTGCTCACCAATCGCACTAGCGACGTCTTCTGGCACAATGCCAAGACTTGCCATCTTCAGTGGATCGAGCCAAATACGCATTGCGTATTCCATGTCACCAATATTGCGAACCTTAGACACGCCATTAACACGTGCCAGCTCGTCTTTGATGTTCATGTTGGCGTAGTTGTTGAGGAACAGGCCATCTTTGGATTGGTCAGGTGAGTGCACCATCACAGCCATCATGATGTTAGACGCGGTCTTTTCAACTTTAACACCAGAGCGTTTCACTTCCTCCGGAAGTTTTGCCATAGCGCGGTTAACGCGGTTCTGAACTAGAATTTGCGCTTTGTCAGCATCAAAGCCCACTTCGAACGCAACTGTGAGAATGTAGTTTCCATCACTGGCAGATTTAGAGCGCATGTATATCATGCCCTCTACACCGTTGACTTCTTTCTCAATTTCAGTTGCAACCGTGTCACGCAGTACTTCGGCGTTTGCTCCGGTAAATTCGGTGGAGACTTCGATCTCCGGTGGGGCAACGTTAGGGTACTGTTCGACCGGTGCCTTGAGCAGCGCAATTAGACCAATAATGGTCATGATGATGCTCAGTACAATGGCAAACTTAGGGCGACGAATGAAATACTCAACCATGCGTTAGCCCTCAGTTGTTGCGCTAGCTACAGTCGAGCTATCAGTAATGTTGGTAGATACGCTTGAGCCAGGTTTTATTTTTTGCAAACCTTCGCTTACAACCTGCTCTCCCGCTTCGACACCAGATTCTACAAGGAAAACTGCGTCTAGTTGCTGGTACCACTTGATATAGCGCTTTTCGATAAGGTTTTTGCTATCGACAACATAGACAAAGTGACCTCCTTGGTCGAACTGAACCGATTCGCTTGGTACAGACAGTGGCGTGAGTGAGTCATCGACGACTTCAACAGTGACGTATTGGCCTGGCAGTAGCAGTAAGTCCGGGTTCGGGAAATTAAGGCGAACCGTGATGGTGCCGGTTTCAACGTCCACACGGTTATCGACGAAGCCGACTTGGCCAAGGTATGGATAGGTTGCACCGTTCGCGAGTTTCAAGTGCACTTCAAAGTCGCTAGCGTGTTTTTCATCAAGTAGCATGGCTTCTTGAAACTCAGCAAGACCCGAGGTTTCGTTTACTGCGATATTCACCCAAGTGGTATCGAGCTTAACCACTGTCGTCAGTGGTTGGCCTTCTGGTGTCACAATGTCACCGATGCTGTAAACAGAATTGCTGACACGGCCATCGATAGGGCTGTAGATCTTGGTCCAGTTCAGTTCAAGCTGCGCGTTATCGAACTCAGATTTAGCGATCTCAAATGCAGCAATGGAAGTGGTTTCTTCTAGCTCGACTTCTTCGAACTCAAGAGGAGAAAGAGAGCCTTCTTTATAAAGCTTGACGGCGCGCTGCAGTGTGCGCTGCGCCTGGAGCATTTTCGCTTTTGTTTTAGCAAGCTCGGCTTTGGCGGCATTTAAACGTACTTGAAATGGCTGTGGGTCGAGTTCGTATAAAAGCTCACCTTTTTTCACGTCCGCACCTTCCGCGACCGCTTTGGTGATCAATCGACCAGAAACCAATGGGCGAATTTGTACATCTTCAGGAGCACGAGTTCGGCCAACATATTCAGTCGTTGGAAACACATCGCTTTGAGTGACAGCGACGGTGCTGACTTCAACAGAAGACGGCAGTAAATCGGTATTTTGTTCAGCACCACATCCAGAAAGAAAAAGAAGTGAAAGCGAGAGGGCGGTGCTTATTGCGGTTTTGGTCATAAAGATCTCCGACGTGCAAACCCGGGGCAGTAAAAGTGGGCGATTGATGAGCACCGCTTTTGGCTATAGCCCCCGAAGTTTGCGAAACAGTGATGGTTCTATTGCATCATTTAGGCGCGAGCATCCTAGACGCAAAGACCTAAACCACTGAGTGAAATGATACAAATATCAATTTATATCGAAAAAACGTCACGACACGGATGTTAAGGAGATACGCAGTACTAAAACAGTCTAATTGTTAGTTAAGTGTCTGAATTGTCGTGGTAATGTCGTTGCGATGAGAGGTTTTATAAAAGCTGGAATTGAAGTGGTGAATGTGAATGGTTTTGGTATTTTTGACTTAATTTGGCTAACCAACTGAATTAATTGATTTATATTTCTATTTGAATCGTTTGGAATAGTTTTGAGGGGGCGAATGGAAAGTGTGAGCTTGATCGCCAGGGTTTAGAAGTGGCTAATGTTTTAGGACAAGGTTTTTGAGAGCACTTTATAGAAAAAACAAAGCGCTCAGGGTGAGGAGCGCTTTGTAGATGCTTTCAGATTGACGAGCAGATTGACGAGTTCATTTAAGCGTCTTCGGCGTGACCGAACATTTTCGCTGCGTACTCGACACGTTCTTCTGGACTAGGATATTCAAAGGGATTTGGCGTACCCAATGACTCGATGTGCTGTAGCCTTGGTAAAATACCACAGCCGTTAGCAATTTGAATCGCAAGTCCTGGACGCGCGTTAAGCTCAAGTACCATTGGACCTTCTTCTTTATCGAGAACCATGTCCGTTCCCATGTAACCTAGGCCTGTCATTTCATACGCGCTAGAGGCAAGCGTGAGCAGTCGTTTCCAATGAGGAACGGCGAGTGTTGCAAGCTCTTTGCCTGTATCAGGGTGAAGGGTGACAGGGCGGTCAAACTGTACCGCACGCACTGCTTTGCCGGTCGCAATGTCGATACCTACACCGACAGCGCCTTGGTGAAGGTTCGCTTTGCCGTCAGAGGCTGAAGTAGACAAACGCATCATCGCCATAACAGGGTAGCCCTGGAATACAATAATACGAACGTCTGGCACACCTTCATAACTAAAGCCATCAAAGCAGTCGTCAAACTTAATCAGGTTTTCAACCACGGCAACATCGTTCTTACCACCAAGTGAGAACAGACCTGCAAGAGTGTTACTGATGTGACGCTCAACATCTTCTTTGTTAATTGTCGCACCAGAGGGCTTAGTGTAAACGCCATCCTTGTGGCTCACTATCACCAAAATGCCTTTACCACCACTGCCTTGCGCTGGCTTAATCACAAAGCCGGGCCAATCTTTAACCATAGCATGGATGTGTTTTGCTTCCGCTTGGTTGTTAACGACGCCGATTAGAGCTGGCGTTGTCGCGCCAGCTTTCTCTGCAATGATTTTGGTTTTTAGCTTGTCATCCACAAGTGGATACTTTGAGCGGTCGTTGTATTTACCGATATAACCATGGTTACGTTGGTTCATACCCATGATGCCGCGATCACGAAGCTTAAAAGGACTGGTTAGCTTTCCAAGCATAGATTAGTCCTCCGTCAGTGGTTTAAAGCGACGCAGTTCAGTGAGTCGGTAACCTGTGTAAGTACCTAGTAGCAAGATACCGCCAAGGATAACCAGCTGCAGACCGATAAAGTTAAACGTTAGGTGCTGAATGTAAGGGTTGGTCATCGCTAGGTAGACAAGTACCGCGGTGAGTAGCGAACCACCACCTTGCAACACAACTTCCTTCGCTCCCTCTTCTTCCCAAAGGATAGACATACGTTCGATTGTCCAAGAAAGGATAATCATTGGGAAGAAGGTAATGGATAGACCTTCTGTCAGACCAATCTTAAATGCGACAACCGTAAAGACAGAGATAATCAAGATTACGGTAATGATTACCGCGGATATCCGAGCGACGAGCAACAGATTGAGCTTGGATAGATAGCTACGAATTACCAGACCCGTACCGACAATCAATAGGAAACCAACAATACCGGTTACTAGCTGAGTTTGTACGAACGCCACCGCAATCAGTACCGGCATGAAGGTACCAGAGGTCTTTAGACCAATCAGAATACGTAGGAACACGACAATCAGCGCGCCGATTGGAATCAGCATGATGGTTTTAAACATGGCTTGCTCTTCAAGAGGCAGGCTATGAATTGAGAAGTTCAACAGACCGTCAGAATCCACTTTACTGTTCGTTGCTTCTTGAGGAGATACCTCTTGAGCGATCATAGTGAAGTGAACTTTACTGTCTTTACCGCCAACAACATCAAGTAGCGATACGTTAGATTCGTCCCAAACAAGCAGATTGGCTTGTTTTTTACCTTCTGTGGATTCTGGAGAGAAGATTTGCCACTTAGCACCGTCCCACACACTCAACATTTGTTGAATAGATTGACGTCGACGACCATCTTCCAGTTCGATAACGCCCACAACCTTGCTTGGTACTTCAGCAAACGCCAGCAGTTTTGCAGCGGCTTGAAGTTTGGTCATGTTGTTAAGAATAAGTGCAGAGTTTTGGCTATCACCATCGTTCAGTGCTTTGATAAGCTCGCGTGTGAAGGTGATGTTGTCAGAGGAGCGAGATTGAGCGCGATCCATCAGGGCAACAGCTGCGGCTTCTTCTGGGCCATCAAAGGTTGGCTTAATCACGTCTTCCGCTGGAGGAGTAGAGCTTGCCAGCGCTTGGTCGTCCACAAGAAATTGGGTTTTGTAGTAGATGGTTTGCGGACCTTGTGCCTCGCGGATTGACCACTCTGCACGGCGACCTGCATCAGAATCGACATATGAGACACCGTAACCTGGAGAAGAGGCTGATTCGCCAATAAGTGTGAATCCTTCTTGAGTGTATGGTGCTGCGAGTGAAACCTTGGCCGGTTTACCAATTGCATTAAACTCGACACGAGCCTCAATGTCCCATACTTGGCGAGTTTCGCCTGGAGTCCATGGTACGCCGTAGGTATCGTGTCTGATGACACTCAGCGCGATACCCGCTGCAATGAGTAATCCTACAGATAGGAAAAATGGAATACGTGAAGTCATAAACAACCTTATTATTGTAATTGCTTCCCTGAAGGAGGTGTTATTTTAAAGAAAACTACTTGTTAGATGAAAGTATATATTGCTGACTTACATCAACTAAAGCAATATCTTTGATAAATTCTCTTCCTAGTAATATAGGGTGGGTCATTTGTGAGCGATCTGCCAGTGTAAATTGAGCTTTTTCATGGATTTTTCCAACACGGATCCAAAGTTCAACCACCGCTCTACGTTCCATTTTTTCACTGGTTGACTGACGAATTTTCACATATCGAATTACTGGCGCTTCTATCCAGCGATCATTTTCTTTGCGGGACTTATCATCAAGAAGTTTGAATTTTACCCACTGCTTACCATCTCTTTCGAATGCTTGAATATCCGATGCACTGAGTGAAGAAGTCACCGCGCCGGTATCCACACGCGCATCAAAACTGCGGTCGAGTATATCGAGGTGGACTTGTTCGACGGAGCCTAAAACAACAGGAGTAGAAGAGGAGGATTTAGGAGCGATAATTGGCAGTGGCTTATTTTGCTTTTCAGCTTGTTCTTCGCCAAGTTGTGCCTGCTTCAAAGCTTCGACTTCTTTAGTGAGTGCGATGACTTCGGTTTCTAAGCTATCAATGTAGTCAGCGTTGTTGCTTAACTGCAGTGTAAGGTTAGTCAGTTTGTTGTCGAGGCGCGCTTCAGATTCTTGAATTGCGCTGATGGTGTTTTGATGAAGTTCTTGGTGATTGACTGTAGAACAACCCGAAAGTAGGCCGATGGCGACAAGAGATGCCAAGCGTTTATACATCTTAAACCCTAAAAAACAATAAAATGGAACTGGAAGGCTAGGGATTTTATCGTAACCAATAGGGAGTGCGATACTCCCTATTGTCAGAGCTGCGTCAGACTTATAAAAGCTCGGTCAAAGTTGCTGTATTTGGCAACAATTTCTCAAAGATTGAGACTATTTGTTTGGGTTTTCAGCGACTAACACAGCGCGTCTAGGTGCTGGATACCCTTCGACAGTTTTGCTTGGGTCGTTAGGATCTAAGTATTCAGGGAGTGAATTATGTGTCATCCAACCTGTGGTACGCTGCTCCTCTGTAGAGGTAACGTTTTCATCTACAATACGAACATTCACAAAGCCAACTTTTTCTAACCATACTTTTAGCGCGCGCGCAGATGGGAAGAAGTACACATTACGCATTTGCGCGTAGCGATCGACGGGGACAAGCACGGCATTTTCATCACCGTCGATAACTAAGGTCTCTAATACGAGCTCACCGCCCGCGACCAACTGGTTCTTCAATTGGATCAGATGATCAAGAGGAGAGCGGCGGTGGTACAAAACACCCATGCTAAATACCGTATCAAATGCTCGAAGTTCCGGAAGCTGCTCGATACCTAATGGTAAAAGGTGCGTGCGCTGGTCGTCGCCCATCAGCTTACGAATTGCTTCAAACTGCACTAGGAATAGATGTGAAGGGTCGATACCCACACAAAGACGCGCGCCTTCACCTAGCATGCGCCACATGTGGTAACCATTGCCGCAGCCCACATCCAATACTGAACGGTTTTTAAGTGGGGAAATGTGCGGCAATACGCGATCCCACTTCCAGTCAGAGCGCCACTCGGTGTCGATATGAATATCGTGAACGCGATATGGGCCTTTACGCCACGGGTGGAAGGTGCGCAGCAGGTTCTCTAGCTTCTTCATTTCACCCATCGCAAGCGGTTCATTGTTCGCGAGTGACACTTCCGATTTCAGTTCAACATTATCAGGTTGACCGGTTGGAATCTTCGCGAGCGCACGCAACCAGCGGTCAAAATCACCGTGCTCGGCATTCTGCCAGTCGGTGAGTTGCTGTGGCAGGATGTTAAGCCAAGGCTGAAGTTTGGTATCTTGAGCGATGAGCTGATAAAAGTTAGCAAAGTTAAACATGAAACTCTCAACAATAATGGGTGACAATAGCTAGGGTAAAAATAGTATGCAGGTTATTTATAGATTGCAGACTACTTAATGGCGAACATAGATCCGAAGTTAAAGCATTGGAACCAGACTTCGTAGCTGGTGAAACCGATCTCTTTAAAGCGCTCTTTGTGCATTGTGATTGAATCAGGACGCATCACATTTTCAATCGCACTGCGCTTTTGACTGATTTCCAGTTCGCTGTAGCCGTTAGCGCGTTTGAAGTCATGATGCAGGTCGATAAGGAGCTCGTTTGAGTTCTCATCTTCAAACACATACTTCTCAGACAGAATTAAAATGCCGCCCGGGCGCAGACCAGCGTAGATTTTTTCAAGCAGCGTCCGGCGATCGTCTGGCGATAGAAACTGTAGGGTAAAGTTAAGTACCACAACAGAGGCATCTTTGATTTCAATATCGCGAATGTCTGCCTCGACAACAGCAACTGGCGTGTCTGAGCGGTAGGCGTTGACGTGCAACTTACAGCGCTCAACCATCGCTGATGAGTTATCAACGGCAATGATCTGGCAGCCTTCTTGGCTGATGTTACGGCGCATGGATAGCGTTGCCGCGCCAAGTGAACAACCCAAATCGTAAATAGTGGAGTGTGGCTTAGCAAATCGCTCTGCCAACATACCAATTGCAGAAATAATGTTGCTGTAGCCAGGTACGCTACGCTGGATCATATCTGGAAAGACTTCTGCTACTCGTTCATCAAAGGTGAAATCACCAATTCTGTCGATAGGAGCAGAGAAAATAGTATCTTTATTCTGCATGTTAAGATTCCCCATTGCCGATTCGGACGGACGCAATAAAAAAGGCGCGCATTTTACGTCATTTAACCTGAAATGTCATTATTGCTTTTACAGGCAGTGTCGTAGGGTTTTTGAGCGACTAAAACATGGAGATTTGATGGTCATCTCGAAGACAAGGAAAGGTCGGTTTATCGCTTAAAGTAATGTTGCCGGCTAGTGACGCTTTGAGCTCCTTATATAGCTTGATTGCCAGTTCCGGTGCTTCCACATTGTCAGGCGTGTGGATCATCAAATAGGGCTGCTTACCTTGTTCAATCCATTGTTCCAGTTTCTTCTCCCAGGGTTTAAAAAACGCCAAGTTAGCTTCCATATCAGGGTGGCCAATAAAGCGGATCATTGGATGATCCGCGGTGGCAATAGCATGCACTGGCACTTTGGGCTTTTTGTCGTGAGCATCAATAACCGCTGCGGTGGTAGGCGCTGCGGAAAAAACGGGGCGAGAGTCCATAATAATGCGGTCGATGTGATGCTCCATGAGCCATTGGTTGAAGACTCGCTCTTGTTCGGATTTATTGAAAAAGCCTAAATGTCTCACTTCAACTCCAAGCTTCATTTCAGATGGAAACTTGTTGCATAACGCTTGCAGGGCAGGGAGATCGGCAGGTGAAAACTTACTTGGCAGTTGAATGGTCCACATACCCACTTTGTGGTGCAAAGGTGCCATGACCTGCAAGAACGCAGTAAGCTCATCTTGGCATTGGTTGAGCATTCGTCCATGAGTAATCGATTTCGGAAGTTTAAAGGTAAAGCGGAAATCATCAGAGGTAGAATCATTCCAACTGGTGACAGTCTTCGCGCTTGGTGTGGCGTAAAACGTTGTGTTGCCTTCGACCGTATCAAATACAGACGCGTAGCGCTCTAAGCGTTCCCCAGGTTTAGTACCTTTTCCGTAGAAAGAGTGCTGCCAGTCATTGTGAGACCACATGGTTAATCCAAGTCGCAATGTCGGTTCACTCATTTCTCATCCTTTCAATGCAAGTCAACAAAAGCCACTAAGGAATAGGATTTGTTGATATTTTGTCCGTTTCAAGTGTTCTAGCTTAGCAACAGGCAATTAAACACAACAATTCTATCAAATTAGGTCGATTTTAGACGATTTTCCGAGTATAAATGAACCTTTGATTTTGTGGGTGGATTTAGTATTGGCGACTTTTCACGCCATCACCCACAATATAGATTTCATATAAACGTTTTCATATAAACAATCGGAAATTGGGAAATTCATTATGCGTAGCCATTACTGTGGTCACCTGAACAAGTCCCTTGCAGGACAAACTGTAGAACTGTGCGGCTGGGTAAACCGTCGTCGTGATTTAGGCGGTCTTATCTTTATCGATATGCGAGATCGTGAAGGTATCGTTCAGGTTGTTGTTGATCCAGATATGGCGGATGCTTATGAAGTAGCGAACCAACTTCGTAACGAATTCTGCATCAAGCTAACTGGTGAAGTTCGTGTACGTCCAGAGAGCCAAGTAAACAAAGACATGGCAACAGGTGAAGTTGAGATCCTTGCAAAAGGTCTTGAAATCATCAACCGTAGCGACGTGCTACCTCTAGACTTCAACCAAACGAACACTGAAGAGCAACGTCTGAAGTACCGTTATATCGATCTACGTCGCCCAGAGATGAGCGATCGTATTAAACTGCGCGCTAAAGCATCAAGCTTTGTTCGTCGTTTCCTAGATGACAACGGCTTCCTAGACATCGAAACGCCAGTACTAACGAAAGCGACGCCAGAAGGTGCTCGTGACTACCTAGTACCAAGCCGCGTGCACAAAGGTTCGTTCTACGCACTTCCACAGTCTCCACAGCTATTCAAACAGCTGCTGATGATGTCTGGCTTTGATCGCTACTACCAAATCGTAAAGTGTTTCCGTGATGAAGACTTGCGTGCTGACCGTCAACCAGAATTCACTCAGATCGATATCGAAACATCATTCATGTCGGCTGACCAAGTACGTGAAGTGACTGAAAAAATGGTTCGCGACATGTGGCAAGAGCTGCTGAACGTAGACCTAGGTCAGTTCCCAGTGATGCCATTCTCTGAAGCGATTCGTCGTTTCGGTAGCGACAAGCCAGATCTACGTAACCCACTAGAGCTAGTGGACGTTGCTGATCTGTTGAAAGACGTTGAGTTCAAAGTGTTCTCTGGTCCTGCAAACGACGAGAAAGGTCGCGTAGCGGTTATCCGTGTACCAGGCGGCGCTAAACTGACTCGTAAGCAAATCGACAGCTATGCTGAGTACGTAGGTATCTACGGCGCGAAAGGTCTAGCATGGATGAAGGTTAACGACCGTGCTGCTGGCATGGAAGGTATCCAATCTCCAGTCGCTAAGTTCCTAAACATCGATGTGATCAACGGTATTCTTGAGCGTACGGACGCAGAATCTGGCGACATCATCCTATTCGGTGCAGACAAAGCAAACACAGTTGCAGAAGCAATGGGCGCGCTACGTCTTAAGATTGGTAAAGATCTTGAGCTTACGGACGAGTCTATGTGGGCTCCACTATGGGTTGTTGACTTCCCAATGTTCGAAGAAGATGGCGAGGGTAACCTGCACGCAATGCACCACCCATTCACGTCTCCTCTTGGCATGACGGCGGAAGAGCTAAAAGCGAATCCAGCAGCTGCAAACTCTAACGCATACGACATGGTTCTAAACGGCTATGAAGTCGGCGGCGGCAGCGTTCGTATCCACAACGCAGAAATGCAAGCAGCGGTATTCGAGATTCTTGGTATCGATGCAGAAGAGCAACGTGAGAAGTTCGGATTCCTACTAGACGCACTGAAGTTCGGTACACCACCGCACGCAGGTCTAGCATTTGGCCTTGACCGTCTAGTGATGCTACTTTGTGGTACAGAGAACATCCGTGACGTTATCGCATTCCCGAAAACAACCGCAGCAGCATGTCTACTAACAGACGCACCAAGCGCAGCAAACCCAGCAGCACTTGAAGAGCTAGCGATTGCAGTAACGGCTGCGAAAGAGAAGAAAGACGCTTAATCTTTCTCGTGTGTTGCGGCGATGCGCAGCGAGCCTGTTAGCTCCTCCCTTTACTAAGGGGAGGCTGGGAGGGGTGCTCTTGTCCTGCTTAATTGATCAAAATAAAGCGAAAAAGCCAAAAGCACCCCCTCTAACTCCCCCTTATAAAGGGGGAGAACAACAGGCTCGTTACTACGTAACATCGCAAAGCCCAACACACAACAAAAACTCCCGCATTCGCGGGAGTTTTTGTTTCTAAATTCTGTATAGTTATACCACCCTATAAAAGTCCAAATTCATAGAACTCAAAGGATTAACCATGGCAGGTCACAGTAAATGGGCGAACATTCGTCATCGTAAAGCCGCGCAGGACGCTAAGCGTGGCAAAATCTTCACTAAGCTAATTCGCGAAATCGTCGTTGCCGCAAAAGAGGGTGGAGGCGAGATTGACAACAATCCAAGACTTCGCGCCGCAATCGATAAAGCACTGTCAAACAACATGACTCGCGACACAGTAAACCGCGCGGTATCTCGTGGTGCTGGTGGTGAAGGTGATGACAACATGGAGACCGTCATCTACGAAGGTTACGGGCCTGGTGGCACAGCTGTGATGGTGGAGTGTATGACGGACAACCGCAATCGTACCGTTTCTGGTGTTCGTCACGCGTTCTCAAAAGCGGGTGGTAACCTAGGTACTGATGGCAGTGTTAACTATCTGTTCGATAAGAAAGGGGTTATCTCATACGCGCCGGGTCTAGATGAAGACGAGGTTATGGAAGTCGCTCTCGAAGGCGGTGCCGATGATATCGAAACCGGTGAAGATGGCGCGATCGATGTATACACCGATCCTACCGAATTTGGCTCGGTTAAAGACGCACTGGACGAAGCTGGGTTTGACGCGTCAAACGCGGAAGTAACCCTAGTGCCATCAACGAAAGCAGATCTAGATGAGTCTACAGCACCAAAATTGTTGCGACTTATTGATGCATTGGAAGATCTCGATGACGTCCAAGAGGTATACCACAACGGTGATATCTCTGATGAAGTTGCAGCGACGTTAGAGTAAATAGCGAGAAACAATGTCTATTATTTTAGGAATTGACCCAGGCTCACGAATCACAGGCTACGGCGTGATTCGTCAGCAGGGTCGACATTTGCAGTATTTGGGGAGCGGCTGTATCCGGACCTCAGAAAAAGAATTACCCGGTCGACTAAAACAGATTTACGCTGGTGTCAGTGAAATCATTACTCAGTTTCAACCGGATGTGTTCGCCATTGAGCAGGTCTTCATGGCCAAAAATGCCGACTCAGCGCTGAAGTTAGGTCAAGCAAGAGGCAGTGCGATTGTCGCTGCGGTCAACCACGATTTACCCGTTTACGAGTATGCGGCAAGGCTTATTAAGCAGGCCGTCGTGGGTACCGGCGCCGCAGACAAAGCTCAGGTTCAGCACATGGTGATGGCGATGTTGAAGTTGCCTTCTAAGCCACAAGCAGACGCAGCCGATGCGCTCGGCGTTGCTATCTGTCATGCCAACACCAACAAAACGCTCGTCGCGCTTGCTGGTAAAGCGAGTGGTGCAAAGAAAGGGCGCTATCGTTAATCTTGAGGATCGTCTCTTTAAGGCGTTACCGTCTTGGATACCGATAGTTTTAACGATAACCAGCCCACAGTTTTAGAGCTTTTTACCTAGTGCGCCTTGTTAATCATTTGTTAACTTTCTAAGATTGGTCTGATGAGTGAGTCAAAGGACCAATAATAAGGAAAACAAAGGCATGTGGCACAACTTAATAAATAACGCTCAAAGTCTCTCCCGTAATACTCTTCGCAAAGCTGAAATCACCGCTGTATTTACTGTTGTCGCGCTGATCGTTGGTCTGTACAGCGCTATTAAGTGGCAATCTAACGGACATGCATTACTGTTTTTAACGTCGGTACTGCTTATTGCAATCGAAGTTATTGGCTTGGTGGTGTTGCGATTTACCAAGCAAATCACGCTAGCGCTCAATATCGGCTTCCTTGGGATGGTTGTTCATGCAGTGAACATCATTTATCAAAGCGGCGGCATCGTAGATTCTACTCAGGCATTTTGGGCACCTTTGCTCATTGTCGCTTTCTACCTCTCGGCTTCTAGAGCGATGGCGCTGACTTGGAGTGTCGGTATTCTGCTGGTCGCGGGCGTTATGACTTACCTTCACACTAGTGGCTTTTCATTCCCAACGATTTCACTATCGGCCTCTAAGCAAAATGTAGAAATTTGGTCTGGCATGCTGCTGCCACTTTGCGTGATTTGTTTTGCCCAGAGCTTTACCGCGAAGCAAAAAGAGAGTGCAATTCATCGTGCAGAAAAAGCGATGAAAGAGAGCAAACTGCAAGCCGAAAAAGCCTCGCAAGGTGAAAAGCGCATGGATGGCATGTTAGTGACCGTAAACGCCAGTGTGAAAGAGCTTGATGAAGTGATACATCAGGTAAATACGCAATCGTCGCAGCTAAACTCAAACGTACAGTCGCTTGGCATGAACAGTGCTTCACAGGCGAGCGCTGCAGAAGAAATGAGCCAGCAACTAGAACAGTTGTCTTCGTTTACTCAAGAGTCTGTGAACTTCATGGAGCAAGTTATTGGTCAAACCGACGCAATCAAGCAGCAAGCGGAAAGCAGCTCGGAAATGCTTAGTGCGTCCACTGAGGCGATTGCCAATATCGATAGTAGTAACCAAAAAGTCGTGTCTGTCATTGAGCTAATCACCTCAGTGGCTGAACAAACCAATTTGCTGGCACTCAATGCAGCCATTGAAGCTGCGCGAGCGGGTGACCATGGCCGCGGCTTTGCGGTCGTTGCTGAGCAGGTGAGGGAGCTCTCTTCGAAAACCAGTAACTCAGTTGAGGAAATTCGCACCTTAATCAGCAACAGTCAGCAGCAGATTGACTCAGGGCAACAGACAATCCAGACCACGGTGAAAGAGCTCAGCCAGATGATTGAGCAAGTCCAAGTCATTTCAACTGAAATCACCGACCTCAGTCACTTAGTTACCCAGCAAAACCAAGCAATAGGGGAGCTAGATCAAGCGAGTAGCGATGTGGCACGCTCGGTAACAGGGAGCAAAGCAATTGCTGAGGATATTCAAACCATCAGTGACGAGCTCAATCAACAGATAGCAGAAGGCACTGAGCTCTCCGAGCGACTGCGCTCGGCTATGAGCTAAAATGTGAAGAGAATAACTGGATACCCATCCAGTTATTCTATATCCTAAGCCCTATTGCAACGAACAATGAGACATAGACTGTGATAGGACGACTGCGTGGCACGCTAATCGAAAAACAACCTCCTGAACTACTGATTGAAGTTGGTGGCGTAGGGTACGAAGTTCAAATGCCAATGAGCTGTTTTTACGAGCTGCCAGAAATTGGTCAAGAAGCCATTATTTACACCCATTTTGTCGTTCGTGAAGACGCACAGCTTCTTTACGGATTCAATACCGTGCGAGAGCGCGCTCTGTTCCGCGAAGTGATCAAAGCCAACGGTGTCGGTCCTAAGTTGGGGTTGGGTATCCTATCTGGTATGTCTGCCAGCCAATTTGTCTCGTGCGTTGAGCGCGAAGATATTTCCACCCTTGTTAAACTGCCTGGTGTGGGTAAGAAAACCGCTGAACGTCTCGTCGTTGAAATGAAGGATCGCCTTAAAGGTTGGGGCGCTGGTGACCTGTTTACGCCAGCGACGGACGCTGCGCCGATGGACAGTGCTGGTGCGATGTCTAGCGAAAGTGCCGAAGAAGAAGCGGTAAGCGCGCTGCTTGCACTGGGTTACAAACCAACGCAAGCATCGAAAGTGGTTTCTCAAGTAGCGAAGCCAGACATGACCAGTGAAGCGCTGATCCGTGAAGCACTGCGTACTATGGTTTAATGACCAAGCGGTATTTTTAGAGAGACAGTTAGATGATTGAAGCCGATCGCTTAATCGCCCCAGAAAACCCAGTTTTCCGTGATGAAGACGTCATCGATAGAGCTATTCGTCCTAAGAAGTTGGCTGACTATGAAGGTCAGGATCACGTTAGTGACCAGATGGAAATTTTCATCAAGGCCGCACAGCTACGTAACGAAGCGCTCGATCATTTATTGATATTCGGACCTCCTGGTTTGGGTAAGACCACGTTGGCGAATATCGTTGCCAACGAGATGGAAGTAAACATCCGTACCACTTCTGGCCCAGTGCTTGAAAAAGCCGGCGACCTTGCTGCGCTGTTGACCAATCTTGAAGAAAACGATGTACTGTTCATCGATGAGATCCACCGTTTAAGCCCAATGGTGGAAGAGGTGCTGTATCCGGCGATGGAAGATTACCAGCTGGATATCATGATTGGTGAAGGGCCTGCGGCTCGCTCAATCAAGATTGACTTGCCGCCGTTTACGCTCATTGGTGCAACGACGCGCGCGGGCTCATTGACGTCACCGCTTCGTGACCGATTTGGTATCGTTCAGCGTCTTGAGTACTACAAGATTGCCGACCTTCAAAATATCGTGCAGCGCAGTGCTCGTTGCTTGGGCTTGTCGATGGACCCAGAAGGGGCGTTAGAAATTGCCCGTCGAGCTCGTGGTACACCTCGTATTGCTAACCGACTGCTACGCCGTGTGCGTGACTATGCAGAGGTGAAAGGTAACGGGCATATCTGTGCTGACATTGCAGACAAAGCTCTGAACATGCTTGATGTCGATAACCAAGGTTTCGATTACATGGATAGAAAACTGCTGCTCTCCATCATGGAGAAGTTCTCTGGTGGCCCTGTCGGGTTAGATAACCTAGCAGCAGCGATAGGTGAAGAGAAAGACACTATCGAAGATGTCATTGAACCTTACTTGATTCAGCAAGGCTATCTGCAACGAACCCCGCGTGGGCGTATTGCCTCAGATAGAGCCTACTTACACTTTGGAATCGATAAAGTTTAAAGCCGCGATGTAAGACTGTGATACGCAACTCATGTTCTACATCACAGAAATGAAATTTGTCAGACCAATTATTGAGCTGCATATTTGTAAAGTAATATTGCGAATATGCGGCTTTCTTTTATTTACATGTCCTATCACTAAAATCTATCAATTTCGTGATTTTTGTTCACACGGTTACGCACATTGTTTATAATCCCTTGCCACTAAAGGGGTATTAGCGGCTGCTAATTTTCTTTTTTTGCTCACCACATCAAACTCTCTTTCCAAATAAATTTGATCTGAATCAGTGTGATTAAAGATCGTACAATTCACTTCTTCTATTTATTGACTTACATCAAAGCATTTTCCTGAATAAACCTTTTGAAACCGATTCAATTTCCCAGTAATATTAGCTCAAGCTATATTAGCGCAAGCTTAACAATTAACTAACCATTGAGGTACATTTTTGCAACAAGGATGCTGATTTGCTCAACAAGTTTAATTTCCATTAAACAAGTATCCTCGGCGCATAATGTAGAAAGTGTCGTTCAGCCGACACAAAAGGAGTTATCATGATAGACGTTGTTGATCTGTCGAGATTGCAATTCGCAATTACGGCAATGTATCACTTCTTGTTCGTTCCATTGACTCTAGGTATGGCATTCTTACTTGCCATCATGGAGTCCCTCTACGTAATGACCAACAAGCAAATCTACAAGGACATGACCAAGTTCTGGGGTAAGCTATTTGGTATTAACTTCGCCCTAGGTGTGGCTACCGGCCTTACCATGGAATTCCAGTTTGGTACGAACTGGTCCTACTATTCCCATTACGTGGGTGATATTTTCGGTGCGCCGCTGGCGATCGAAGCCCTCGTTGCCTTCTTCCTCGAATCCACCTTTGTCGGACTCTTCTTCTTCGGATGGGATAGGCTTTCAAAACGTCAACACTTAGCCGTTACCTGGTTGGTTGCACTTGGTTCTAACTTCTCAGCACTTTGGATCCTAGTTGCGAACGGTTGGATGCAGCACCCTGTGGGCGCAGAGTTCAACTTCGAAACCATGCGTATGGAAATGGTTAGTTTCGCAGAAGTGGTGCTCAACCCAGTTGCTCAAGTTAAGTTTGTTCACACAGTAGCGTCAGGCTATACCACAGGTGCGATGTTCGTGCTGGGTATCAGTGCTTACTACCTACTGAAAGGCCGTGATGTGGCGTTTGCTCGTCGTTCATTCGCGATTGCAGCGTCGTTCGGTATGGCTTCTATCCTTTCTGTTATCGTTCTTGGTGACGAATCTGGTTACGAGCTTGGTGACGTACAGAAAGTGAAACTTGCGGCTATCGAAGCAGAGTGGCATACAGAGCCAGCTCCAGCAGCGTTCACTGTGTTTGGTCTTCCAAACCAAGACAAGATGGAAACCGACTTTGCGCTTAAGATCCCATACGTAATGGGTATCATCGCAACACGTTCTATCGATACACCAGTTCAAGGTCTTCGTGACCTACGTGAAGAGCACGTGGATCGTATCCGTAACGGTATGTACGCTTACGAACTTCTAGAAAAACTGCGTGCAGGTGAACGTACAGACGCAAACATAGAAGCGTTTGATGATGTGAAGCAAGACCTTGGTTACGGTCTACTGCTTAAACGTTACACCGACAAAGTTGTTGATGCGACAGAAGATCAAATCCAAGCGGCTGCGGATGACTCTATCCCAACAGTTTGGCCACTATTCTGGTCGTTCCGTATCATGGTTGCGTGTGGCTTCATCATGCTATTCGTCTTCGGTGCGGCATTTATTCAGACATGTCGTCAGAAAATTGAACAGAAAAAATGGATCCTTAAAGCGGCACTATTTAGCATTCCACTACCATGGATTGCAGTAGAAGCCGGTTGGTTTGTTGCTGAATTTGGTCGTCAGCCATGGGCCGTAGGTGAAATCCTGCCTGTACACGTGGCCGCATCAGCACTGACAGCAAGTCAGATCTGGACATCACTATTCGCAATCATCGCTCTATACACGGTGTTCCTAATTGCAGAAGTTTACCTAATGGTGAAATTTGCACGCAAAGGCCCAAGTAGCTTGAAGACAGGTCGCTACCACTTCGAACAAAACGTCGAAACGGTAGAGAACAAAGTTAGTCGTCAAGTAGAAGCGTAAGCAAGGAGAAAAAGAATGTTTGATTACGAAGTCTTACGATTCATCTGGTGGATACTGATTGGCGTACTGTTTGCTGGTTTCGCTATCACCGATGGTTTTGATATGGGGGTAGGTGCACTTGTACCTATCCTAGGTAAAACGGACACTCAGCGCCGTGTAATGATTAACTCTATCGCCCCACACTGGGACGGTAACCAGGTTTGGCTAATCACCGCTGGTGGTGCGTTATTTGCTGCTTGGCCGCTAGTGTACGCAACGTCGTTCTCGGGTTTCTACCTAGCAATGATCCTAACTCTAGCAGCGCTTTGGCTACGTCCAATCGGTCTAGATTACCGCTCTAAGCTAGAAGACAAACAGTGGCGTAACGCTTGGGATATCGGTATCTCAATCAGTGGTTTCGTCCCACCACTTATCTTTGGTGTGGCGTTTGGTAACCTACTACAAGGTGTACCATTCCAGTTAAGCGACTTTATGATGCCGACTTACCACGGTTCATTCTTCGGCCTACTTAACCCATTCGCACTATTGTGTGGTCTGGTAAGCCTGTTCATGATCCTGCTTCAAGGTTCAACATGGCTACAAATGAAGACCACAGGTGATATCCATACTCGCGCTCGCAACACAGCGCAAATCATGGGTCTACTCACAGTAGTGGCGTTTGTAGGTGCAGGTTTCTGGATCCAAGGTATCGATGGTTACCTAGTAGTAAGCAGCATCGACGGCAACGCGGCTTCAAACCCACTAGTTAAAGAAGTGGTTCGCGAAGCCGGTGCGTGGATGACGAACTTCGAGAAGTACCCACTACTATGGATTGCTCCAGCACTAGGTGTGGTTATGCCTCTACTAGCGGTTCTAGCGTCTCGTCTTGAGAAGTGTGCAATTTCTTTTATTGCTTCTTCTCTGGCGAACGGTGGCATCATCTTTACTGCTGGTTTTGCAATGTTCCCATTCGTAATGCCAAGCAGTATGAATCCAAACCACAGCTTGACTATGTGGGATGCGACGTCAAGTGAATTGACTTTGAACCTAATGACAGCGGTAGCGTTTGTTATGGTTCCAGTAATTCTTAGCTACACAGCTTGGACTTACTACAAAATGTTTGGTCGTCTTGATGACAAGTTCATCGAAGAAAACAAGAATTCACTTTACTAAGGAGCATTTAACATGTGGTATTTCGCTTGGATTTTAGGTGTTCTATTGGCTTGTGCGTTCGGTATCATCAATGCACTTTGGCTTGAACACAGTGAGATGATGGACGAAGACAGTGAGTAAGCTTAACCAACAGTTGGAGCAGATTCACAAGCCTATGGATAAGGTGCTACTTCGCGCCTTATCACTGGTGCTTGGTTTTGCCAACGCAGGTCTGTTCATGTGGAGTCCAGAGGGCTACGACGCAGCCATCGGTGGCTTTGCACCATGGTTAGGACTGGCGTTTGTATTGTCTCTCTGTTCAAGTATGGTCTACGGTATCGGCTTCAAACCAAGGTTTTGGTTGTGGCAACTGGTGTTTAGCCCGTACTTGTCACTAACTGTGTTGAGTTACTTAACGTTAATGTACGTTTTTTAGAATAAACCCGAGCCATTGCTCGGGTTTTTTACTTTTTGAAACAATGAAAAGCGAGTAATCGCTAATATCTTCATCAATTAAGTGTAAATTTTGGCACTTTAATCAAAAATTCTTGTCAGCACTTATAACAATCACAATGAGTTGCGTTATATTAATGCGTAGTTTTATTTAGGAAGTGATCAGTTTGTCTCAGTTATCATCGTATTTCGAATTTCCTGTGACCGTTTATTACGAAGACACGGACGCGGGAGGTGTCGTTTACCACTCGAACTACCTCAATTTCTTTGAACGTGCCCGCTCCGAGCTACTTAGAAGCAAAGGTGTCAATCAGCGTGTGTTGCTAGAAGAGCATACTGGCTTTGTGGTTCGTCATATGGATATCGACTTTATCCGTGGTGCACGCTTGGATGACCAGCTCACCGTAAAAACCTATATTGAAGAATTTAAGAAAGCGTCGCTAACCTTTGCTCAAGAAATTGTCGACCAACAAGGTGTGACAATAGCGAAAGCACTGGTTAAAGTGGCGTGTATAGATAATGTTAAAATGAAGCCGAAGGCTATTCCTTCGTCTATCTTAGTGGAGTTAAAACACAGTGACGGCTGATATTTCATTTGTAGACCTCATACTCGAGGCAAGCCTACTTGTTCAATTGGTAATGCTGATTCTGATGGGCATGTCAGTCGTATCTTGGGCGATGATCATCAAGCGCAGCAAAGTGCTAAAAGAAGCCACCAAAGAATCTGAGGCGTTTGAAGACCGTTTTTGGTCAGGCGCTGATCTTTCTCACATCTACCAAGATGTGAAAAAGCGCAAAGATGAGCTTTCAGGTACAGAAGAGATTTTCTACTCTGGTTTTTCCGAGTTTTTGCGCCTTCGTAAATCAAACGCCGACTCTCCAGCTTTCATTATGGAAGGGACTGGTCGCTCAATGCGCGTTGCTGTTTCCCGTGAAGTGGAAGAGCTAGAAACTAACTTGCCATTCCTAGCGACCGTTGGCTCTATCAGCCCTTACATCGGTCTGTTTGGTACGGTTTGGGGTATCATGCACGCGTTTATCGCGCTTGGCGAAGTAAAACAAGCCACACTTGCTATGGTAGCGCCAGGTATCGCGGAAGCGTTGATTGCAACGGCGATGGGTCTATTCGCGGCAATTCCAGCCGTTATGGCGTTTAACCGTTTGAGCAACAAAGTGAGTAAGCTAGAACATAATTACGCTACCTTCTCAGAAGAGTTCCACAGCATTTTGCACCGTCAAGCGATGGCCGCTAGGGAGCAATAATGGCTGGCTACCAACCAAAAAAACGCAAGCTGACCTGTGAGATTAACGTCGTACCTTATATCGACGTTATGCTGGTGTTACTTATTATTTTCATGGTGACGTCGCCTTTTGTTACTCAAGGGGTGGATGTTGAGCTGCCAAAGACCTCAACGGCACAACCCGCGTCTGAACTTGCAGGTGATACCGATGCGAGTTTTATCATTGTTGAAGTAGACCGTGACGGGAACTTAGGGCTAAGCGTTAACAATGAGGACGTGAAACGAGGTTTGAGTCTGCAAGACATTATTGTACGAGTTAAAGCTGAGCTTTCGATTAATCCTAACTCTCCAGTCGCAGTGGGTGGTGATGCGTCCACACCATACGCAGAGGTGGTGTTACTGTTGGACGAGCTTAGCCAAGCCGGTATTCCAAAAGTTGGCCTACTCACGGATCTAAGGGAATAGTTGTCGCAGCCGTATGAAAAGCAATAAGCACACTAAAAACAGCTACGGAAAGCCAATTGCGATCTCTTTGCTTGCTCACGCATTGCTTGTCGCCGCATTACTGTGGGGTACCGACTTTAACATGGATAAAGCGGAGCCAACCGGAATGGTGCAAGCCGTGGTGATCGATCCAGCGCGCGTTCGTCAGCAAGCGGCAGAAATCCGCAAGCAGCGTGAAACCGCGGCTAAAAAAGAGCAAGACCGTCTTGATAAATTGCGTCGTGAAAGTGAACAGCTAGAACGTAACCGCAAAGCTGAGGAAGAGCGCATACGTAAGCTGAAAGAGCAGCAAGCGAAAGATGCTCAAGCCGCTCGCGAATCAGAAAAGCGTCGTAAGGTAGAAAAAGAGCGTGCCGAAAAAGCCGAAGCTGAGCGTAAAGCCAAAGAAGAGGCGATTCGCATAGCTGAGAAAAAACGCATAGCTGAAGAAGCCGCGATTGCTTTAGCCGCGCAGGAGCGTCTAGAACAAGAGCGAGCTGTAAAAGAAGCGCAAGAAAAAGCTCAGCGTGAACGTGAAGCCGCAGAGCGTGCCGAGCAAGAACGTATAGCCCAGGAAAAAGCCGCGGCTGAAGCAGCCGAAAAAGCGCGTATCGAGAAAGAGCGACTTGAGCAAATAGAGCGCGATCGAAAAGAGCAAGAGGCGGCGCTGAACGATATTTTTTCAGGACTAGAAAGTGAAGCCGCGAGTAACTCCGCGGCTCGTTCCAGTCAGGTCGATATCGAACTTGCCAAAATGGGTGAGATCTACAAGCAGCTTATCCAGCAGCACATTCTCACCGACTCCAGCTTTCGCGGTAAAGAATGCCGTGTAAACCTGCAATTGATTCCCGCTGGTAGCGGTGCGATTGCAGGGACAGTAAAAGTATTAGAGGGCGATGCTCGCTTGTGTAATGCCACCAAAAGTGCCATTTCACAGGTTCGTTCGTTTCCTCTCTCCGAATTTCCTGAAGTTAATGCTCAGCTAAAGAACATTAACTTGACATATAAGCCACAGTTATAAGGAAAAACCTGTGATTAAGCGAATATTACTAGGAATGGCAATGGTCATGAGTTTTGCTACTCAAACTGCCAACGCCGCATTAGAACTTGTTATCACCGATGGTATTGACTCAGCAAGACCGATTGCCATTGTGCCTTTCAAATGGGAAGGTGAGGGCAAATTACCGCATGATGTCTCGGCGGTGATTGCTTCTGACTTGCAGCGCAGTGGTAAATTTAGCCCTGTTGCAACCAGCAAAATGCCGCAAACGCCTTATGATGCATCGGCAATTAATTTTGAAGCGTGGACTGGCCTTGGCGTTGATTCACTTCTTACCGGCACTATCGTTAAAAATGCTGAAGGCAATTACGAAGTGAGCTATCAGCTCGTTGATGTAGTTCGTGGTCAGCTCACCGGTGGACAGTCAAAAGCACTGAGCGACGATGGCCAATTAGTGCTATCTAACGACCATATTCTATTCAAGAAGAAAGCGACCGTTCCTGGTCCACGTCTTCGTGAATATGCACACCGCATTTCGGATCTTGTCTACGAAGAGCTTACAGGCGCGCGCGGTGCGTTTTTAACTCGCATCGCTTACGTAGTGGTTAACGACAAAGACGCGTACCCATACCAAATGCGTATCGCGGATTACGACGGCTACAACGAGAAGATGGTACTTCGCTCAAAGCAGCCGTTGATGTCTCCAGCTTGGTCACCAGATGGTAAGCAATTGGCTTACGTTAGCTTCCAAAATGGCCAAGCAGAAATCTTCATCATGAATATCTACACAGGTAAGCGTGAGAAGGTAACGTCATTCCCTCGTCACAATGGTGCGCCAAGATTCTCCCCGGATGGGAAGTCTCTCGCAATCACCTTGTCGAAGACTGGGCAACTGCATGTATATACGCTAAATCTGGAAACCAGAAAACTGCGCCAAATTACCCGCGGCCGATCAAATAATACAGAACCGTTCTGGAAACCAGACGGTAATTCCCTTATTTTTACGTCGGATAGGGGTGGTAACCCTCAGATTTATGAAGTAAATTTGTCTGATGGTAAAACCAAACGTATCACGTGGCAGGGTAGCCAAAACCTCGGTGGGCAGATCACCCCTGATGGTCGTTACCTCGTGATGGTGAATCGTTCCAACTCTGGATTCAATCTTGCAAAACAAGATCTAGAAACAGGCTCGGTACAGATCCTCACCAAAACACTGCTTGATGAATCACCAAGCATCGCACCAAATGGTGGCATGGTGATATACAGTTCCATCTATAACAAAACTAACGTCCTTTCGATGGTATCTATTGATGGGCGATTTAAAGCTAGATTACCGGCTACAAACGGGCGCGTAAGAGCTCCTGCATGGTCACCGTTTTTATAGCAATTAAATTTTTTAGGTTAAGGAAATAACAATGCAATTAAACAAAGTTTTTAAGGGGTTGCTAATCGCACTGCCAGTTCTTGCAATGACGGCGTGTAGCTCAAGCGACGACGCTGCGTCATCAACAGGTGCAGAGACGAACAACCAAACGCAACAAGAAACAACAACTGTTGCGACACCAATTGATGAGAATGCACAGCTAACTGAACAAGAGCTAAAAGAAAAAGCACTTCGTGAAAACCAAACGATTTACTTTGCATTCGATAACTCTACTATCGCTGGTGACTACGAAGATATGCTTGCAGCACACGCAGCATACCTAAGCAAAGATGCATCACTACAAGTGACTATCGAAGGTCACGCAGATGAGCGCGGTACACCTGAGTACAACATCGCACTAGGCGAGCGTCGTGCACAAGCTGTTGCTAAGTACATCCAAGCTCTTGGCGTACAAGCAGACCAAATCTCTATCGTTAGCTACGGTGAAGAGAAACCACTAGTACTAGGTCAATCTGAAGACGCGTACGCGAAAAACCGTCGCGCAGTGCTAGTTTACTAATCCAATCTGCCCAAGATTGAACATGTTGCAGCGTTCGCGCTGCAACATTGTCGTTTTAGGGCTCGGCTATTAAGGATCCTACCTTTATGACAAGTAACATTAAGCGCGCTGTTACGCTTACGTTACTAGCCGGAATGGCAAGCTCAGCGCTTGCTGCGAAAGCACCGGTTACCGACTTGAGCGCAACATCTTCTTCGGCAACTGCTGCCTCTATTACAGCGGCATCTGCTGCTAACGAAACCGATGTTCAGCGCCTAGAGCGCCTATTGCAAAACCGCAACCGAGTGCAACTGCAAATGCAGCAGCAGCTCGATGAAATGACGCAAGAAATTGCTACCCTTCGCGGCCAGCTAGAACGCAATACTTATGACATGAACCAGATGGTTCAGCGTCAACGTGAACTGTTTATTGAAATCGACAAGCTTCGCTCACAACAAGGCGCAGCCGCCGTCGCAGTTCCTGTCGCGACAGACAAGGCGAACCCAGAAGGCAAGTTCACCACCAATGTCGACGAACAAACGGCATACCAAAATGCAGTCGACTTGATTTTGAAAAAGCGCGACTACACAGGCGCAATCACAGCCTTCAAACAGTTCCAGGCTGATTTCCCAGAATCGACTTTCATGCCAAACAGCCACTACTGGCTAGGCCAGCTCTATTTTGCTAAGCGCCAAGACGCAGAAGCAGAAAAGAGCTTCAAGGCTGTAATTGGTTTTGCAAAATCCAACAAACGAGCGGACGCTCTAGTGAAGTTGGGTGACATTGCCAAACGTGGCAACAAAACTGATGAAGCAAAGAAGTACTATGAACAAGTGATTAGCGAATACCCAGGCAGTTCTTCTGCCAAGGTTGCTAAGTCTAATTTACAATAAAGCGATTTCGTGAGGCTAGGCGATATGCTTAGCTCTCAACACGCTTTCAGTAGACCCCTGCCTGCGCAGGGGTGACGACTTATTTGGATGAGAGGTCGCTAAAAGGTGATTTCAACAGAACTGAAAGCCACCCTAACCACGAATCCCAACCCAAAAGCCGTTATTCCACTGGCCGTGCGCCTACGCAGGCAAGAATCCACTCTCGGCAAGCAACAATCCCAAAAAGCGCAAACTATCTCCTCGATAGCCTGTTCAGGCCACTTTCTATTCAACTTTGGTCGATTCCTGCCCTAGTGCCTTTGTTCTATCAATAATATCCGTGTACAATGCTCGGACTATTTGGAAGTAGCATAGAGCAACCGCTATGAGCCACATCTTAGACTCAATTGATACGGTATATCCGTTTCCCCCTAAGCCTGTTCCGTTATCTGATAACGAGAAGCAGCAGTACATCGCAAGTATCAAATCGCTACTAAAACAAAAAGACGCGGTTCTGATTGCACACTATTACACCGATCCAGAGATCCAAGCTCTTGCAGAAGAGACGGGTGGATTTGTGGGTGACTCGCTAGAAATGGCGAAATTCGGTAACCGTCACGACGCATCAACGCTGATCATTGCTGGCGTTCGCTTCATGGGTGAATCTGCGAAGATCTTAACGCCAGAAAAGCGCATCCTAATGCCAACACTGGAAGCAGAGTGCTCGCTTGATCTTGGCTGCCCTGCAGACAAGTTCTCAGAGTTCTGTGACGCGCACCCAGACCACACAGTTGTGGTTTATGCCAATACATCGGCAGCGGTGAAAGCACGCGCTGATTGGGTAGTAACATCAAGTATCGCGCTTGAAATTGTTGAAAGCCTAGATGCTGAAGACAAACCGATTATTTGGGGCCCAGACCGCCACCTAGGTTCGTACATTGCGAACCAAACCGGTGCCGACATGTTACTGTGGCAAGGTGAGTGTATCGTTCATGACGAATTCTCATCAAAAGCACTGAAAGACATGAGATCGGTTTACCCAGATGCAGCCATTCTGGTTCACCCAGAATCGCCAGCAAGCGTTGTTGACCTCGCTGATGCAGTAGGCTCAACCAGCCAACTTATCAAAGCGGCGAAAGAGCTACCGAATAAGCAGCTTATCGTGGCCACAGATAAAGGCATCTTCTTCAAGATGCAGCAGTTAGTGCCAGAAAAAGAGCTAATCGAAGCACCAACGGCAGGCAATGGTGCGACATGTCGCAGCTGTGCACACTGCCCTTGGATGGCAATGAACGGTCTTAAAGCGATTGAGAAAGCGCTACGTGATGGTGGTGAAGAGCACGAAATCTTTGTTGATGAAGCACTTCGCGTGAAATCACTGATCCCGCTAAACCGCATGCTTGATTTTGCTGAGCAGCTACAAATTAAAGTGAAAGGCAACGCGTAACTCGCTGATTCATTCACATTAATGATCAAAAACCAGTCTTCGGACTGGTTTTTTCGTATATGCTTATTACAAAACGTTCACAAGGAATCACGTGGTTATCTGGATCCAGCTTCGCAAGTGGTTACACAGCCATTTGTTTGAACTTAAATTTCGAACTTTGATGATGGCGTTGCTGCTTTATGTTGTCGCGTCCTGGGCGCTGTTGTCACTCAGCGGCGAAACAGAGCTCACAACGCCTATATCACAGTTTGTCTATTTTATTGTCGTGACGGCATCGACCGTGGGCTATGGCGATCTCTCGCCAACCACTGAGGCCGGCCGATGGGTTGCTATATTATTTATTATCCCTGGTGGGTTAATGTTGTTTGCAGCGCTGCTTGGCCGAATGGCAGCGTTAGGCTTGGAATCTTGGCGCGCAGGTCAGTTGGGAAAAAGGAAGGTAAGAGTGGATAACCATATTTTGATGTTAGGCTGGAATGGTCAGCGAACAATTCACCTTATTCGTATGCTACAACATGAAGAGACGGGTAGAAGACCCATTGTGTTGTGTAGCCGCTCTGATATTGAAAATCCGTTGCCGGGCGAAATTGCGTTCGTTAAAGTAAACAGCTATACCGATGGCCGCGAGATGGAAAAGACCAACATTGAGTCTGCGAGCTGTATTCTTATCGACAATCCAGAGGACGACATCACCCTATCCGCCGCGCTCTATTGTGCAAACCGCAATCCAGAGGCGCATTTATTGGTGTATTTTAAAGACGAAGCGCTGAGCGATCTACTTCACCAACACTGTCCGAACTCTGAGTGTATTCCTGCCGTGGGCGCAGAAATGCTTGCCAAAGCCGCAGTCGACCCAGGTTCGAGTGCGCTTCATCAAGAGCTACTGAGCTCCACTCGTGGGATGACCCAATATTCCGTCCGCTACCCAAGCTCTGCCAAAGCAACTAAGGTGAACGCACTGTTCCAATGGATGAAAGCGGAATACCAAGCCACGTTGATCGCTGTGGACGTAGGGCAAGGGATAGTCCTCAATCCCGAGTTGGATTTGGATATTGAACCGGGTACCAAACTTTTTTACATCGCCGATGAGCGAATTGATTCTTTCCATTGGGAGTCGAGATAGCCCGCCAATACAGGCTTTGTTTGCAGGCTTATTCTTACGACAAGATAACGTAATCGATACCATACAAAATATTTATTGATACGAAAATACATACTGTATATTATGCGCGCGTTTTATGAATTCAGTGAATGAACGTTCATTCACTGAATTCATTCTGTTGATTAAGGTGTCCTTGTCCATGCGCGTTCGTTTGTTGTCGGTTTCTTTGGTTGCTGCACTAGTGTCCAGCTCGGCGGCTTATGCTGCTAACCTAGAAACTTCCAATGCTCCCCACTCTCTGCCAACCTCGAAACAGGACATGGTGTTCGAGAGCGATATCGATAAAGCCAATGCGCGAGTCGATGAGTACCAAAATGCCATTGACTATCTTAAGTCCCAAGACAATGGGGATGATCAAGCCAAACAAGATGCCAACAGCCAAGTCTCCAACAAACAGGCCGTGAGCGATTTGAAGTACGCTAAAAAGTACTATCAAGAAATTAATGGCCTGCCTATGTTTAGTTTTCTTGGCGGTCCGGCTTATACCCCAGAACAAGGACTATTGGTCGCTTTGGGCGGATTGTATTCGTTCAAGACTGATCGCGCGCAAAGTGCGCTGCAGCGCTCGAGTTTATCGGCGTTCTTGATTGGCAACTATGGTGATTCCGAAGTGGGCTATGGCCTAAGTGGCCATCATGAGCTGTATTGGAACAACAACGATGTTCAGTTCAAAGGCAACTTTAATCTTGGCTCTCAGAGCAAGCACTATTGGGGTATTGGTTATGACGCGGCGAACGACTTTGAGTTCGGTGAGGTAACAAAATACTCAGCTATCGAGAACAACTACAAAGGCAACCTCATCTATCGCTTAACCGGCAACTGGTTCGCAGGGCCTGCTGTAAAACTGAACTACTACAGCCCAACCTCAGAGCCTGAAGCGGCCTTTATGGATGAAAACTTTAACACCTTTAAAGACAAGCCATTTACTTGGGGTTTGGGTGCGAGTCTGCAATATGACAGCCGTGACGTGGCCGTGAACCCATGGAGTGGCTCGCTGTTTCGCAGTGAAGTGCTGCTATACAGTGAGGCACTGGGCAGTCAGGCGGAATACCAAAAACTCGATATGGAGTACCGTACTTTCCATAGCGTCGCCGAAGGTAGAGTGATTGCACTGCTTGCTCATTATCAGCAAGCATTTGGTGATGTGCCGTATTACGACATGCCGGAAATCGGTGGTGCGAGTTCAATGCGCGGTTACTACCAAGGACAGTATCGAGACAAAGTAACGGCGGAAGTCACCGCGGAGTACCGCCATACGTTTCGTCGTGACTCTGGCGTACTATCAAACCATGGTATGACAGCGTGGGCGGGTGTTGGCTCTGTAGGCAATTCTATGGATGACTTGACTGGGCATGCCATCGTCTCTTATGGGGTAGGATATCGTTATGAACTCCAGCCTCGAATGAACATCAGACTCGATCTCGGTATGGGTCGACACGGCTCAGCGTTCTACTTCAACTTTACTGAAGCCTTCTGATACAAAAACGCCCTCACTATCGTGAGGGCGTTTGACTAGCAATACTGTTGGCTAACCATAGCTGTTCAACCAACTATTGATTTTCTGCTACTTACTGGTTCTCTGCTAAAACAGCGCCTTTTTGCGTAATACCACATAGCATCACTGGCATGGCTGCATAGATTTCATTGAACTGTTCGAGACCTTCAATGCCTTGCGCTTGCAATGTCGCAATCGAGGTTTCTGGATCATACAGCATGCTCAGTGACAGCAATACGCCGCCAAGTAGTGCATTATCTTCACTGTTTTCCGGCATCAGCGTTTCCCAGTCATCACGAGCTAGTTGCCAGCCTTGTAATACACCTTCACAAAAGTCTTTGGCTTCTTGAGTAACGATCTCTTCTTCATCCAAATCGCAACCTTCTGGCCATTGCCATTCGCCATCTAAAAGCGCTGGGCGGTATTGATTCCAAAGCGTAATCACCGCTTGAGCGTAGTCTTCTAGCTGCTCGCCCGAAGTAAAGGGTGCAACTTCTTCACCGCCCCACAAAAACGGTAGCCATTCTTCTGGTGGCAAGGTGTGTGGAGCCGATGCCATAGAAGTGACGAAGCCTTGAGTTTGCGCGTTGTTGAGTAGTTTTCCTTCTAGCTCAGGAAGGGAAAGTATGTCTTTTAGTTCCAAAATGCTTTACCGTTAGGGCTAAATTATGAATATCTTGAGTATAGTAACAAGCTAGGCTTCAATTACCTATAGCTATACTAAAGTAACGAGACATCTCAAGAAGATGCAGTTCATGCACACGAAGAAAGGAAGTCTTCTCTCGCTATGGTTATCAAAGAGTCGGTTTTACAAAAATCGGTCGTCAAAGAGTCGCTTAAAAAGAAAAGCATTATTGCACTCGCCGTATACCTGGCCGTGTTTATTGCCATCTTTGGTACTATCACTTATTGGGTGGTAGAGTCGCCCGTTCGTGCCAAGCTAGAACAAAACCTTGATATTCGAAGTGAATTCCTTGCCGCTGAGATCTCGGCTCCTCTTCATAGCTCCCTTGGTGTATTAAAAAGTATCGTGGCCATGGAGGAGACTATTAGTGATCGTCACTCCCTCGACAAAGCGCTGCGCCAAGTCTTTAAGCTGAATGATGGCATTGCCGTGAGCGGCGGTATATGGCCCGAGCCGTATTCCGTTGACCCCGATGTTAAGCTCTCCAGCTTGTTTTACAACCGCACCAGTACCGGTGAAGTCGACAAAATCGACTTGTGGAACAACCCTCAAACCGCAGGTTACCATATAGAGCCTTGGTATACTTCGGTAAAAGACACACCAAGCAATACCATCAGTTGGTCTGAGGTTTATGTTGACCCATACACCCATGTTCAGATGATCACCGCCTCCGCGCCTTATTATATTCAAGGTGTGTTCGCTGGTGTTGCCACCGTGGATCTGTCGCTAGAAAATTTGATTGGTTTTGTAAAAAGTAAAGCGAGAGAGCACGATCTCGGCGTGATTGTTCGAGATGCCAATCAGCAAGTTATCACTGAACACAACTTTAGAGTTGAGCGCGGTATCTACATTAGCCAGCTCAGTTTCGGCGACTTTAACTGGAGTCTGGAAGTGGTCAACGCCAGAAGGCTGGTGGCCGATGAAGTGGCAGACATCGTTAAGAGTGTTGAGTTGGGTATTGTTCCTGTCATGCTGCTGTGCTTAATGTTTGGCTATTACCTTATCAACCAATACCTCATCAAGCCGATTGCGATCATTGCTAAAGAGGTGGATGAATCACGCCATGGCGGCAGTATCGATATTAATTATCGCAGCCCAGACGAGATCCGTTATCTGATAGACAGTTTTAATCAAAAAACAGTTTACCTAGACCAAGAGCGCATGAAAGCACAAGCCTCCACTAAAGCCAAAACCGCGTTCCTTGCAACACTGTCTCACGAGATCCGCACTCCAATGAATGGCGTGCTCGGTACCGCGCAGATCTTGCTTAAAACCGATCTTTCGGTAGAACAAAGAAAGCACCTTAAAACCCTGTATGATTCTGGCGATCACATGATGTCGCTACTCAACGAACTTCTTGATTATTCTAAAATTGAGCAGGGTCATATCGAACTGGATAGCCACCCGTTTCCACTCAACTCCATTATTGGCAGTATGCACAGTGTTTATCACACCTTGTGTAACGAAAAGGGGCTGAAGTTTAGTGTTTACTCCGACGTTGAAGATGAGCGCTGGTACCAAGGTGACAAAGCAAGGCTACGCCAGATCTTGTTTAACCTACTTAACAATGCGGTGAAGTTTACCTCACAGGGCAACATAGAAGTGTACCTGTCAGAGAAAACGGGCGCGGACAAAAACACATTAACCATCCGTGTAAAAGATACCGGTATTGGCATTGGTCCAGAAGCGCAGGCACGCATATTTAAACCTTTTGAACAGGCCGAGTCGAGCACGACGCGCCGTTTTGGTGGCACAGGGCTAGGGCTCGCTATCGTTAAAGAAATCGCACACGTGATGGGCGGCGATATTAAACTTACCAGCCAAGAGGGCATGGGCTCCGAGTTTGAAGTCACCGTGAGGCTCGCAAGCTGTAAACCAAAACCGCTGGATGTACACATAGAGCGCAACCTCGACTATCGTGGCCTTAAAGCACTGATTGTTGAAGACAACCGCACCAACACCATCATCATAGAAACCTTTATGAAGCGGAAAGGCTTCATTACTTATTCCGTAGTCAATGGCGAAGAAGCGTTAAAAGCCGTTGCCACCCAAAACTACGACTTAATCTTAATGGATAACCACATGCCAGTGATGGACGGTGTGGAAGCCATCGCCGGTATCCGCAATATGCCAGGCAAAGAAAAAGATACCCTTATCTTCGGCTGCACCGCCGATGTATTCAAAGAGACTCGTGAACGCATGATGGGTGCAGGCGCAGACTTTATTGTCGGCAAGCCTATTGATGAACGGATTCTCGACGACGCGCTTTATCAGTTCGCCAATAAACTGTTCCAATTCAGCGGCCGAAAAGGCAGCAACGTGACGTCTCTAGGCGTTTCCAAATAAGGCGCTTCTAAATAGCCCACCTAACCGGTCGCCTAACTGGTGACTGGATTGCGAAAAGACCCACTCTCAACCTTATCTACCCGCTAAGTAGCGATAGTGATGGCTAAACCGTTCATATATCAGTCCCTCTTATGTCATTAACCTACGAAAACATAACGCTAACTCCCTGATGAAACGGGGTTTAGCGTTATGTTTGTAATTAAACTACAACAAATAGCGAGTTTGACTACTTTGAACGCCAAAATTGGTGATAAATTTACCTTTGAGTTTGAAATACGGTAGGTAAATCTACCAAATTGGTGTTCTAATAGCGCTGTTATCTGGATGGTGGTAAATATCCAGTCATATGAGTCGATATTCGATTTTATGTTAGTTTATTGTCCTGTGAGATTGTAAGTGAAACCGAAAGCTCCTTTCTGTATTCGTAACGCGGCCGCTGATACCTTTGCAATGGTCGTGTTCTGTTTTGTGTCTGGTATGTTGATTGAAGTGCTTGTCTCTGGCATGACCTTCGAGCAGTCATTGGCATCACGTTTGTTGTCTATCCCTGTGAACATCGCCATCGCATGGCCATACGGTGTGTTCCGTGACTGGGCACTACGCAAAGGCGCGAAAGTATCGCCTTCTGGTCCTATGAAAGCGTTCTCGGATCTGGTCGCGTACGTCGCGTTCCAATCGCCAGTCTACGCAGCGATTTTGTTTACGGTAGGTGCATCAACAGACCAAATTATTACCGCAGTATCGAGTAATGCAATTGTGTCTTGCGGAATGGGCGTCCTATACGGCTACTTCCTAGATCTATGTCGCCGTTGGTTCCGAGTGCCGGGCTACTACCAAAGCGTATGATTTGCCGATCATTTGATCGAATTAATCACAAAGTAAGCAAACAATTAAAAAAGCGCAGCTTTTTTCCCTTTTAGGGTTGACCAAGCGGGGCGGAATCATTAAATTACCACCCCGTTAGCCAAGAGCGCTAACCAAATCAAAATACGGTGAGTTGTCCGAGTGGCTGAAGGAGCACGCCTGGAAAGTGTGTATACGGCAACGTATCGAGAGTTCGAATCTCTCACTCACCGCCAAATTCGAAGCCCCAGCAGAAATGCTGGGGCTTTTTCGTTTCTATCGCTCAAGAAAACCCTTAAGCGTGTTTGCTAAGCACCTGCTTCAACCGAGCAAGCGTCCTCATCGATTCATTCGCCAACATCAACCCATAATCAGGATTATTCGCCTTCAACCAGTACTGGCCTTGCTTGTCCTTCTGAACCACACGCAGCAAATACTGGTTGTCACCGGACTCATCCTGAATTTCTACGGCCATTGTTTTACCAGTAATCGAACCGGCCGATGTCGAAGTTACAAATTCAAATAGCAGCAGGTCACCATCCAAAATAGGCGTTTTGCCACCGTTCATTGAGTTACCCGACGCCCGCGCTAAAAAGTGTTTTTCTGGATTGAGATTAGGAAGGTCGATAGCCATCGACTCTACTTCATCGTGGGTGCCGGTTTTGAAGTGCCCGCAGGCAATTTTTATGTTCGGGAAGTAGGGGAGGATAGTTCCCTCATTTGCCGCTACAGGCAGTATGTCGGTTTGGACTGAAGCCTGTTCGTCTTTTTCGCGAGCGCGCTGTGTGTATTTTGCTAGGTGGAAGTCAATAAGCTCTTTAGTGAAGTCATGAAATGCTGGTTGAAGTGATGACTCTACGGAGAAGTTGGCCGTTAGTTTTCCATCCACATTAGCAAACCAGCTTTCGCCTTTTTTGCTGTTCCCACCAATGAAAGCGTTGATTGGATTGTCACGCCAGTATTTTGTCCACTTTGCAGAATCAGGCTCTAAACCTTGATGTGTTTTGGACAGGTCGGCTGCTTTTAAGCGAGGGTATCTTGCGAGCACGTGCCAGCTTTTTTCTGCTAGAGTCTCTACCGTTGGAGGGTTGTTAAAGCCGTCTAGTTCTATATAAGCTTCAAGCAGTATCGCTTTAAAGCACTTAGTCATGCTCATTTTCTGGATGGCACCCAAAAAGAACTTGCCATGTGGTGAGATTAATTGTTGGAGGTTTAAATCGTCCTCGACACTTGCAACGAGTTCCAGCCAACTACCATGCTGTTTGTTAACTTTTGATAAGTCATACCCAGCTCGAAAGTACTCCACCGCTCTTGGTCGATGACCGAGGTGGTTCGTCAGTCGTTCGAACTCTTCTTTTGCACTAAGGCGTAGTTGTTTGGAAATCTGTTGCCAGAAGTCGATAATCTCTGGGTCTAGGTTTACAAAGCAGCCTTCACCTATACTTGGCGTTTTAACATTCTTTCCTCCTTGCCCTTGGATAGACTGTGGGGACGCAATGCCTAGCACCTCTTGTTTGTTTAAAAATGAGCGGTGGTTTCCAATAAAGTCGAGCACAACTAAGTGGCTTTTGTTTTCATGTCGGCGAAGGCCACGTCCAAGCTGTTGAAGAAAGATAATGTTCGACTCGGTTGGACGAAGCATCAATACCGTGTCGATCGAGGGTAGATCCGTTCCTTCATTGAACAGATCGACGGAGAACAGAACTTGAACCTCACCTTTATCGAGTTGAGTCAAGGCTTCATTGCGTCTCACAGAGGAGTCGCTGTGCACAGAGAGCGCTTTTAGACCTTGAGATTCGTAGGTCTTGTTAAACTGCTCTGCCATGAAATCGGCATGTTTTTTCGACACGCAGAATGCCAGCGTTCGCGATTGCTGCTTTTCTTGCCAATGATTGAAAACGTGTTTGGCTCTTTGCGCAGTAGCAAATTGTGCATCAAGAGCAGCTGGATCAAACTTACCATTTCGCCAAGGGATTTCTTGGTAGTTGACCGACTCATCCCATATTCCGTAATAGTGGAAAGGCGTTAAGATCTCACTATCGATGCCGTGTACTAAGTTGCGCTCAAACACCAAGTTGTCGTGACATAGAGAGAGTATGTTGGCTTGGTCGGTGCGCTCAGGCGTCGCGGTCAACCCAAGTAGAAACTTTGGGTCAAAATAGTTGAGAATGTTTAAGTAAGTTTTTGCACTCGCATGATGAAATTCATCTACCACGATGTAGTCAAAATAGTCCGGTACAAAGTTTTTGAGGTGTTGCTTTTTACCCAAGCTTTGTACAGAGGCAAACAACATCTCCTTGGACTTATCTTTGCTTTTGCCGTGATAGTACCCAGCAGATTTTTCCGGCCATAGCTTGGCAAAGGTATTTAATGCTTGAGTGAGAATCTCTTCTCGGTGCGCTACGAATAGAATTCGCGCAGCATCAAGCTGCTTGGCATCGAAGGCCGATAGCCAAGTTTTGCCCATGCCTGTGCCCATAACAACGAGTCCGCGGACATTGCCTTGTTCTCGTGTTGCATCGAGTGCATTAAGTGCCTCTACTTGTGCAGAGTTTGGAGAGTATTCATCATCATCGAGTAGAGCAGAATCACCAACGGCAGTTAGTTTAGGTGGTTGTCTGCGTTTGATATAGGTATCAATCCATTCATCATTGAGTGGCATCGCAGATGGGTGGTGAAATAGTTTATCGAACTCATTGCGAATGCTATGAAACTGTTTCGCTTGAGTAGAGCTTTCAGGTTGCTGATAGTCGAGTCTCAGGCACCATTCGTGGGCATCGGTAAGAGCTGACTTGCTGATGTTGTTCGAGCCAACAAAAGCGGTGCCTTGAAAGTATGATCGAGCCTCGTCGCAGCGAACGAATATGTAGGACTTTAAGTGGAAGCTTCGGTTTTGAGCTTCAAATATTCTTACTTCGACACCTTCTCCTTCTAATTCAACCAATGAACGTAAGGCGATAGGGTGAGTAATGTGAAGGTAATCAGATGTCAAAACCCTAAGCTTGAGAGGACGCTGATGCAGCACACCACGCTCAATCGCCTCATAGATACTCGGAAGCAGCAAGTCCAACCCTGATGGTTGAATGAAAGACACTGCAATTTCAATTTCAGTTGCGTGGTTTATCGCGTGAATGAGTTGCGGTAGAAGCGGGTCGTCGCCTCCAGTGGTCAGAAGGTTGTCTTTCAGTATCAGCGATTGATGAGGCATGTTTGGTCTCCGAGTTCGAGGTTAGCCTTTAATCAGAATGGCGTTTAGCCACTTTTCAGATTCTCTGCCAGGTCTTGCGTCGGAGGTTTTCCACGTATTATCAATAGTCAGTTCTGTGTGCGACAGCACTTCTTTTAGCTTATCCTCGTTCATATCCGTGAAGTAACGACCATTGCGAACGAGCGCTGACTCACCGTACTTGAATGAACAATAGAACACACCATCGGGCTTAAGCAATTTGCTTAGATGAATAAATACGCTTGGTAGGCTTTCAGCTTCAACATGCAAGAGTGATGCACATGCCCATATCCCATCAAAGCTATTAGGTTCGCCTGCGAAGGTATCAAACTTTGCGAGAGTGACAGGTTGTCCTAGGTGATTTGATGCAAGACTCACCAGCGACTCATTGGCGTCAAATGCACAAACCTGATAGCCGAGGTCAAGGAAGTGTTTACTGTCACGGCCAGAGCCACAACCGGCATCGAGGATCTTACCTTGCGCCTTGACTCGAGGAAGGAATTGCGCATAAAGCTTTTGAACGTCAACAGCTACGGTTGAGTCAAAGAAATCTTGTGCGTGTTCTGTGTAGTAGTGGTTGGTAATGTTCATGGGGAGGCTCAAGTTTTGTCACTAAAGGCAGTGTGCACTATCTTAGCTGACGGGTCTACATATTAGATTAGATTAGATAGTATGACAGTAACTAGCTGATATTTATAATCTATATGAACATATTAGGGGCTATAAATACCTATATTCTGTTGTTGGTTGATTCACCTTCGTGATGAACTTTGTCTCTGATTACAAATTGGCTAACGATAGACTCCAGATGGGATGAAAATTATCCAGCTATGCAATTTTCGACACTATTATATAAATCTAACTTGAACACTTCCGACTGAACCTGCATCATCGATTACCAACAACCACTTAATACTAAACGGAAAAATGTTGTTTATGGATAACACATCTATTATCAACGTAGGCGAACATGACGCAAAATTGAGTGATTATTCGGTGGTGCCCGTATTGCACACCTCGACTCATCAGTTGTCTGTTGTTTTTGATTGGTTGCTAGACAGTATCGACTGCATTGTAAAATCGCAACCAGGGACAACAGTGAGGCTGCCAGACTTACCTCTTTAGGTGGAATAGCTAACAACATCTTAAAATGAAACTGAATCAATATCTCAATAAAATTTCACATGGTCAACCGATCAACTTGGATCGGTTTATCAAGTGCTTACCATTCTCAGATAAGAATGAATGGCGCAAAATCTATAGCGCTACGCGTGACAGTGACGGGCATAAAATGGTGATTCTGGATGATGAGCGACATCGGGCACTTTTTGAAGCTGAGGTAAGCGATAGAGTCGGAGCATCGCACTTTGGGCGCTCACATGATTTTCCCAGTAACTTCGCTCACTTGTTGGTTTTGAACAGTACTGCTAAGTCACAGATCCCATTTGTGGTTGTCTCTGACGCTAATGGGTTTAAAACTCAAGGAAGCCTGAATGGTAAGCGAGCGGTGCTCATCGAAAATATTGAGAATTTCTATCGATATCGAGAGTTTTTGGCGTTTATTGGTCATCCATTATTGGCTGATGACTCAGATATTATTTTTGGCTCAGGCAACCAGATATGTCATAACCTGAATATGCCATTTTTAGCTAGTTATGATGAAATTTATTGTGCGCAGGATGTTGAACTAGGAGGACTGGTCATTTACAAAACGCTGAAAAATGCTCTCCCTAAATGTCGATGGCTAGCCCCAGTAGATTGGAGCGTGTACCGAAGCAAGTTCAAACTCAAGCCCAAAAGCAGCGCTCATTTGGTTAAGGCGATAGAGCTAGCTCGAGAACTTGGCTTAAACTCGGAAGCCGACATTATGAACAATACTCGCTCATTCCTAGAGCAAGAAGCTCTACTACCCGAAATACAACAGGACTCCACCGATGCTTAACAACGCAATAGATAACCTTTTAATCAGTATATCGCGCTTGGTCGCGGTAGACAGTGCCGGCGTTGCCATTGCAGAAATAGATTTGCGCGAAGGGGGCATCCTCATCGGCGGCGGAAACATCGGTAAAACGTCTATTCTAAACGCCATTCGACTGTTTTTACTGCCGGAAGAAAACTTCAAAGACTCAAAAAATAAATTTGGTTTTTCAGATAAAGAAGGCAATTTTTACACCAATGATGAGTGCTTTGAACACTACTTTCCGAGTAACACCAGCTTTCTTATTTTAGAGTGTGATAATTACCTGGGCGGGCCATTGCCACACTGCCAAATACTCTATCGCGGTAATTCGGACAAGCTTGATTACCGACGCATGTTCACGTCACTTCGCTATGCTCAGATTCGTCACCTTTTTTGGGATGACAATGCCGGAGAAGATGGCATAGGTGGCCGAGTTGATGATTTAACACTAAGCAAAGTTCAAGGTTTTTTGAAGCGTGAGGATAAGCATTTCAAATCACTAGTTCGCTCTTCTGCGATCAAGGAGTTGATTTATGCAAATCAACTCCTTGATATTGATGCGATGCGGTTTTGCTTATTTCCTCTTAGCTCAACAAAGGACTCCGATGTCGATGCTTTTCGTGCTTTGGTTCGCTTGTTGTTTGACATGAAAACGGGCTCGGATACGGTTCGTTTAGCGGTCGCCAACATTATAGAATCGAGAAAGAAAGAGCGTAAAGACGAGCTTAGCTTTGATATTGACGCCTTTATACATCACAACGATATGTTGTCGCGTCGCGAGCTTATACTCAAAAAGATTGAAAGCTTAAGGCCAGAATACGAAAAGCTTGCTATCAGTCATCAACAGCTAATCAGTAATAAAAACGCTGAAGAGGCGTTGATGCAGTATGCGATGATGTTGGACAGCCGAATTAATCTAGAAAACCAAGCTCTTGAGCAAGAAAAGTTACAGCTGACGCTGCAGAAAGGTAAGGTACGCACAGCCCAAAAAACGTGTGATGGTACCGCCGAAGAACAGCAGACATTGAAAGGTGAGATTAAAGTCCTGTCTCGTCAACAGGACAAGCTCGATGATCTTGTTCAAGAGACCGATCTTATCATCAACCTATACGATGAAAGCGAAACGATAGACGACATTATTTCAGGCCACCGTGAACACCTAGAAGATAGAGAAGAAGCATTAAGATTAAAGGAAGATGCCGATGCTTTACACATTGAACTTGAAACGCTCAAGCAGGACATTGCCGACCTTGAAAAGACGGAAGTTCGCTATCAAACCTCGGTCAACGCACAGCAATATAAGCTATTTAACCAGTTACCTGAAAGTGTTTGGCTGAAGTTAGCGGCGGTTAATGAGGAGTTGGCAGAGTCTAACCCTGCGAGAGAGCTGTCCTCAACTGAGCGACAAGCAATTGAGTCATTTACTGATTTACTAGAAGAAAAACAGCAGCACTACGCGTTTTGGGACGTAACCATAGGGTTTAGGCAACCCGAAAATCGTGAGTCCGATCAAGCGCGTTTGGCTCAAGTACAACAAACGTTAGAGCAAAAACGCCAGCGAGTTGCGGAACTCAGTGCGACGGGTAATCAATCTCGCATAGAGCGAATTAAAGAAATTACCGCGTTAAAAACTGAAATTAAGCGTACCGAGAAAGAAATCAGCTTTCTACAAGCTTACGCGAATAATGTGCAACAGCTTCAAGAGATCAATAAAGAGCTCGCCGAATCGGAACAAGCCCGTGACTCGTTACAAAAGCAGTTGATGGCTCAAACAGATTTGTTAGAGCAAGAGAAGCAACGGGTTGAGGTGCAAATAGACCAGTTTGCGGAGAAAAAACGGCTGCTAGAAAAACTGTCAGAGTACGATGTGAGAGTTAAAGCAGAACTTGCGGCGCACCATCTGCCAGTTAGCGATTTTTCAGTGTTACCCGATCAGACTGTGGATTTGTCGGAAGAAACATTACTGACGCGAATCGAGAGCCTCAATAGCAAGCGTCAAGCAAAAACCGATATTACCGAAAGACTGCAAGATTTCGTTAGAGAACAGGTGCTCGAAAACGACGACAAATTGATGCTCTCTCACCTAGATGATGAACTTCTGGAACATGCATTTAACCAGCTTAAAACGCGCTACCACGGACTAGACGATGAGTTTGATATCCTGCGCAAAAACTTTATTGAACACAAGCACTCTGTTCACTCCATTATTAATGAGCTAAAAAACAATCGAGAAATGGTGCACCAGTTTGAGCAGAGTATTAACCGAGCGTTTGATGGTGTAGCAATCAATGATTTATCGCAGGTTGAAGCGAAGATCAAAGTAGAGGCTCGGTTTGATGATTTGGTGAGGGAAATCGAGTTCTTTGATACGCACTCAGATCAGAAAGCCTCCGAGCAGTTTATTGAGCGACTCAAAGCCTTCAGCAAAAAGTTTTTTCCAGAGGGCAAGGCTGCATTGTTGACCATGGAGCAAATCGTCTCGGGTATCAGCTATCGAGTTAAAAAACGCGGTCAAAATAGTTGGGAGAGTAAGTCACAGTCAACCTCTACTATCATGCTCATCAACATTAAATTGGTAGAGATTTTGTTAAGCCGCCTACGAAATACTGCTTGCGCAACTCAGTTTCCACTTGTGATCGACGAAGGGGCTTCAGTGGACAGCTCGCAGTTTGACTGGCTATTGCCAAACATGAAACAAGCTGGCTTTCGAGTTTTGAGCGCGTCCACTAATTCGGCATCCAGTGAAATCATATTTAAGTTTGGCCAACATTTCCGTTTGGATTCTCTCCGTACTTCAAAACCTTATAGTGAAGCTCGCACTATTGCTTATACTGGCGCGCCAGAAAGCTTTGTGACAAAAGGCAGTGCACTGGATAGAGAGCAGCTCGATATGTTTGGAGAGGCAGATGAGTGATCAAAGACTTCTGACCATCCCCACATTTGCCATTATGCTCGAGCATCACACCATCATGCGAGATGTGATCCGCACAATGGATGAAAGTGGTGAGCCTTATGTGAGAGAAGCGTCCTTTGTTTCTTTGTTGCATCGTTACATTCAGAGGCAACATAAAGATAAACAAAAACATTTACGCACCGCCTTTTCTACGGACAACTTACTGGCTGCACATATATTGGTGGACAAAGATGAGTTTGGTGGTGAAAGCCGTCTGATCTTCGATCGAGCTGTGATAGGTGTTTTCCGTCTGTTTGATCGCAGTCTGTTTCAAGATCTCACCGATGTCGCTCTCAAAATCCAGTTAGGAGGGATACGCCTACTCTTAGAGAAGCTTCAATCTGGCACTATGTTGTATAGCGATAGCGACCTAGATTTTAAGGAGCTGATCGATGAGCTTTTTCACCAATTGAGCGAACTACTAAACAGCATCCGCCTGAATCTGGTAAAAATGCAGACCATCAACCAAGAGTTATGCGATGCGAGTGAACTGGCTGCTAAGTCGGACAACCCAAAAGTGTTCTCGGCCTTGCAGCAAGACTCAATAGAAAAGATATCGCTGCTGTTATCGAGACACATACTGCCCACACGGCAGTTTTTGGATGAAAAAAGCCGGTTGAAAGATGGGCCAAACTTGTTTGAGTGTCTGCAACGCTTACGCAGCCAGTTTGAACGTCATCAAGACCATGAACGGGCTAATGCACTGTTAAGGTATGAGGTGAGCTTCAACAGTTTTCACAAGCAGATCAGTAAAGTATCGCAATCTGTTGACCAGTTTTTGGCGCGTTCCAAAAAACGCCTTCAACAACTTAATGCGATTGAGGGGGCGTTTGGCGAGTTGGTCAAAGCCCTAGATGCCACAAAAGAAAACCTAAAGCGCAGCCAAATTGATGGACAGTTTGCCCGCGACAATGGTGCCTTCATGGGCTTGATGCAGCAAGCGAGGCCTAAAGTGCTCCGCGTCAGCAGTTCGGAAGCCTACCTGAATAACGTCGTGAGTGATATTGACGCGCGAGTTGCGGATAGAGGTTTACTAGAGCAGGGCCGTTTTGCTGACTTAGTGAGCAGTAAAGACAATACGACAGAACTCAGACTAGTGCGCGCAGAGCAGATCTTTGAATTGGTTAAACAGATGAAAATGGCCGAGTATCAAGATCTTACTATATCTTTGCACCGACGCCTCAAAGATCACTTAGATGAGTATCACTTTATAGACTTGTTGGAAGGGCTAAACTTTCTATTACGCAGTGAGGGGATACTAGATGGGCATAGACTCAAGATGACCAACATCCGCCAACGAATCGCTCAACGCGACACCGTTTATCTTTACCGTAAAATCCGAACAGAGCGAGTAACTCAGTAATGAACACATTTTCTCAAGTAAACATGGCGAAAAGTCAGCAGATATATACAACTTTCGTTAATGGTAAAGTCATTACTAAACAGGTTTATGATCTTTACCAGCAAAGCTTTTTGGAGAATGCACTTTATACTGAGCTTTACAACAATCTCGAGCACTTTAATCAGCTCTATCAGCACATTGGTTACTCACTTAACTTTAATGTTGATGGTGAGTTTTTTTACATCAGTCGCAGTGAAGTAGAGGAAGATGCCGACACCAATGCCACAAAAATTCAAGCCATGCTGTTGATTATCGCGCGCTATTGGGTAGATAAAGGTTTTGACCTAGATGATTTAACAACGCCAGTTATAGGGCTAGGGCGAGCTGCACTGGAAGAGATCGGCGAGCAAACGATTTACAATGACATCCGATTGGCGCTTGGAATCGAAACTTGGGACAAAGCCATCAATTACTTAGTGGACCGAAACTTTCTTTATCAATGTGGCGATAAGCATTACATTTTGAGCTCAGCAGGTATGCATTTCCTGAACTTACATGTGGAGAAGTACTCACAAGAACAAGTTTAGGTTTTCAAGATATAGGTGCCTTCATTTGTTAATAGGTGCGCGTTTGGGATCATTAAACCACTACACTAAGAGTTTTAAGGTTGAAAGCCAACTTCAACCTTAAAACTCACAATCAACCTGAAACACCAACCGCTCTTTGGTATAAGGATGATCAAGCTCCAATCGCTCTGCATGCAAATGCAAACGATCTGACTTCTCGCCATACAAGGTGTCGCCAACCATAGCCATGTTCAAGCCAAGATGATGAGCACTGTGGACGCGTAGCTGGTGGGTTCGGCCTGTTTTCGGGTACATGTACACCTTGCTTCGGCCATCCCGCACTTCAATCAACTCCCAATGAGTTTGCGCTGGCTTGCCATGTTCATAGCACACTAGCTGTCTTGGGCGATCATCAGGGTCGCCGCGCATGGGTAGCGAAATATCGCCCTCGCTTTGGGAAAGCTCACCTTCGAGCAATGCAACATAGCGCTTTTGTACACCACGGGTAATGAACTGCTTTTGTAGGCTTTTGTTGGCGCGCTTGGTTAAGGCGAAGACGAGCAATCCGGATGTCGCCATGTCTAGGCGATGAATCACATAGGGGCCTTCAACATCTGGGAACAGAGCTTGCAGCCGCGTATAGGCAGAATCTTTAATGGTTTTGCCCGGCACAGATAACAAACCTGATGGTTTATTGATGACCACCATTGCTTCATCTTGGAATACAATTTCCAGCTTTTTGTCTTGCGCCCAGTTTTGCTCTAGCGGGTTAGGCTCTACGCTTAGGCCTTGCAGCATGTGTCCCAAGATAGGTTGGCACTTGTTATTGCAGGATGGGTAAAAATTGCCGTGCTTGCGGATCTCTGATTTCGGCGATGCACCCCACCAAAACTCGGCCAAAGCCAAAGGTGTAAAGCCGTGCTTGTAGGCGTAGTGCAGCAGTTTTGGTGCGGCGCATTCGCCGGCACCGGCTGGTGGGATTGGCGTTGTTGTTGCCGCGAAGATATCAACTAAATCGCTCGTTTCGCCACGTTGATTCAAAAAGCGATACTGCTTATGAAGTTTGTGCTGCAATGCGTTTGATAGCGCTTTATGGTGCTCTCTAAGCTCTGCAAGATGAGTTTCTAGTTCTGCTAGTCGCTGTTCTTTAACCGCGAGCTTATCTTCCCATTTAAGCTTTAGATATTTTAGCGTGTTTTTTTCTGCAACGCTTTGTTTGCCAAGCTCGTCAAGTAAGGACTGAAGAGCATCGCCACTGAGTGTTTGTTGCGCTTCTTTTCGCTGCAGTTTGCGAGCAGCACGTCCTTGAATCCTGGTGTCGCGATGCGCTTGTTCTTCTTGTTGGTACGCGGCACGCTCTGTAGCGATTTGCTCTTTGAGTTCTGTGATTTCAGGTGCGTCGGCGAAGGTTTTGTATGTCGCAAGCGCTTTGGTGATGGCGTCGGTGTCTTCTCGGAAGAAGCCGTCTTCAGTAAGCATGTCGAAAACTGGTGGGACGAATCCTGGCAGGAGATTTTGGTCTGCAATCTTGCCAGAAAAGGCATTCAAAAAGCCGATTTGGCCTTGTGGGTTTTGCACCAGTAAAACACCGAACATCTTACCTCGACCTTGGCTCTCGTCTTTTATGCCAAAGTCATAAATGAAGTCAGTTTGTGTTTCTAGATACTGCTGGAGCTGATTTGCCGCCAACACGCACAGCGGGTGGGGCGTGTAGTAGAACGGGAACGTAAATTGCTTGGGTAACTCGTAGCCTTCGATAGCAACATCAAATTGGTTAAAGCAGTGTTGGGGTGAGTGCATATTAAAGGCCGTGGGTCATAGAAAATTGAGCACGGATTGTACCTCTTTTGGACAGAATTTCCATGAGTAGTGTTTGTTGGCTTTTGAGCTCTTTGAGGGGGGCTCGGTGTGTCTTTTATTTTCTAGCTAATCGGGTAACATAACTGTCTGATTAACATAAAGGTAGGCATCTATGTCAGCAACCAAGTCAGAAGCATATGGTTTAGGATTTATTAGCGATGAGCAGCTATTTGAGCATGTGAAAGATACGGTTCTTAAGTACCGATTCAAAATCAACCTGTCGCAGTTTAATAAGAACTTACTTGACCCAATCAAACTTACCTTTGATTCAAAGATTTATGGCAAGACGATACCTGAAATCATTGAATCTGAGTCTATTCGTCAGATTGACAAGTCAAACACCAATCACATCGGCTATTTTCATCAAAATATATTTAAATTTTTTGATGGCTGGGAAGTGCCTGAGCAAGGCTTTGATACGATTAACTCAGAGCTAAATATCTATGCGGAGCTAAAAAACAAGCATAACACCATGAACTCGGCTTCATCACAGAAGACCTACATGAAAATGCAAAACAAAATTGTCCGCGATGATAAGGCTGTCTGTTACTTAGTTGAGGTTATTGCTAAGAATAGCCAAGATATTCCTTGGGCAATCAGTTTAGATGGTGAAAAGATCAGTCATAAAAACATTCGAAGAGTATCAATGGACAAGTTCTATGAGATCGCTACGGGTGACGCTCATGCCTTCAAGAAACTATGTCAGGTATTACCTAGGGTGATTGACGATGTCGTCGCTGAAGCCAAGCTTGGAAAAATCGAGAATACGGTTTTCACTGAATTGGAAAACATTTCTGACGACGTGCTAAAAAGTATCTATCTGCTTCCATTTGAGCAATATGAAGGCTTTGAGGAGCTTAATTTTTCTTGAGCATAAAAAAACACCAGCCGAAGCTGGTGTTTTTCGCGTTCTTACAACTGAATTACTCAGCAGCAACAACTTGTAGTGCGATTTGAGCGAAAACTTCAGAGTGAAGTTGAACGCTGATCTCGAACTCGCCAGTTGTACGTAGAGCGCCTTCAGGAAGACGAACTTCGCTTTTAGCAACTTCAACGCCTGCCGCAGTGATTGCGTCAGCGATGTCACGAGTACCGATAGAACCGAATAGTTTGCCTTCGTCACCCGCTTTAGAAGCGATAACAACTGCTTCTAGAGCGTTAACTTTCTCAGCACGTGCTTCAGCAGCAGTTAGTTGCTCAGCAACTTTCGCTTCTAGTTCAGCGCGACGAGCTTCAAACATTTCAACGTTGTTCTTAGTTGCCATTACAGCCTTACCTTGTGGGATAAGGAAGTTACGAGCGTAACCAGATTTAACGTTAACTGTATCGCCAAGACCACCTAGGTTACCGATTTTATCAAGTAGAATAACTTGCATTGTTTAATCCTCTTTTCTAAACGGTGCCGATTACTGATGCTTATCAGTGTACGGAAGTAGTGCTAGGTAGCGTGAACGCTTGATAGCGCGAGCTAGCTGACGCTGGTATTTAGCACTTGTGCCAGTGATACGGCTAGGTACGATTTTACCAGATTCAGTAATGTAGTTTTTTAGAGTTGTTACGTCTTTGTAATCAATCTCTGTAACGCCTTCTGCAGTGAAACGGCAGAATTTACGACGACGGAAGAAACGAGCCATGGGCTATCTCCTGATCTAAATTAAAGTCTTAAAGTCGGCAGTGGAGAACCACTACCAAGTACTAAATGAGTAAAAAATTACTCTGCAGATGCTTCTGGCTTAGCTTCTGTACGCTCTTCACGACGTGGAGCACGCTCAGAACGCTCTTCTTTCTGCTTAAGCATGATAGAAGGCTCAGTAACAGCTTTTTTAGTACGCATGATCATGTTACGTAGAACTGCATCGTTAAAACGGAAAGCAGTTTCTAGCTCATCAATCGCTTCTTGTGGCGCTTCAACGTTCATTAGAACGTAGTGTGCTTTGTGAAGCTTGTTGATTGGGTAAGCCATTTGACGGCGACCCCAGTCTTCTAGACGGTGGATAGTACCGTTAGCTTCAGTGATTGAACCAGTGTAACGCTCGATCATGCCAGCAACTTGCTCGCTTTGATCAGGGTGCACCATGAATACGATTTCGTAATGACGCATTGGTTGCTCCTTACGGATTATTAGCTTCCACGTTTGGCTCGGTCATCCAGAGGAAGCAAGGAACTAATAAAAAAGACCGAGAATTAAGGACCGCAAATGTTACATAAAGGGCGAATAATAAGCAAGCGATTTTGAAGAGCAGGGGGATTGGTTCTTGGCCCTAGATACTAGAACCAAAAACCTAGGAGCTAACAAGCAGTTACTCATCAGCGTATATCTTAACGGTCAGCGCACCTTCCGCATCAATCGACGCTCGGTACATCCCAGAACTATTCATTGCAAAATGCATGTCACCGCTTGCGTCGATGGCGATAAGGCCACCTTCTCCACCCATCTGTTTGAGTTCACCCTGTATCACGCTTTCTGAGGCTGTATGTACGTCTTCTTTGAGATAACGCATGCGCGCGGCGACATCACTGGCTACGGTTTTACGGATAAAGTACTCCCCCATGCCCGAAGTCGATACGGCAACGTTGTTGTTCTCCGCATAGGTGCCTGCACCAATAATGGCGGTATCGCCGACACGGCCATATTTCTTATTGGTCACGCCGCCTGTGCTGGTAGCTGCCGCCAAATTGCCTTGCATATCCAGCGCCACCGCACCTACCGTGCCGTACTTTTTATCATCAGGATATTTTGATTCCGATAGCGCAAACAGCCCTTTTTCTTTCATAGATTGAAGCTGCTCATAGCGGCGCTCGGTAAAGAAATAGTCTTGTTCTGTGTACTCATGGCCTTGCTCAAAAGCAAATTTTTCTGCGCCTTCGCCAATCAAGAGCACGTGGTCACTGTCGCGCATCACATCGCGAGCAAGTGCAATCGGGTTTTTAATGTGCCTAACACCGGCCACCGCACCTGCATCTTGCTGAGCGCCGTGCATCACAGAGGCATCCATCTCGACCATCTCATTGTGAGTCAACACCGAGCCTTTACCAGCGTTGAAGTGCGGCGAATCTTCCATAACCTGCACAGCTGCCACTGCCGCATCGAGGGCATCACCACCCGCTTCCAATACCGCAGCCCCTGCTTTTACTGAGCGGCTTAGCGCATCGAGTATCTGTTGCTTTAACTCATCACTCATCTGCGTTTTAAGGATGGTACCGGCACCACCGTGAATTGCGATAGCAAAAGGCTGAGTCATACATCACTTCCTTATTCTTCGTTATATTTTACGAGTACTATAAACGACAAAGGCCTCCCAATGGGAGGCCTTTGAAAAGCGTGTGATTAGTGAGAACCACAACCGCCGCCACCGCAGCAGCCGTCTTCTTTCTTCTCACCGTGGCCTTCACCACCACAACAGCCACCTTCTTCACCGTGACCTTCGCCACCACAGCAGCTATCGCCACCTTGGTGAATGTGACCGTGCTCGATCTCTTCTGCTGTTGCATCGCGAAGTGCTACCACTTCAACGTCAAACGTTAGTGTTTGGCCAGCTAGCATGTGGTTACCATCAACCACAACTTCGTCGCCATCAACTTCTGTTACTTCTACTGGGATTGGACCCTGGTCAGTATCCGCTAGGAAACGCATACCCACTTCAATTGTGTCAACGCCTTGGAATACGTTCGCTGGTACACGCTGAACTAGCGCGTCATTGTGCTCGCCGTATGCCTCTTCTGGAGATACAGTTGCAGTGAACTTGTCACCCGCTTCTTTGCCTTCAAGTTCCTTTTCTAAGCCAGTGATTAGGTTGTTGTGGCCGTGTAGGTAATCTAGAGGTGCGTCTACAGTTGCTTGGTCAACAACCACACCGTCTTCAGTTTTTACTTGGTACGCTAGGCTTACTACTGCGTTGTTAGCAATTTTCATGGATACTCCAAAGGATTGGCACTAAGACTAAACACTTAACTTCGCCTAGTCTTATCAAAACAATGCCGCCGTTAGGCGGCGTGTGAGCATATTATGGGGATAGAAAATAGAAACTCAATCATTCCGGCTTAAAAATACCGATTAATTCTTCATCACTTCGTTCAGATTTTTCTACAGCTTTAGGGGTTCTCTGCTCGGTGAACTCACAATCCACACACTCTACCCACTCAACATTATTCTCTATCCACCAGCGCAAACTGTCTTGAGTGGAGCATTTCGGGCAGCTTGCCCCGGCGATAAAACGTTTCTTGGTACTGCTCATGTTACTTCCTACTATCCAGACGACCTGACTTCCTAATCCCAAAAATTGCGAGACTGACGGTCTTTTTCCATTTCACGGCCAAAGATCTCTTCAAGCTCTTTACGAGCTTCTTTTGAACGTTGCGCCAGTTGTTTATCTTCACTGTGCTGCGGCAGCAGCTCCTTGAGCATGGAATTATCCAACTTTTTAAAATGCGCTTCTGCGCGTTTGGCCTCATAAGGATGAAAACCCAGTTCAATAAGAGCTTGGCGACCTAAGTCAAGCGCCCCCAAGAAAGTCTCTCGAGAATAACGATCCACACCATGGTTCATTAATTGATAGGCTTCCACACGACTTCGAGCACGCGCTAGAACCTTGAGTGACGGGAAGTGCTTATGGCACATATCCACCACTTCCATGATCTCTTCCGGCGAGTCGGTACAGACAATAATGGCTTCGGCTTTGTCTGCGCCAGCAGCGCGCAACAGGTCTAGTTGAGTGGCATCCCCATAAAATACTTTGTAGCCATACTTCCTTAACAGATGAATTTGGCTCGCATCACTCTCTAATACGGTAATTTTGACCTTGTTGGCGTACATCAAACGACCAACGATTTGTCCGAAACGACCAAAACCAGCAATGATGACTCGTGGCTGCCTGTCTTCGACATCGGTTTTAATTGTGGTTTCCTGCTCTTGATTCAAAGATTTTTCAAACCACTTTTCCTGTGCCATCAATAGCAATGGCGTGGTCACCATGGACAAGCTCACCACCACCAATAGAAAAGCGGACTCTTCAGCAGGTAACAAACCTTGCGCGCTCGCGGCGGTAAAAATAACAAAAGCAAACTCACCACCTTGGCTCAATATCGCCGCCATCTTACTGCGCGCTTTAGGGCGAATACCAAACAACCTTGCTAACACGTAAAGTATTAGGCCTTTTATAACCACCAGTGACACAACAGCCAACAGCACCTTGAATGGCTCAGAGACCAAAAGTCCTAAATTGACCGCCATCCCCACCGCAATAAAGAACAGACCAAGCAATAGACCTTTAAACGGTTCAATGGCTATCTCAAGCTCATGACGATATTCACTTTCAGCCAATAGCACCCCTGCCAAAAAGGTGCCAAGTGCCATCGATAGACCCAGCTTTTGCATAAAGGCTGCAATACCGATCACCAGTAGTAGCGCCGCCACCGTAAACAGTTCTCGCACTCCGCTCATCACGACATAGCGAAATAGAGGTCGAATTAAGTAATGACCACCGATTAGCAGCCCAAGCACACCTGCGAGCATCCACAAGATGTCACCCCAGTTACCTGCGGTGTTGCCAGCCAATACAGGGATCAACGCCAGCATAGGGATCACGGCGATATCTTGAAACAGCAACACTGCAAAACCTGATTGCCCTGTTTCTCCGCCCGCTAATCCTTGCTCTTCTATCACTCGCAATGCAATCGCGGTAGAGGAGAGTGCTAAAGCCATCCCTATCGCCAAGCTGGTCTGCCAAGTCAGACCAAACAGTGAGGCGATGGCCGATAACACCAAAGTCGTCACTAATACCTGTGCCCCACCGAGACCAAGTATTGGTACCCGCATTTGCCAAAGCTTCTTGGGGTTTAGCTCAAGACCTATTAAAAACAGTAGCAGCACCACGCCAAACTCGGAGAAATGAAGGATCTCGTCGACATCACTAATAAGACCCAGTCCCCAAGGGCCAATCGCTACGCCCGCCAACAAATAGCCAAGCACACTTCCTAGGCCCAAGCGCTGAGCAATCGGCACAGCCACCACTGCCGCAGAGAGAAATATCACACCACTCTGTAAGAAATCATTCTCCATTGCCATCAGCTGCCCCCTTTGCCGTTAGCGACGACATCATCAATGACTCATCAAAGGGATGCATCAACCACTGCCTGTAGAGCTCGGCATGCTGATAGCGATCCATATCATCCACACGGCGTGACCAGTAGAGAACCAAAGGCTCCATCCAGTGCATTTTGCACAAGGCTGCACTGAGCTCAAACGGCTGCAATATCTGCTCAAGTGGGTACTTGTTATAGCCAGACTGGCTAAAGGCCGATTCTTTACCGCCTGTGGTAATCACGCTGCGCCAATATTTGCCTTCCAAGGCACAATCATCACCAAACGCAAAGCCTTTGCCCAGCACTCGGTCAATCCACTCTTTGAGCAGCGATGGGCAGGAATACATATAAAGTGGGTGCTGAAACACAATCACATCGTGTTCAAGTAGCATCTGATGCTCAGCATTGACGTCAATAAAGAAATCAGGATACAGGGCATACAAATCACGCAAGGTGACGTTATCCAATGATTGGATTTTCTTGAGCATCACCTGATTGGCGATAGAGTTTTGTGGCTCTGGGTGCGCATAGATCACCAGAACTTTTGGGGATTGGTTTAAGTGTTGTAATTCTGACGTCATTCCTTGAAAACCATCTCCATACTTACGACTTCGTAAACTGCTCTCTAACAACAGCGAGAGTCAGTCACTCTTCTTTACCCTAATCTTTAAGGGTAGACAGTGATGATTGTTATTGAAATCATTCTGTTTTTGTTATCAGTTTGTTCCATCATATACCAAACTTCATCGTTCGTGCAGGTTAGTTTGCCCCTGATTGCCTTGCTATTTATGCCTTCTCCCAAGGGATAATGATCGACATTTCGCTGCTTTCCTCATAGTATTCGTGGGTCGAAATTTCAATCACTAGCTAGTTGTTTCCTTATGATCACCTTCTCTGATATTCAATTGCTTCGCGGCGGTAAACCACTGCTCGACCAAGCCTCTGCCACCATTCACCCTGGTGACAAAGTGGGTCTAGTCGGCAAAAACGGTTGTGGTAAATCCACCCTGTTTGCGCTGCTCAAAGACGAACTCTCCATTGATGCAGGCTCATTTAGTCAGCCATCCCATTGGGAGCTCGCTTGGGTCGCACAGGAAACCCCAGCACTAGAGCGCACCGCTATTGAATACGTGATTGATGGCGATCGAGAGTATCGCGCACTTGAACAAAAGCTTGTTGACGCAGAGCAACAAGACAACGGTACTCTGGTTGCTGAACTGCATGGCAAAATCGAAGTCATTGGCGGTTACAGCATCCGTGCTCGCGCCGCAGAGCTTCTCGACGGTCTGGGTTTTAGCCAAGAGCAGATGACCTGGAATCTGACTCAATTCTCGGGTGGTTGGCGTATGCGCCTTAACCTAGCGCAGGCGCTATTGTGCCGCTCAGATCTACTGCTGCTCGACGAACCAACCAACCACTTGGACTTAGATGCCGTAATGTGGCTTGAACGCTGGCTACAAAGCTACCCAGGTACACTTGTCTTGATCTCGCACGACCGAGATTTTCTCGATCCAATCGTTGGCCGCATTATCCATATCGAGAATCAACTGCTAAACGAGTACACGGGCAACTACTCCTCGTTTGAAGAACAGCGCGCGCAAAAACTCATCTTGCAACAAGCTCAATACCAGAAGCAGCAAAAGCAGATGTCGCATATGCAGAAGTACATTGACCGCTTCCGCTATAAAGCATCGAAAGCACGCCAAGCGCAAAGCCGTATCAAAGCGCTGGAACGCATGGAAAAAGTGCTGCCAGCTCAGTTTGATAATCCATTTAGCTTCGAATTCAGAGAGCCTGCGGCACTGCCAAATCCAATCATCATGATGGATGAGGTTTCGGCGGGTTACGATGACAACATCATTCTTGAAAAGATCCGTCTAAACCTGGTTCCAGGTAGCCGAATTGGTCTTTTAGGTCGTAATGGCGCAGGTAAATCCACGCTGATCAAACTGCTGTCAGGCGAGCTTGGCGCTAAAGAGGGCGATCTTAATTACTCTCAAGGCGTTAAAATTGGTTACTTTGCTCAGCACCAACTGGAAACCCTGCACCCAGAAGAGACGCCGCTGCAACATATGATGCAGATCGCGCCGCAGCACACCGAGCAGCAGCTTCGTGATTACTTGGGAAGCTTTGGTTTCCAAGGTGACAAAGCGCTTGAAAAAGTCGCGCCGTTCTCCGGTGGTGAAAAAGCCAGACTGGTATTAGCGCTTGTTGTATGGGAAAAACCAAACCTATTACTACTCGATGAACCGACCAACCACCTTGATCTGGATATGCGCCAAGCACTAACACTGGCTCTGCAAACCTTTGAAGGTGCCATGGTCATCGTCAGCCACGATCGCTACTTACTGCGCGCGACCACCGATGACCTATACCTAGTCCACGATCGTCAGGTAGCGCCATTTAATGGCGACCTCGTTGACTACTATAAGTGGCTGACAGAGCAGCAAAAAATTGAGCGTAAAGAGGCTCAAGCCAATGAGCCAGATAAAGCCTCAAATAACAGTGCAGCCGCTAAGAAAGAGCAAAAACGCAAAGACGCCGAGTTTCGTAAGCAAACCGCGCCAATTCGCAAAACACTGACAAAGCTTGAGGAAAAAATGGATAAGTTATCCGCCCTCATCGCTGAGGCAGAGGAGCAATTGTCTGATACTTCTCTGTATGATGCGGAAAATAAAGCTAAACTTAATGAAGTACTTGCCAAACAAGCCTCCAGCAAATCCGAACTTGAAGAAGTCGAAATGGACTGGATGGTGCAGCAAGAAGTTCTTGAGCAGATGGAACAGGAATTCAATCAATCATGACCCGCGAGCACGCATCTTCAAATCTCACTCTAGAGCACCTATGGCAGTTCAGCCTGCAGTACTACGGGGTGCGAGAGGTAAAAGAGGCGTGCTTAAATCTGCAAAATCACTACCACGGCAACGTCAATTTGCTGTTGCTACTGAAGTGCCTAGACGAACAGGCACTTCGCTTCAACGCCGAGGATTGGCATCACGTCCAATCCTGCCTCGGTCGCACTGAAAAACTGCTACATCAATTTCGCGATATTCGCCGTCAGCTCAAGCACAGTGTGGTTGATAGTTTATATCGTGAAGCACTTGAGTTTGAACTCAGCCTTGAGAAGCAACAGCAATCCGACCTTGTTGATTGCATTAATGCGTTAACGCTCAGCCCCAAACAGGATGAGGCACTTGTACTCGGCTACTGTCGCCAACTTGGCGCTGAGCACCTCGGGCTTATTTTCTCCAAGCCAGTCAGCGAACTCGCTACCAAATAAACACCACACATGATGCAGTAAGCAGCGCCATACTGGAGTTAAAGCGGCGCCATGCAGTAGGTGTTGCCAGCCAGCGGCGGATAAAGGTGCCAAACCCCACCCATACCGACGACGTTTGTATCTGAACAAGCAAAAAGATCACCGAGATCCCCACCAGCGACCACCAATAGTAGTCACCGCTCAATGCAAATGAACTCACGGCGGTTACCGACATCACCCAAGCTTTTGGATTCAAGTATTGAAATGTCATGGCTTCAAAGCAGGTCATAGGTTTGGCTTTACTATCAGATTCTCCCTTATTGATCCCTGCGGTCAGAATTCGCCAAGCCAAATACAGCAAATACGCGCTACCCAGCCATTTAAGAACTTCCTGAACCATCGGGTAAGTCTGGAAGATCACGCCGAGACCTGCGCCATTCAATAAGATCAAGCTGATCAGACCGAGACCAATCCCAACAAAGTGCGGGATCGATCTAACATAGCCAAAGTTAGCACCCGACGCAGTTAACATGACATTGTTAGGACCCGGTGTCCCCGTCATGACCACGGCAAACAATGCCACTGATAGCAAAAATGACCAATCCATCCCTTTTCTCCCTCTATGATAAAAATTGTATCGATACAATTTCCATAAATACGTTGATTTATTGTTAATTCGAGCACAAAATAACCCTAACAAAGCCATACAGCAGACGCAAAGGGTTTATTGTCACCATGACAATCGAGACGATTACAGTATTCAAGCAAGATCCAGCGCCGATCTACAAACAGATCGCTGATCAGATCGCCACAATGATCGAAGATGGCGCTCTCAAAGCAAACAGTAAACTACCCACTCACCGTTGGCTTGCAGATAAGCTCGGTGTCACGGTAGGAACGATTACCCGAGCCTATGCGGAAGTAGAACGAAGGGGCTTGGTGGAAGCAAAAGTCGGTGCTGGCACCTATGTCTCTGATACCAATAAACCCAGCTGGGTATTCGAGCAAAGCACGGTGGCGCAAGGTGAAATGAACTTTGGTTATAATATTCCGCCTCTGCTCGACAGAAGCGATATGCTAAAACAAGCTATGCAGCGCATCTCAAGCTCGAACTCGCACCTCAACCAATTGATGCTCTATCACCCCCCCGCCGGACTGGATGCTCACCGAACCATAGTCGCCAATTGGCTCAATAATAAAGGCATCAAACTTCCCGCACATAGGATGCTATTTAGTTCAGGCGCGCAGCATGCGATTCAGATGGTACTCGACACCTTCACTCGTGCGGGCGATACCGTCTTGGTCGAAAAGTACACCTACCCGGGTGTGATTAGTTTGGCACGTCAGAATCAATTGACGCTCAAAGGCGTGGACATGGATGAATTTGGCATAACGCCAGAATCGTTGGAGGTATGCTGCCAGCGCTACTCGCCGCGATTTATCTACTTAACGCCAACGCTGCAAAACCCTACCACTGCCATTATGTCTGAAGAGCGCCGCCGCGATATCTTGCGCATCTGTGAGTCTTATGATGTCTACGTGATTGAAGATGAGATCAACGGCCTGCTGATAGAAAAAGCCCCGGCTCCCATGGTTAACTTCGCGCCTGAGCGCGTTATCCATATTGGTGCTTTCTCGAAATGTCTCGCACCCGGTCTACGGGTGGGCTATATGAGCGCCCCGGAAAAGCTTCATCAACATCTGGTGATGACACTGCAAAACCACAGCTGGATGATAAGCCCTCTACTCACTGCCCTAACCTGTGAAATGCTGCTCTCTGGTGATGCAGAGCGAAACCTCACTATCATCCACAGCGAAATGAAAAAGCGTATTGCCATCGCGGTAGACACGCTAGGCGAGTTTGACCTTCGTTATCAACAAGGCGGCTTTCACGTTTGGCTAACCCTACCTGAGCACTGGCGGCTGAGTGAGTTTGTTAGTAGAGCCTCAGAGCAAGGGGTTGTCGTCAAATCGGGCGAGCTGTTTGCACCTCCTGGTGGCTCGGTAGCGCCTGCGGTACGTCTATCGCTGAGCTCGCCACAAACGATCGAGCAGCTACAATTAGGCGTAGATACTCTAAAAGCACTATTGCAATCCAATCCCGTAAGTGAATTTACGTTATGAGCAGCAAACACTTTATCGCCGCCAAAGGGCTAGCCAATCCACACGTCCAGACGCTGATCCCACGCTTTGTACGACGCAAAGCGTTATTTGAGCCGATATGGGAAACCCTGGATACCCCAGATGGCGACTTTGTCGAGCTCGCGTGGAGTGAAGACCCCCATAGACAAAGTGCCCAAAACAAACCTGTGTTTGTTCTATTTCATGGCTTAGAAGGCTGCTTTCACAGCCCTTATGCCAACGGGCTAATGCACGCATTTGCTAAGCAGGGCTGGCTGTCGGTCATGATGCACTTTCGCGGCTGTGGGCCAAACCCGAACCGACTTGCCAGAGCTTATCATTCCGGTGAGATTGGTGATGCGAGACAGTTCATTGAGCTTTTGGATCATCGTTACCCAAATAGTAGAAAGGTTGCCGTAGGCATTTCCCTTGGCGGCAATATGCTCACCAACTATCTCGCTCACTACGGCGATGATACTAAGCTCGATGGCGCAACCGTCATCTCTGCGCCACTCGACTTGGCAGCGTGTGCTAGACGTATTGAACAAGGCTTCTCTAAGGTCTATCGCTCTTACCTGCTCAGTTCGATGAAAAAGAATGCGCTCAACAAACTTCATCTGCTAAGCGAAGTCCTCGGACTGACCGAAGAGCGCATTAAGAACATGAAAAAGCTTTACGAGTTCGATGATTTGATCACTGCTCCGCTGCATGGATTTAAAAATGCCGACGACTACTATCAGCGCTGCTCTGGGCTACCTCGCCTAAGAGAAATCACCGTACCGACTCAGTTTATTCATGCCAAGGATGACCCCTTTATGACACACGAGGTCATTCCAACTTTTAGTCTTCCAAGCCATATCAATTACCAACTGCTTGATCGAGGTGGTCATGTCGGCTTTATGACGGGTAGTTTGCGACGCCCGCGCTTTTGGTTAGAAGAGAGCTTACCAAGCTACTACCGACACTTTATTGACTAGCCAAAAACAGCGATAGATCCCTTTGTGAATCAGCAGTGCTATAATCCTGCGGTCATAGAATTGAGAGGTATTTATGATCATCCCATGGCAACAGATTGACGCAGACACGCTAGATAACCTTATTAAAGAGTTCGTGCTGCGCGAAGGCACCGACTATGGTGAGTCGGAAATATCGCTAGATGATAAAGTTCGCCATGTTCGTAGCCAGCTCGAAAGCGGTGAGGCCGTCATCGTTTTCTCTGAACTGCACGAAACCGTCGACATTAAATCGCGTCGCTCGCTGTAATTTTTCGGTAGCTGCGCAAGTAGCTGCTATATTGAAAGGCTATTGAACTGAAATTGGCCTACAAGGTCTAACTCCTTATGTGAGTTAGCAAATTTATAACGACAATTACAAATACACAGGAAGTGTCATGTCAGCAAAACACCCGATCATTGCTGTAACGGGCTCCTCTGGAGCTGGAACCACCACAACGTCAGAAGCATTTCGCAAGATGTTCAACATGATGAGCGTCAAGCCTGCATTTATTGAAGGTGATAGCTTTCACCGTTTTACTCGCCCAGAGATGGACATCGAGATCCGCAAAGCCAAAGATCAAGGTAAACACATCAGCTACTTTGGCCCCCAAGCGAACGACTTCCCTGCGCTTGAAGAGTTTTTTCGCAACTATGGGCAAAATGGTACTGGCCAGTTCCGCCGCTACCTACACACCTTCGATGAGGCCGTGCCTTATAATCAAATGCCAGGCACCTTCACTCCATGGCAAGACCTGCCAGAGAATAGCGATGTGCTGTTTTATGAAGGCCTACACGGCGGCGTTGTAGATGGCGATGTCAATGCTGCGCAGCACGTTGACCTGCTTATCGGCATGGTGCCTATCGTTAACCTCGAGTGGATCCAAAAATTCGTACGAGACACCCGCGATCGTGGTCACTCTCGAGAAGCGGTTACTGACTCAATTGTTCGCTCGATGGACGACTACTTAAGCTACATTACACCGCAATTTTCACGCACACACATTAACTTCCAGCGCGTCCCAACCGTGGACACTTCAAACCCGCTCAATGCGAAAGGCATTCCGAGTTTGGATGAGAGTTTTGTGGTGATTCGCTTACGTGGTATCAAGAATGTCGACTTCCCGTACTTACTAGCGATGATTGATGGTTCGTTCATGTCACGTCACAACACCATCGTAGTGCCGGGCGGTAAGATGAGTTTTGCGATGGAGCTAATCGTCAGACCAATACTTCAGCAACTTATAGAAACGGGAAAAATAGGTTAGGAAATGTGAGCCAAATCAGCCTGTTTTTTTGTATCGTGATCATGTGCACAGTTTTGTATAGATAAATACGCTTTTGACACGATTAAAATCAAGAAAAGCGGCGCAAAAAAGGATACTATTTCTAGGAAATAGAAGATCGCTTGCGCCATCTTCAAAGTGCTTTTATGCTAGTAGGTCTTAACCAACGGGCTTGCTAACAAATATGGAAAGCAGCAAGCATACCCTGCAGAGGAAGTAAGATATATGGTTCTAGGTAAACCTCAAACCGACCCAACGTTAGAGTGGTTCCTTTCACACTGCCACATTCACAAGTACCCATCAAAGAGCACGCTTATTCATGCGGGCGAGAAAGCAGAAACGCTTTACTACATCGTCAAAGGCTCTGTAGCGGTACTGATTAAAGATGAAGAAGGCAAAGAGATGATCTTGTCTTACCTAAACCAAGGTGACTTCATCGGTGAACTTGGCTTGTTCGAAGAGGACCAAGAACGTACGGCATGGGTACGAGCAAAATCACCTTGTGAAGTTGCGGAAATCTCATTCAAGAAGTTCCGTCAGCTTATCCAAGTTAACCCAGACATTCTAATGCGCTTATCTGCTCAGATGGCAAGTCGTCTACAAGTGACTAGCCAAAAAGTAGGTGACCTAGCATTCCTAGACGTAACGGGTCGTATTGCACAGACGCTACTTAACCTAGCGAAACAACCTGATGCAATGACTCATCCAGACGGCATGCAAATCAAGATCACTCGTCAAGAGATTGGCCAAATCGTTGGTTGTTCTCGCGAAACAGTAGGTCGTATTCTTAAGATGCTAGAAGAGCAGAACCTAATTTCTGCCCACGGTAAGACAATCGTGGTTTACGGTACTCGCTAAGAGCACGTAACAAGATTTAAAAAGCCACCCTCGGGTGGCTTTTTTTTGTTTCAAATTTATCGTCACCCCTGCGCAGGCAGGGGTCTTCTTTAAGCGCGTCCCAAGCCTCAAGTAGATTCCTGCCTACGCAAGAATGACGAGCCTTGAGATATCACCCTAACCCCAAATAGTCGTCACCCCTACGCAGGAATGACGTGAGCTGTTGTTCCTCCGTCATCTCTGCGTAGAGGCCCGGCCAGTGCAATGACGGCGCTGTAGGGTTTATCGTTACTGATGCGTACTCTCAAAGATTTTGTCCGCAGATGCCGCGACAAAGCCTTGGTAGTAACTGCCATCGGCTAGCTGGTAACGTTTAGCAAACTCATAGAAGCCACCTGGAATCAACTGATCACCATCAGTAAATGCCACAGACACTTTGTCTGCCATGGTCGAGGATTGCTCTAGCAGCACCTCTGGTGAGCCTTTCACTTCCCCGCCCGATTCATTAATCGCAAACCCAGCATCACGAAGGTGCTGATTGACCTCAACTACTTCGGCAAAGCAGTCAAGCTGATTCACGCTCACCGTGAAGTGATTGGCGCCATAACCGTGAGCAGCAAGCCATGAGGCATACTCACTTTCTTGTGCCAACATTTGGAAGTCTTGATAGCTTAAGTCCCACAAACGGCCACCATATAAGAACTCAGCAGAGGAAAGCTTGGCGCTGTCCACCTGTGCCACTAACTTAGCCACGGTATCTTGAAGCGATTGAGAGCACTCTTCTACTCGCAACTCGCTGATAAACACCTTAGGAAGCAAAGTATTGCTATGTTCTAGGTGTATCGCAGTCAGCTTTTTGGCTTCAAAGTCGTAATGGCCACTGACCTCGTAACCAAGATCTAGAAACGGCTTAGCTAGTGTGTCGATACCCAGTGGCGCGACATTAAAGGTTCGCAGCGCAATATGGTCATTGATAAGCGACTCATCTTCTCTAAGCAAGTCGTGCACCTTATGTGCCGATGGGCACAGGCGAGTGATATAGTCTTGCCACAAGTGGCCAAATAGCGCGTCAACGGTCATAGCACGCTCCTTATAGTTCGATGCCAGGGCTTAAAGTCGCAGGAAGAACGGTGTTATCGCCCTCCATTGATGCCATAGGGTAAGCGCAGTAATCTGCTGCATAAAACGCACTTGGACGAAGGTTGCCAGACGCGCCCGGACCGCCAAACGGCGCATCACCACTGGCTCCTGTAAGCTGACGGTTGCGGTTTACAATGCCTGCTCGAATGTGGTCTGTGAAATATTGCCACTCCTCATCACGCTCTGAGATAAGCCCTGCCGACAAACCAAATCGGGTATCGTTGGCCAGCTCTACCGCTTGTTCAAGAGTTTCGTAGCGCACCAGTTGTAGCAGCGGCCCAAAGTACTCTTCATCAGGAAGCTCATCGATATCAGTGGCATCTAACAGTGCTGGCGTCACGAAGGCGGCTTTCAAGCGTTTTGCTTCTACTAGGCTCTTACCGCCTAGCTTCACCAACTCAGCTTGCGCTGCAATAATATGGTCAGCGGCCTGCTCTGAGATCTGCGGGCCCATAAATGGCGCAGGCTGTGCAAACGGCTCATCGATACGGATCTTATTAATAGCAGACACTAGGCTTTCTACTAGTTGATCACCTTTTTCACCAAATGGCACATAAAGGCGTCGTGCGCAGGTACAACGCTGTCCAGCACTGATGTAGGCCGATTGCAAAATGGTGTACACCGCCGCATCAACATCACCAAACGCTTCACTGACGACAAGCGGATTGTTACCGCCCATCTCGAGCGCCAGCATCTTGCCAGGCTGACCAGCAAATTGACGATGCAGGATATGCCCTGTGTTGGCGCTACCAGTAAACAGCACGCCATCAATGCCTTTCGAATCAGCAAGAGCGATACCCGTCTCTTTACCACCTTGAACAAGGTTAATAACACCGGCAGGCAGTCCCACTTCCTCCCAGATTTTCATTGCAAGTTCGCCGACTAGTGGAGTTTGCTCTGAGGGTTTAAAGACCACTGTGTTCCCTGCCAACAGCGCTGGCACGATATGGCCATTTGGCAAGTGTCCCGGAAAGTTATAAGGACCAAACACTGCCATAACACCAAGTGGCCTGTGACGGAGGACGATTTGGTTTCCAGCTGCTTCGCGTTGGTTCTCACCAGTGCGTTGATGGTAAGCACGTATCGAAATGGCAATTTTACCGGCCATCGCGCCGGCTTCAGTGCGGGTTTCCCATAACGGCTTGCCCGTTTCTTTGGCAATCGCAATAGCAATCTCTTCACTACGTTCTTTAACCTTGTCGGCAAACGCCAGCACAATAGCCTCACGTTCCGCAAACGGTCTTTTTTTCCACTCAACAAACGCCTTGCGAGCGGAAGATACTGCCTGATCTACTTGCTCTGGCGTCGCGGATTGACCTTCCCAGATAATATTATTGTCGTATGGTGACAGTGACTGAAACGCGTAACCGAGACCCGCTACCCAGTTGCCCGAGATCCATTGAGTTTGTTGAGACATAGTGAAGTTCCTTTGGTCTTTTAAATGTGGCCGCTGTGAGCGGCCATCTTATTGCTTGTGGAGGCGAGTAACGTCGCTTATTGAGCCAGCATACGAACCATGTCGCCATCAGCAACATTCAGTGCATCCGCCGCCTCAGGAGACAACAATACGGTGCCAGACTCGGCGTCAAACGCCGCTTTAGCCGCCGTCGCACGGAAGTGCTCAAAAGAAGTATTAGCAATCAGGTAGTCCTGTGAACTGGTGTGCTCAGAGACCGACACCTTAGCGCGAAATGAATCTCGTACCGCTTGGATATTACGAAGATCGCATTCAACCGTTGGACCTGCATCGAAGATGTCGACATAGTTCCGACAAGTAAAACCTTCTTTCTCAAGTAGTTTTAATGCAGGACGCGTATTTTCATGCACTTGACCGATAACCGCTTGCGCTTCTTTACTCAGCAGATTGATGTAAATAGGTAGCTTTGGCATTAGGTCGGCAATAAAGCCTTTTTTACCTATACCTGTTAGATAATCTGCCATCGTGAAATCGATCGAGAAGAAGTGCTCTTGTAACCACTGCCAAAACGGTGAGTTACCTTCTGCATCCGACACGCCGCGCATTTCTGCAAAGATGGTTTTAGAAAAGCGCTCTGGGTGCTCTGCCATCATCAAGAAGCGACATTTCGACATTAGGCGTCCATTCAGACCACCTCGAAACTCCGGACGCAAGAACAAGGTACAGATTTCACTACAGCCAGTGTAATTGTTGCCAAAGGTCAAAAGCTTCACCACGTTGTTGACGTTCAGCTTTGGCGATGAGTGCACCACGGTACTTATGTGATAAGAGTAGAAAGGAACATCCCAACCAATCGCACCTTCAATACCCGTTGTCCCTGCGACTTCGCCGGTTTCGGTGTCAAAGCCAACCATCAAATAACCTTCGTCGGTAGGCGCCGTGACATCATGTTTAGCAAAGCTGTATTCAGAGTGGGTAATTCGGTTTGTCAGAAGCTCTTCATTAACGGGAAGAGAAGTGAAACCGTGGCCTGATTCTACCGCGCAAGTATGTAGCGCATCGTAGTCAGACATAGTGATAGGACGAACAACAAGCATCAATAATCCCTCCTGACGCGAACTCTCTCGGAACATCCAAATCCGAGAGAGTATCTAAAAGCCGACTTATCGGCTGTCTGCTTAAACTAGCGTACCAATGGCTTTGTCTAGTTTAGCTAATCCTTCTTCAACTTCTTGTTGAGTGATAACCAGTGATGGTGTGAAGCGCACCACGTTGGCACCGGCAACCAGCACCATCAAACCTTGTTGGCCTGCAGCAACTAATACGTCACGAGCTCGGCCTTGCCACTCTTCGTTAAGCGCAGCGCCAAGTAGCAAGCCTTTGCCACGAATTTCACTAAATAGGTCATATTTCGCGTTGATTTTCTCAAGACCTTCACGGAACCAAGCCTCACGCTCAGCAACGCCTTCTAGTACGTCCTTGCGAGAAACTACATCAACAACCGCCTCTGCTACCGCACACGCGAGCGGGTTACCGCCATAGGTTGAACCATGGGTTCCCACCTTCATGTGAGCGGCCAGTTTTTCTGTGGTTAGCATGGCTCCGATAGGGAAGCCGCCGCCCAGAGATTTAGCCGTGCTCAGAATATCAGGCGTGATACCAAGACCTTGGTAAGCGTAAAAGTTACCGGTACGGCCGTTACCTGTTTGTACTTCATCAAAGATAAGTAGCGCATTGTACTTATCACAAAGCTCACGAACGGCTTGAACGAATTCAGGTTGCGGAGAAACGATACCGCCCTCACCTTGTAGTGGCTCCATCATCACCGCACAGGTTTTCTCAGACATTTGCGCTTCGAGCGCCGCGATATCGTTATAAGGAATGTGTGTCACGTCACCTGGCTTAGGACCAAAACCATCGGAGTAGGCCGCTTGACCACCCACTGTCACGGTAAAGAAAGTACGGCCGTGGAAGCCTTGGTTAAACGCGATGATTTCTGACTTTTCAGTGCCATGTACATCCGCTGCCCAGCGACGCGCAAGCTTAAGCGCTGCTTCGTTCGCTTCTGCACCCGAGTTGGCAAAGAACACGCGCTCAGCAAAGCTCACTTCAGTCAGTTTTTTCGCAAGGCGCAGTGCAGGCTCATTGGTCATTACATTACTTAAGTGCCAAATTTTGTTGGCTTGCTCTGTAACCGCATTCACCATCGCAGGGTGGCAATGGCCTAAACAGCTCACCGCGATACCACCAGCAAAGTCGATATACTCGTTACCTTGCTGATCCCAAACACGTGCACCCTCACCCTTAACTGGAATCATCTCCATAGGGTTATAGCAAGGCACCATTACCTCATCGAACCACTCACGAGTTACCGCTTTTTCCGTTGTCATAACACATTCCTTCTTATTACTGCGTGTGGACGAAAAGAGACTGGCCTTTAACGAGACGGTTTTAGGGGAACCTTCTCTTTCCATTGTCGACAGAACATTTTCTATCGACTTTCCACAGATGCAGCATTGTATTTACATTTATTTAACCATAGCAATAGTGAAAAAACCTTTTTAAGCGCACTTTGCGCCGGATTCAATATCGCCTTATGAGTATTTATGCATCATAAATGAATTTGAATGAAGTGTTTTTTGACGAAGGGGCGAAGAAACTGCTCAGGTAAGGTGTTCACTCGCTTTACATCAGTAAAAGCGAATAAATTTGCAAATCCATAAGCTAAACTTATTAGGGATAAGAAAACAAAAAAGAGTGATCTAGATCGACTATTTCTGCAACAGGAAGTTACGCAAAAGCTCATGCCCTTGCTCAGTTTTGATAGATTCTGGGTGGAATTGAACAGCGTGAATGTTGAGGATCTTATGACGATACCCCATGATTTCGTCAAACTCGCCATTCTCAAGCTCGGTCCAGGCGGTTACTTCAAAGCAGTCAGGTAGACTGTCGCGAGCCACAATAAGCGAGTGATAGCGCGTCACAGTAAGAGGATTATTAAGTCCAGTGAACACACTCTGGTTGGTATGCCGAATCGGTGACGTCTTACCATGCATCACCTGCCTTGCACGCACGACTTCGCCACCAAACACCTGTGCTATCGCCTGATGACCTAAGCAGACACCAAGCAGTGGCAATTTGCCAGCAAAGTGTTTGATCACATCAAGCGAGATCCCTGCCTCATTGGGTGTACAAGGACCAGGGGAAATAACCAAGTGGGAAGGGTTTAAAACCTCGATACCGGCAATATCAATCTCATCGTTACGCACGACTTTGACCTCTGTGCCCAATTCAGAAAAATACTGAAACAGGTTAAAGGTGAAGGAATCGTAGTTGTCGATGATGAGTAGCATAGTCAGACTTTAAAGGGTTGCGCACCAAGAGGCGGTATTGTGCAATACCTGCGATGAAAGGCAAGCGCAGAATTATGGTTTATTGAAATTAAGGCCAGCTTACGCTGGCCTTACAAGTCTACAAGCGTTAACGTTTTACATGACGTCGTTGACGACGATAAACACCAAAACCGAACAGCGCGAGTAGAGAAGCTAGGCCAGTTGAACCAGCGCCATCCTTTTTCTCTTCCTCTTGAGAATAATCAATAGCAATCAAGATAGGGTCGTGATCCGATGCTGAATACGCATCTTGGTACTTCGCCATATCTCCAGTGTACTTGCTGCTGTACTCAAACAAATTACTCTCCAGCGAGTTAATGTGCCAGTCTTCAATCGCCACCACTTTCTGCGCCAAGCTTTGATTCGCCAGCGCGTGGTCTAGGTTGCCAAGCTCGCCACCATAGTTGTATGAGAACGTCTCAGCCCCATGCAGTCTGGTATTGAGATTCACGAGCCCATACCCTTGATTAATAATGGTACCTTGCTGCTGGTAAACCTTGTTAGTGCCATCATCATTTAGGCCAAGCGTGGTGTAAGAGGCGGTCTTAATTTCACGCTTGTGCTGCGCAGGATCGTAGTCGGTCAGAACGAGAATTGGATCTTCCATGCCATAAGCATTCATATCCCCCATCACCAGGATATCGCCAGATACCTGGTCGATGGCATCCCCTAGCACTTTCGCTGCCGATACGCGGAAGTTATTACAGTTGCCTTGCAAATCGCTTGGTTCACTATCTTCAACACCGGCAATCCACTCTTCAATACACTCAGAGCCTTTAGACTTGAAGTGATTGACGACGATGGTGATGGACTCGTCACTGCCTTTCACATCAAACGTCTGCAGCAAACTGTGGCGCTGATACTTATCGTAGCTTGGGTTGGTGGTGTCATCTTTCTCACGGCTGATTAAGCCAGCTTCAATGTGCTGCTCAGGCATTGGTATTACTTGAGCGCTTTGATTCACTTCCACCTTGCTAGGCTTGTAGATCATCGCCACCATGATGGCATCACTGCCTAGATACGCATCTTGATGTTTGTCCGTAGCCTCTATCTCAACATAGGCGTAGTGGTCATCGGTATTATCAAATTCTGCATTAAGCGCGGTAACCAAGTTGTTCAGCGCGCTGCCTTCACCAAACCCATTATTTTCAATTTCCATTAGGCCGATGATGTCTGCGTTCATCGCTTTCATTGCCGCAACGATTTTCGCACGTTGGATCTCAAACTCGGCAAAACTCTCTGCACCGCGATTTTGACCAAGGGCATTAGGATCGCCACTGTCTGCGACCGAGTTGAAGTAGTTGAGCACATTAAAGCTTGCTACGTGCAGATCGGCATCCACAACGCTAGGGGCAGCTTTACGCTCGACATTGAAGCCCTCACCTATCGCGACAAAATTACTCTTATCGAGCTCGTTGGTGACAATCAAGCGATACTCATTGTAGCTATAGGTAACGACGGCTTGCATGCCTTCCACTCGTGAGCCTAAACGTAGGTGATTTTCAGAACTGCCATTTTGATCCGGGTCAGTGGCAAAATCTGGGTAATAAGGGATCTGACCGTTTGGCGCTTTTTGATCAGATTCAACAAACACACGGTGATTGGCATTATGCTCGGCAAGTGCTATCGACTCACTACTCTCAGCTGGATGTAACTGTGTCGGCTTGTACAACGGAGCTTGGTAGGAAAGCAACATGTTATTGCGGCGCGCATCGTAATCATACGAGAAGTTACGCGTAATATGCAGCGCACTTTGATCGGTGAGCTCAATCAACATGCCTTCATGACGCTCAAGTGCTTGCTTAAGGTTTTCGCCTTCAAGCGGTTCCAGTGGCGTCGCCGCAGGGGCAGTGCCAGAGCTCTGCTTGAGATAGCTGTTCATGTCTGACACAAGCTGGGTATGAGAGTAATACTCTTTTACTTTACCTTTCACGCACACCACATCGCCAGGCACTAGATCAGCGACCAAACCGCCAGTGTGAACAAACAAACCATCGGATGTCGCAACGTCGTTATCTGGGGTGACATCTTGCAGGTAAAAACCCTTGGTTAGGCCAGAGGTAACAGCAGAAACCACGCCGTTAACGAAGAAGTCCTCATCGGTGATATACGGGTAGCCATCAATAAATGGAGAGCTATCACCACTGCCCTGAATTTGGCTAATGGTGGTGAAGCTTGGCGTAGCACCAGAATCTGTACACGTGAATACCTCGGGCGCTGCTTGCAGATCGTAGTCACCTAAACCATCAATCACGTCCTTATCTAACGTTACCCAATCCGAAGCATTAAACGTCGCACTTGCCTCGCTGGCAGAAGAGGTTCTTACTAAGGTCACGTCCTTACCAAAATCTACATCACCCATGATACCAAGCACATCATGAACACTGCCGTCCGATTTCAAGATAGCGATGGGGTCATCACCATTAAAGCTCGTGACATTGTTTTCCACTTCATCACTCACGGCTTTGATTGCATCGCTTGCGCTAGAATTCGCAAACACCATGACCTGTTTCGCCGCGAGAGTTTTACCATCCAAAGACAGTGTGCTGCCCCAAATGCCATCACCATTGGCTGATCGTGCTAACTGATAACCATCAAGCGCCAGCGGCGTATCGCCGGTATTGGCTATCTCTATCGCTTTATTAAAACCACCACCTTCAACATACTGGGAAATGATCAGCTCGGCATTCGCATTTGCCGCCAGCAGCGATCCTATCATCACTGCAAGCAAGGAGCGTCGGTTGTTCGTTGTCATACATCCACCTGAATATCTCGTTATTGTTATCTAATGAAGCTAAATTCAGGACAACTATCACGTTAATTCATGAAACAAATAAGACACATCAGGGTGTTTTGAGCGATTTATCACAGTGCTACATAGGAATTTGTAGCACAACACCAACTTTCAACAGAACTGGTTCCGGTCATGCAATCGTTTACAAATCATGCACTTATTGCAGAAACAAAAAAACCACCCGTTGGGGTGGTTTTTTTGTTTCTGCAATGATGATGTTATGGGCGAGCTACAAAACCTACCGCTTTGTACGCCTTCGCTAGCATCTCTGCTGCGCGAGCAGATGCCTTATCAGCACCTTGGCGCATCACTTCATCCATGTAAGCACGATCTTCACGAATACGACGGTACTCAGATTGGATTGGCTCAAGCATGGCTACCAGTGCTTCACCGACATCTTTCTTAAATGGACCATACATTTCAACGCCTGCGTATTGCGCTTCAATCTCTTCAAACGTTTTACCAGTTGCCGCAGAGTACAGACCCATTAGGTTAGAGATACCCGCTTTGTTATCCCAATCGTGAGCAATGCGCGGCGGCGTCTCAGTGTCTGTTTGCGCCTTGTTAATCTTCTTAAGAATCGACTTTGGCTCTTCTAGCAGCGTGATAACGTTTTTACGGTTATCGTCCGATTTAGACATCTTCTTAGTCGCATCTTGCAGGCTCATTACGCGCGCATTCACAGTCGGAATGTAAGGCTCTGGCACTTCAAAGATTGGCGATTCAGGGCTGTAGATGTTGTTAAAGCGAGTCGCGATATCACGCGCTAGCTCTAGGTGCTGCTTCTGGTCACTACCTACTGGCACTTGGTGTGCACCGTATAGCAGGATATCCGCAGCCATCAATACAGGGTAGTCGTATAGACCCACGTTAACATCGTTAGCGTAACGCTGAGATTTGTCTTTAAACTGAGTCATACGATTCAGTTCACCCATTTGGGTGTAACAGTTAAGAAGCCAACCAAGTTGAGCATGCTCTGGTACGTGTGACTGAACAAATAGCGTGCTCTTCTTTGGATCAACACCAACCGCAAGGCAGATTGCTAGTGCGTCTAGAGTTGCCTCATGCAGCGCTTTTGGATCTTGGCGAACCGTGATGGCATGAAGGTCAACAACGCAGTACTGGCAGTCATAGTCGTCTTGCATTTGTTGCCATTGACGTAGAGCACCCAAGTAGTTACCGATACTTAGTTCACCTGACGGCTGAACACCACTTAATACAATGGGTTTGCTCATGATTATGATTCCTTTGACTTCTTGACGAGATAATTTAGGAGAATGAAAAACCGCGTTCTTTTAACGCGGTTTTAGCAGTGTACTCATTGGCGAGTATTTTGCCAGTGTTTTATAACTAGGGGATAAAAGACACTGGCTTCACGGCATATTGAGGAAGTTAAGCGTCGATACCGACCGCTTTTAGCACATCCGACACAATATCAGCGACAAAATCTGGCTTGGCATTGGCAATCGGCTCGCCATGGTTGTAACCATAAGTCAAACCAAACGCCTGACAGCCCGCGTTGCGCGCCGCAAGAATGTCATTCTTTGAATCGCCAACCATCAGTACCTGCTCCGCAGAGACTTGTTCTTGTTCCATCAACCAGTGCAGAGCAATAGGATCTGGCTTGCGCTTTTCAAACGCATCACCACCCAACACGTGCTTGAAGTACTTATCCAGCTTGTGCTGTTCTAGTAGCTCTGGAACAAACTTTGATGGTTTGTTGGTAAGCAGAGCGACAGTGATACCGTTGGCAACCAAGGTATCCAGCGTTTGATGCACCGCTGGATAAAGGTGGCTAAGTTTGTGACCACTCGCTTTGTAAAAGTCATCAAATAGAACTCGCGCTTTCGCGAGCAGCTCAGGTGACAAGCTCGGATCGACATTGATGCTCTGGCTTAGCGAGCGACCAATCAAGATATCAGCACCATTGCCAACATAATCGCGAACTTGCTCTTCGGTTACTGCTGGGTAACCAAGTTCTTGAACAGCTTGGTCAGCGGCAAGCGCTAAATCTGGCACGCTATCAAGCAGAGTACCATCGAGATCGAATACAACCAGTTTAATTGTGCTCATCATGACTGCCCGTTACTTACTTTCTACTTTAGCAAGTTCAGCACGCATCTCATCAATCACCTCTTTGTAATCTGGACGATTGAAGATAGCGCTACCCGCAACAAACATGTCCGCACCCGCTTCAGCAATTTCGCGAATGTTGTCGACTTTCACGCCGCCATCAATCTCAAGGCGAATGTTACGACCAGACGCATCGATACGCTTACGAACTTCGCGCAGCTTATCTAGCGTTGAAGGGATGAACGATTGACCGCCAAAACCAGGGTTAACCGACATTAGTAGAATCAGATCAACCTTGTCCATGATGTAATCAAGGCAAGAAAGCGGCGTTGCAGGGTTTAGTACCACACCCGCCTGACAGCCGTGCTCTTTGATGAGCTGAAGCGTGCGATCAACGTGCTCAGACGCTTCAACGTGGAAAGTGATCATGCTTGCGCCTGCTTTGGCAAAGTCAGGTACGATGCTGTCGACAGGTTTCACCATTAAGTGAACATCAATTGGAGCAGTGATGCCGTAGTCGCGCAGCGCTTTACAGATTGGTGCACCGAACGTTAGGTTAGGCACATAGTGATTATCCATCACATCGAAGTGAACGACGTCAGCACCCGCAGCGAGTACTTTTTCGACATCCTCACCCAAACGAGCAAAGTCTGCAGAGAGAATGGATGGAGCAATAAGAAAGTCTTTCATACCTAACCTCAGTGAAATGGATTGCAAGCGAGTCTTTACATAACAGTAACAGTGCGCGCAATTCTACCGAAGCAAGGGGGTAAATCCTAGCCCTTGGCTAGGAGTTATTGATCTCGCGGTTCAAATAATGCCAACAATTCATCGACTTTATTGCGACCGGCGCCATTGCGGCTAATGGTTCGCTTCACTTTAACCACATTAAGCTGGGCTCCGTGATACAGGCGTCGCGTCAGCGTGGTGTCGTGGTTAGAGATCAGTACAGGAATACCACGGTCAAAAGCCGCATGTTCAGCCACATCGGCAAGCGCAGCCTGATCGTCCAAGGTAAAACCATTACCTGCATAAGAGGTAAAATTGGCGGTGTTGGAAAGCGGAGCGTACGGAGGATCGCAGTAAATCACGCTGCCTTTGCGAGCGCGCTTAAATGTCTCAGGGTAACCCTCACAGACAAATGTTGCTTTCTTCGCTTTCTCTGCAAAAAACTCCATTTCGTTCTCAGGGAAGTATGGCTTTTTGTAGGAGCCAAACGGCACGTTAAAGCCCCCCTTTTTGTTGTAACGACATAAGCCGTTAAACCCAAAACGGTTCATGTACAAGAACGCTACCGAACGAAACATGATGTCGTCGGTTTGGTTAAACTGAGCGCGAATATCGAGATAGACTTCTTTACGATTGTGCTCTGCGGTAAATAGACGTTTCGCCTCAGCAATGTATTGCTCTGGCTGCGTCTTGAGTAGGTTGTAAAGATTGATAAGATCAGGGTTAATATCGGCGAGCAGGTATTGCTCATAATCCGTATTAAGAAAAACAGAGCCTGCACCAACAAAGGGTTCTACCAGTTTTCTAGCGTCTGGTAAATGCTTTTGAATGTCTTCAACCAAGCCATATTTTCCACCAGCCCACTTAAGAAAGGCACGTTGCTTCTTCATTACTTGCTCTAATTACTGCCACCCCAAAAATTAAGGCTGGGGAATATATCATAATTCAAATTGTTATGTTGACCTTTCTGGTAGAAAGGTCAACAGCGCTTGGTGTAAATGTTGACTGAGTCGCCGTTAACTAGCTCACAGTCGACTAGCTCGAAAGCTTATTCAGTCCAGCGAGCAATTTCACGCTTCACTTGGCTCAACGCTTTTGGCCATGGACCAAGCGACTGTAGCTCTGCTGGGAGCTTCTCCGCCGCATCTCGCGCTTGCTGAATCGTTGCGTAATTATCGTAAGTGACGATATACCACTTTTCCTCGCCACGCAGAGTCGGATAAATGCGCACCGGCTTATCAAAACTATGCTGGTTCAAAAATAGCTGCACATCTTCTAGCTCTGTCATCGCCGCAATCTGTAGCGTGTAGCTGTTCGAGGCTAATGCATTCAGCTGGTCTCTCGCAAACGAGAATGTAATAGGCGTTTGAAGCGCTTCTGTCACACCATCATCAATCACCACCTCTGGTGGAGGCTCAATAGCCACTGGCTGAATATTACTCGTGTTTTTTGCACTATCCACCGCTTGCTGGATTTCTTTAGCTTGCTGCGCGGCAATGTCGGTCTTATCTTCTAGTAAAGCATCAACCACATCAGAGGTGATCACGACACGCTCACCAGTCTCCGCGACGCCCACACTAGCCGTTTCTGACGTCACCACCGGTGGCAATGCCTCGGAATCATCCGTGGCGGTCAAGTTTGATGGCATCTCTTGATTGGCTTTTTGCGCTTGCTCTTCACTTGCAGCATCCACTGGCTGCTCTAAAGTCGGGATCACGGTTTGTTCACTCGCCATCTCGACTGGTGCAACACTCGGTTTTGGAGCTTGCAGTAACCAGCGATAGCCTAAGAACAGCAGCAACAGAATAACGGCAACGGTGACGGCAATCTTCGCGGGCGAGCCCACCAATGAACGAATAATCACTTTCTTTTCCACTTTGTGCTCTCCTAGCGCCAAAATTTCTCCCGGAAGCGGTCTGATATTAGTAAACGCGCTTTTGATTCTTTTTTCAACGCTTTCATCGAGATAGCGTAGAACCAAACTCTCAAAAAAACGCTCAGCCTCAGCCTCTGGTAATTCATCAATATCCAACTCAACCGGCTTGATATCCAGTCCATGACTTAATCTTGCAAGCTTAGTCGATACTGAATCACTCGCGGTAAACAACACCACGCTGATGTTTTGCTTAGGTGTGGAAAGCGCAGCGCTATAAAGCAGCCAGAGTTCAGCCAATAGTGCTTGAGACGCATGGTGGGCGTTATCGACCACAATAACGATGTTACACGCTTCACCATCTAAAATACGCTCGATACTGTCATTGAGTGAATCGGTGGTGCTGTACATTTGATGTGGAAACAGCTGCCTGAGAATATTACCGCGATTGACCTCATCCTCCTGGTTAGGCAGGCAGGTCACTAACGACTGGTTTTTGTCATACGACCACGCTTCTAGATAGCGATGAGCAAGCCAGGTTTTTCCAGCTCCCGCCTCACCTTTGACGACCACAAAGTTTGAAGCAAATTGCGTCAACAGCTGCATTCTTTCAAGCAACTGGGTTTGTGAATCGAGTTCTAGCACTCGCAATTCATAGGACAAACTCATCCCGGTTTTCTACCACCAATCCAAACTAAAAAAGGCTCCAACTGGAGCCTCTTATTCTATTCGCGGATGTCGCCTAACCTCAACTCTCTATCGTTAAGTATTGGCTACTTGCGACATAAATCAATCGCTTGCTCAATCAGATCACTTGGTACATCAGAGACCACTTGCGCGCTGCCGATAGAGGTCGGCAACACCAAACGCAACTTACCCGATAACACCTTTTTGTCGCGCATCATGTGCTTGATGAAATCATCAAAGCTCATTGACTCAGGCGTATGTACGGGCAGTTTCGCTCGCTTTAGCAAAGCAATAATACGAGTGACTTGCTGCGGCGTGATATCACCTAGCAGTTGAGCGGTATGAGCCGCCATCGCAGTGCCAGAAGACACAGCCTCTCCATGTAGCCATTTACCATACCCTAGTTCCGCTTCGATAGCATGACCAAATGTATGACCTAGATTCAATAACGCACGAATACCCGACTCTTTCTCATCTTGAGCAACCACTTCAGCTTTGATCTGACAGCATCGCGCAATCGCATAGGTTAACGCTTGCTGGTCAAGAGCATAGAGTTTGTCGAGGTTTTCCTCTAGCCACTCAAAGAACGACTCATCATAGATGATGCCATACTTGATCACTTCGGCCATACCCGCTGCAAACTCACGTTCAGGTAACGTACGCAAACAGTTGGTATCGATGATTACCGCTTGAGGCTGATAAAAAGCACCGATCATGTTTTTACCCAGCTCATGGTTAACCGCTGTTTTACCACCAACCGATGAGTCCACTTGCGATAACAAAGTGGTTGGGATCTGCACAAAATCAACACCGCGCTGATAGCAAGCTGCCGAAAAGCCGACAAGATCGCCAATCACGCCACCACCCAGTGCGACTACAACGACATCGCGACCGTAGTTGCCCGAGAGCAGATGGGTTTGAACCGTGTTAAAGGTATCAAGAGTTTTGTATTGCTCACCATCAGGCAGTTCAAGCAATGAGGTTTTGCAACCTTTGCTTTCCAACTGTTTAAGAATCACCTGAGCATAAAGAGGGGATACAGTGGTGTTGGTGATCACCACGACTGTTTTTCCGTCGGGAATTTGGGAAAATTGAGCCGAGTCATTAAATAACCCGGCACCAATTGAAATTGGGTAGCTGCGCTCACCAAGCTCGACCGTAATCCGTTCCATGGTTTGCTCTCCTAATGAAAAAGGTTTCGATTAACCTTCTTCTAGCATTTTTACGATTTGGTTGGCTACCACTTTTGCACTTTGATCGTCAGTACGAACCACATAGTCCGCCACTTCTTTGTAAAGATCATTACGCTCGTCCGCTAGGCTTTCTAGTACTTCGCGTGGGTTATCCGTTTGAAGTAATGGACGCTTCTTGTCGCGATTAGTGCGAGCAAGTTGTTTTTCGATAGTGGTTTCTAGATAAACAACGATACCACGAGCCGACAAGCGGTTACGGTTGTCTTTGCTCTTCACAGAACCACCGCCAGTAGCAAGTACAATACCTTGCTGCTCGGTTAGATCGTTAATAACGGTTTCTTCGCGCGCGCGGAAACCGTCTTCACCTTCAACGTCAAACACCCATGCGATGTCTGCGCCAGTGCGCTCTTCAATTACAGTATCAGAATCAACAAATTCCATATGAAGTTGTTGAGCTAGGTGTCTACCGATTGTACTTTTGCCGGCACCCATAGGGCCAACAAGAAAAATATTACGTTTCTCAGCCATGTTCAGCATTAATTTACAACGTTAATTCAATGACATCGCCACAAGAAAAGACCGAAAAGGAACCTCGGAAAAAAGGGCTTGTGGCACCGATTCCTCACAGATAAGTCGTGATAAGACCCGAAATTATCAAGGCAAGGTGGCTTTAATGCAACTTTATTTTTAATCCTTTTCAATTAATGACCATTTTACAAAGGGTTACCAAGATCTGTGAGTACTGGTGTTGGGGTAATAATCTTCGGAGTCACAAAGATTAGTAGCTCACTCTTACCGATATTTTCATAGGTTCGTCGAAATAATGCGCCCAAGCCTGGAATATCACCTAAAAGTGGCACTTTATCGATTTTATTGGAAAAGGTGTGTTGGTAAATTCCACCAAGCACCACAGTCTCACCGTTATTCACGAGAACCTGAGTACCGATACGCTGAGTGTCAATGGCGACCGTTTCTCCCTCTAGTGTTTTCAGTATTTCCCCCACTTGATCTTGGGTAACATCGAGGTCAAGTATTAACCGGTTATCCGGGGTAATTTGCGGCGTAACAGTCAGCGAGAGCACCGCTTTTTTAAACTCCACAGCAGTGGCGCCACTTGAGGTAGATTTGAGATACGGGATCTCTGTCCCTTGCTCAATATACGCCGACTTCTTATTGGTGGTGATCAACCTTGGGCTAGAGATAATTTCTGCTTTTGATTCGTTTTGTAGTGCTGAAAGCTCAAGGTCGAGCAAGGTATTGGTACCAAGACTCGCCACTTGAAACGCAATACTTGATGCATTATCAGATAGCGCTGGCAAATTGACGTTCAAAAAATCATCTATCTCAAGTTTTTCGCCACTACCTGCGGCAACAAGATTGCTTTCAATAGAGCCGCCAACAGTCGTGGTGCCATTGGATGAACTCACTCCCCAGCGGATCCCCAGTTCTTCAATGTTACCTTCTCTAATCGTCACCACTCGTGCTTCAATTTGAACCTGTTTTACGGGGATATCGAGCTCAGCAATAATGCTTTTAATGACTTCTATATTGTCAGGAAGATCGCGAAGCAATAGTGAATTGGTGCGCTCATCGACCGTCACAGAGCCGCGCTCAGATAGCATGCTGAGGGTCTCATTTCCACCGACCATGGCGGCCATTTCAGAGGCTTTGGCGTAATTAATCTTGACGATTTCTGACGCCAACTTACCAATTTTTTCAGTCAGTTGATGACGCTCTAGCTCAAGCTTTTCCTGTCGGTCAAGTTCTGCCTTTGGCGCCACCAGCACGACATCCCCTTTGACTCGTTTATCAAGGCCTTTAACGCGCAGAATAATATCAAGTACATCTGTCCACGGCACACTATCAAGACGCAGCGTCAAATTGCCTTGCACCGTATCTGAGACAACTAAGTTAAAATCATTGTACTCAGCAAGTAACTGCAGCACGTTACGAACTGGCATATCTTGAAAATTGATCGAGGTAAGCTGACCTTTGTTGCGCGACTCCAATGCCTTCTCGTCAGCGCGAGCTTGGCTAAGCTCAACAAACGTAACGCGAAGCTGGTTATCCGCTACCACGTATTGATAATCAACCGTTTGTTTGGTTCTCACGACTAAACGCACATCAGGCGACTCATCAAAAAGTTCGATGGTGGTGACGGGTGTGGCAAAATCGGTGACATCATAAATAGACAAATGCTCAGGCGTCACTTTCGTTTGCCGAAGCATAATGTTCAGACCATTGTCGCTGCCACTGACATCAACAGCGCTGTCCTGCTCGGACAGAGTAACCGTCAATACCCCCTGACGCTGCTCGTTGAGTTGAAATGAAACGTTGGTAATTTCATTAGCCGCAAGTTCGCCACTTGTCAGCAAGCCAATGCTCAATGCAAGACCACAGATAAGAAAATTGATGCCCTGCACCACTAAACGTTGCACGTGTTTCTCCATTACTTCAATGCCAGCTTTATTTGCCTTTGGTACCAGCATCCCAATCCATCGGACAAGGTCTCGCCTACAATCAGCGCATTTTCGGTTATTTGTTTTATTTGACCGTTGTTCTCGCCAAGAAAATGCCCCTCTTCCACTTTCACTACACGTCGATTGGGCAGCATCACCAAGCCGGTCATCTTGCCGTTTTTACTCATGATCCCTTTGACCTGTAGTTCGCTAATTCGATAGAGCTCTAATCCTTGTTTGGTTCTGGTCTTCGGTTGCCAACAGCTCTGCCCGCGTTTAGGACTCTGCTGGGTTGCCATTTTCGGCAAACCGAAAGGCGATTGACTGCTCGACTCTTGGAAGAGTACTACCTCAGAAGACTGAATCAATCTCGCCGCCATTTTTTGCGGCTCAGAACTCGATTCTGCATTTAAAACAAACTGTTGCAATGATTCTTGATTGGCGTTGCAACCAAATAAACCTAAAGTTATCAATATAGCTAGAGTGCTATTTTTCACCTTCAGCCTCCGCAATAAACTGGTAGGTAGTGGCATTGACACGAAAGTGCAGAGTGCTGCTTTCCAAACTGACTCTCTGCCATTCAGCATTTTCGATCAGTACAATGCGAGGCAGCTCAGCAATTGCCTGAGCGTAACGGCCGATATCGTCATAACTTCCGGTCAGCTCGATATCTAAAGGAAGCTTTAATAAAAACTTCTGCGGCTGACGCTTACCCCAATTGATACGAGTGAAGGTAAGATGATTGTTGAGGCCTTGCTCGTTGATGTCTGCGAGCAAGCTTGCTAGCTCTTGCTGAGCAGGCAATTGACGCAAAAGCCTGTCGTAATGGTCAGAAAGATCGCTAAGATGCGCTGACATCACAGGCAACATAGCGGCCTTGCGAGCGACAACCTGCAGCTCTTGCTTCAGTTGAGTTTCTTGTTGTTTGTAGTAATCGAGGTCTTCAAGGCTGGGCTTCACCGAAAGCCATCCACTGACCAGTGCCGCCATCACAAACACAATACCGACCACGACAAGCTGTGGAATCAACGGCCAACTGCTCAATTCATCAAGTTCAAGGTCGAGTGACATTAGTTCACTCCTGTTTGCGGCTGCTTGGCTGGATTGGCAAGTAGCGCTGCACCATCAATAGCAAACGACAGCTCAAACGCTTGATATTTAGCGCCAAAGCGCTCGCGGTCATGAACGATAGAGTGCAGCACTACGTTATTGACCATCGTCGATTGTTCAAATCTATCCAGCATTTGAGCGAGGAAAGCGGTACTTTCTCCAATGCCACTGACCTTAAATTGCTCACCTTGCATACGGATCTTGTCTACATAGACTTGCGAAGGAATAAGAGTCGGCAGCAAATTCATTACCGCTGTTGTCTTATTGCGCTGCTGCTGCAGCCCATCAACGTAGTCAAGGCGGGCTTCTAGAGACTGCTGCTCACTTTTGGTCGATGACAATGCACGGATTTGACGTCGATAGTCATCAATTTCACCTTGCAGATAAGCAACCCGCTGTTGTTGAACACTGACCTCACTTGTCAGCTTCAGATTTAATAGATGTGACGTCGAATAACCAAGAAGCAGCGCCGCAACAAGCATCGCGATAAAGCGCTGTTGATGCTTCTTACGCTTGGCTTCTCGCCAAGGCAATAGGTTGATTATCTTCATATCAATGTCTCTTTAGCCAATTCAGACCATTGATTGCCGCCCCGACCGCAGAGGCATAGCATGGTGACAAAGGTTGGCCCGACTTGGTCTTACTTGTCGATAATCGCTGAAGATCAATGCAAGCTATTGGACAGGACAAGGCCTTAGTGACGCGATCGATCACGCCCTCTTGCTGCGCGTGTCCTCCCATCAAAATGACACCATCAATAGCCTCTTTCCCGGCCACCGAACGATACAATTGCAGTTGAGAAGCAACCCGCCCAGCAACAGACTCAAACACCACTTCAGATAGCGACTTGAACTGACTTTCTGCACGATTTTGTAGTTCGGGGATAGGTTCCAGTACCCATGATTTGGCCAACTCTGGAGAAAGCGCCGGCGGTGGAAGTAGTGTCGCTTGTACGCAGCCAAGATCCAGCACCGCATGATTTGCCAACGATGGTGTGTGAGCGCAAACCCAGCTCTGGACGCCGCGCAGTGCTCCATTGTTGGTGTCCAGCAACTTAGGACGAAAACCAAGCTTGGTGATCACTTGAGACCAGCTATCGACGATAGATTGTTTGGTCACATGCACTCGATACGCCTCTACCGCAACATTGTCCTCTTCGGTTTCTTTAATAAAGTCCAAAGCAATGTCATCCATTGGGTACGGCGTCTGATGATTCATCGCTTGCTCAATGGCAAGCTCCTGCTCCTGCCCTTCAAGACCCGCCTCAAGTGTGACGACTTTGCTGATCACTGCACTTTCTGGCAGCACAATAGCGGCACTATTGCGAAATAACGGCGCAATCTTTCGCAGAATTTTAAGTTTCTTAACACTATCTTGATGTTTAAGGGCGTGGGGATCGGAGAAAATAGCATCACATCCTTTAAGCTCCAGATGGTTAACCAAGGAGATATCTGTACCATTACAAACCAAGACAACAGCTTTGGCACTGTGATGACCAATATCTATCCCGGTGATCCATTTTCTTGCCATGAAAAATAACCTCAACAAATACATAAACAACGTGAAAAGGTTGAGATCGACGCTCAAATAAGCGTTAATTAACCCTATAGGTATATTTTTGTCCTAGCCTACAAGTAATTACCTACTCGTAACCCCAATTAATTAGGAAATTCTCGGTGAAGTTCATAAAGAGACTGTTGGTTCTTGCATTCATTTGCATACTCCTTGGAGTCGGTACAATTTTTGGGTTTTACTACTACGTAAAACCTGAGCTACCTGATGTCGCCACTCTTAAAGACGTCCAACTACAAACACCGATGCAGGTGTTCAGCCAAGATGGGAAGCTGATCGCACAATTCGGCGAAAAACGCAGAATTCCAGTATCTTACGATGAGATCCCACAAGAACTTATCGAAGCTCTCATTGCGACAGAAGATAGCCGCTATTACGACCACTTTGGTTTTGACCCAATCGGTATTACCCGTGCGGCAGTGGCCGTTATCGCGTCCGGTAGTGCTTCACAAGGTGCAAGTACCATCACCCAGCAGCTAGCTCGTAACTTCTTCTTGTCGAACGAGAAGAAAATCATGCGTAAGGTGAAAGAGATTTTCATCGCCGTACACATCGAGCAACTTCTTAGCAAACAAGAAATCATGGAGCTCTACGTTAACAAAATCTTCTTGGGCTACCGCTCATACGGTTTTGGCGCGGCAGCACAGGCGTACTTCGGTCGTAACCTTGATGAACTTACTTTGAGTGAGATTGCGGTATTGGCCGGTCTTCCTAAAGCACCATCGACCATGAACCCTATCTACTCTGTTGAACGTGCGACCCAGCGTCGTAATGTCGTGCTTTCACGCATGTTGTCTGAAAAATACATCACTCAAGCTGAATTTGATGAAGCGCGTGCGGAGCCAATTATCTCTCAATACCATGGCGCTGAGATCGAGCTAAGCGCTCCATATGTCGCAGAGATTGCTCGCGCTTGGATGGTGAGCCGCTACGGTGAAGAAGCGTACGAATCAGGCATGCGAATCACCACCACGATTGACTCGAAACTGCAAAAAGCAGGTCACATCGCGGCAATTAAAAACCTTCTAAACTACGACGAGCGACACGGTTACCGCGGCGCTGAAAAAGTGCTGTGGAAAGCAGGTCAAACCGCAATGACTGGCGAAGAGATTGCCAAGCACCTTCGTCGCCAGCCAACCTATGGTGAGCTTCGTCCTGCGGTGGTCACTAAAGTGGCCGATAAATCCGCTACGGTTTATGTAAAAAGCTATGGTGAACAAACTATCAGCTGGGAAAACATGAACTGGGCACGTAAGTTCCGTACCGATGATCGTCAAGGTGCAGCACCAAAAGCACCGAGCGATATCGTGGCCGTGGGTGAACAAGTTTGGGTTCGCGCCGCGGATCTCGATATCACTCCAGATGTGTCTCCTGAAGAAAAAGAAGCGCAAACGGAAGATGACCAAGTACCTGAGCCAATGGCTATCACGTGGCGTCTAAGCCAAGTGCCTAATGCCAATACGGCGTTTGTTGCTATCAACCCAGAAAACGGCGCAGTGCTGTCTCTCGTGGGTGGTTTTAACTTCGTACACAGTAAGTTTAACCGCGCAACACAATCGGTACGACAAGTAGGTTCGAGCATTAAGCCGTTTATCTACGCTGCCGCACTGGATAAAGATATGACGCTGGCAAGTCTTGTGAACGATGCGCCTATCAATAAGTGGGATAAGAGTGCAGGCACCGCTTGGCGCCCTAAAAACTCGCCTCCAACTTACACAGGCCCAACACGTCTGCGTATCGGTCTAGCGCAATCAAAGAACGTTATGGCGGTTCGTGTACTGCGTGAAGTAGGTCTGGATGAGACTCGTGATTACCTAACTCGATTTGGTTTTGATAAGTCTAAGCTACCTCGCTCTGAGACGATTGCTCTTGGTGCTGGCAGTTTGACGCCCGTTCAAATGGCACAAGGCTTCTCTGTGTTCGCTAACGGTGGATACTATGTAGAACCATTCTACATCAGTAAAGTGGAAGACCCATTCGGCAAAGTTGAGTTTGAAGCAAACCCGAAAGTGGTGTGTCATCAGAACTGTCCGGATATGCAAGCTCCTGAGTTTACCAAGGCAGCAACAGAAGGCGCAGCGCCGAGCATTGAAGAAGCAACCAATGCCTCTGAGATTGAGCCACTGGACATCGCGCAATTTAACGAAGAAGACCTAACGGAAACCGACGAGCCGCGCTATGCACCAAAAGTGATTTCAGAGCAAACCGCGTTCCTAACGCGTGAAATGCTCTACAGCAACGTTTGGGGCGGTGGTAACTGGCGTGAAGGCACTGGTTGGAACGGTACTGGTTGGCGCGCTCAAAAGCTTAAGCGCCGCGATGTGGGCGGAAAAACGGGCACCACAAACGACTCGAAAGACGCGTGGTATAACGGTTATGGTCCAGGTATCGTCGCAACCGCTTGGGTTGGTTTCGATGACCACCAAAGAAAGCTTGGCCGCACAACGGCAAATGCGAACTTAGGTAAGGATCAAATCACCGGTGCTGAGGCAGGTGCAAAAACGGCTCAACCTGCATGGGTGGGCTTTATGGGCATGGCGCTTGAAGGTCACGATGTAGTCGGCAAGCAGGTACCAAACGATATCACTCGCGTGCGTATCGACCGTGACTCGGGTCTTCTCACCAATAAGACCGATGGTTCGACCATGTTTGAATACTTCAAGATTGGGACTGAGCCGACTGAGTACGTACAGGAAAGTCTAACGGATACCTTGTACTCTAGTGATGAGTCTGGTGGTGAGAGTCTATTCTAATGACGCTCTTTCATTTGCTATAGAACACTAAAATAAGTCGTCACCCCTAAAGCAACCGTCACCCCTGCGAAGGCAGGGGTCTTCTCAAAGCGCGCACCAGGCCTTAAGTAGATTCCTGCCTACGCAGGAATGACGTGAGTTGTGAGAGCGCATACTCAAAGCTATCTTCACCACTTAAACAGCCGTCCCCCCTGTGCAAACAGGGGTCTTCTCAAAGTGCGTATCAAGCCTCAATTAGATTTCTGCCTACGCAGGAATGACGTGAGTTGTGAGAGCGCATACTCAAAGCTATCTTCACCACTAAAACAGCCGTCACCCCTGCGCAGGCAGGGGTCTTCTCAAAGCGCGCACCAGGCCTTAAGTAGATTCCTGCCTACGCAGGAATGACGTGAGTTGTGAGAGCGCATACTCAAAGCTATCTTCACCACTAAAACAGCCGTCACCCCTGCGCAGGCAGGGGTCTTCTCAAAGCGCGCACCAAGCTGTACTGATGGTCACATAGGTAACACTTTAAACCGGCCACATAGGTAACACCCTATGTTGGCCGAATTACTTTTCCAACAACTTCATCTACAATCCCTAATCTCATTTCTCCAAATCGAAGCAACCAACATCGATTGTCGATATATTCCAAACTAACGTACTCACCTAATAGTCTTCTCGTGACGTAAATGGCTTGCCCGTTAAGTTTAATATAGCCGCCACATTTCACCTTTCTGACTTCATGTTCGCTAGGGTATTCCAGCGGAGGTAATTGATTGGGGAATGGTCGAGGAGACTT
>NZ_JAKJST010000049.1:0-28056 GCF_050337275.1 Vibrio wakamikoensis | reverse complement strand
ATCCTAGCTTCTAACTCTTGGATCTTCTGCTGTTCTGGCGTTAGAGCTTTAACCGCTGGCGTTTCTCCGCCGCGCTCAATCTTTAGTTGATCTACCCAGCGTCGTAAGGCTGTATCGCCGATATCTAAGGATCGTGCCGCCTCAGATATTGAGTAACCTTGATCAAGAACCAAGCTTGCGGCATCTACTTTGAACTCAGGAGAAAATGTACGTCGTTGTCGTTTTGTCATTGAACACCTCATTTACGGTGGAGACTTTACCACCTAATTTGGTGTCCGGGATCATTAAACCACTACAAAAGGCAAAGGTGAAAAAGGTAAGCAACACCCCATCTCTGATACACAAGCTCCTCTAGCACGGCTTGAGGATTTTTTTTGGCCTAATTTCTTTTTCATGATCCGCTCGTCTTAGAAGAATTCAAAGACTTATTGCTTTATTCGTATTGAAAAAATCAAAACCAGAAACATCGAATTGCATTGACAAAAAACCAGCAGCCTCACAACCACTGGTTTCCGAATCTCCAATTACAAACAGACCTTACACCTCAGTCCGCCCAAACGAAATCACCACCCTTTGGTTCTTCGCTTTACCCACTGGCGATGCATTACTCGCGATAGGCCTGCGCTTACCATAACCCTGCACCTGAATGCGGTCTTTCGGCAACCCTAAAGAGTGGAAGTAGTCCTGTAAAATCGTCGCACGTTTTTCCGATAACTGCTGGCTTTCACTCTTCGACTCTGATGAATCAGTAAACGCAGAAACTAAAACTAAATCAATATCTTGGTTAAAGCGCACGTACTCAGCAATCTGCTGCAAACGATGTTGCGAGGTCTTATTGAGCTGCTCACTATTGCGGTCATAGTGCAAGATAGTGAAAGAAATATCTTCAAAGCTGTACGGAAGCAAGTTGGCGACACAATCACTAAACACGTTGTACTTAGTCTGGAATAACACAGAAGATAGTGACACTTCGATGCGCTCGTCTCGGCTTTGCCAATCTTGGTAGCTAAACGTTGGATAGCGACCTTTTTCAAGTTCACTCAGGATGCTCCAAGCGGCTTGCCCACCTACGTAACCGTCGAACTGTTTAAAGAACTGCAAGTTGGTGATGCGGTCAGCACTGTCACCAGGACGCCATGGTGGTGGCATCGACACTAAACTTACATTGCGCGTTTCCCCCATCGAGCGGCGCATTTTAAGTTCAAAATCAAGGTTCTTCTTTTTGCTAGCGCGAGCGACGAATTCCGCATCGCCAAAGTTTGGGATCGGATGTACAAGGCGGCACTCAAGCGGTGTGTTACTTACCATTTCCCACTGCGACTGAGTGGGCGTTGCCACATAGCGCTTTTCCATTGCCGCATCCGCCGTTGGGATTGCCAGCGTAGGTAGGAGTAATGTGGTAAGTAAAGCTTTTAATTTCATACAGATAGATAACTCGATAGCATTTGCATTAGCGGCATGTCCTTGCCGCCAAAGCATTTAGATGGATCTCCGTATAGGTTATTGCAATTTCCCCGCCAACATAGCGCTTATGAAAAACAAAGCGCTCGTTTCCTGATGGCGCATCTCAGACAAGTTAGACTCTGACTACTTTTTGTACCGACTTTGTTCAACCAATATCTTAGACGAACCTTAGTTATTGAACCAAAGCCATGAGCGCTTGCTATCAATAGCCGTATAGAAGGCAAATTAAATGCCCGGTTTAGTTTTTTATGCTGACATAATCTGCAATAATGCCTGCTTCGTCACACTTGAAAACTCAAACATGTCTGTAGAAAACGAAGCACTTACCCTAAAAAAGCGATTCCGTGGTTACTTTCCCGTTGTTGTCGACGTGGAAACAGCAGGTTTTAATGCTAGCACTGATGCGTTACTGGAAATTTGTGCCATCACTTTAAAGATGGACGAAGAAGGTAACCTTGAACCTGCCACTGTGATGCACTATCACATTGAACCATTCGAAGGCGCGAACTTAGAAAAGGAAGCGCTGGAATTTAACGGTATTCGCGACCCATTCAGCCCACTTCGTGGTGCGGTGTCGGAGCAAGAAGCGTTAAAAGAGATCTACAAAGTGATTCGAAAAGAGCAAAAGCAACACGATTGCAGTCGCGCCATCATGGTGGCGCACAATGCGAACTTCGATCACAGTTTTGTGAGTGCGGCGAATGAACGTGCCAAACTTAAGCGCGTTCCGTTCCATCCGTTTGCTACCTTTGATACTGCCACTTTGAGCGGTCTCGCCTTTGGTCAAACGGTATTGGCAAAAGCTTGTAAAGTCGCAGGAATGGAGTTCGATAACAAGGAAGCCCACTCGGCTCTTTACGACACTCAAAAGACGGCTGAGCTGTTTTGCCGAATCGTCAACAAATGGAAGGCTCTTGGTGGCTGGCCGATTGTTGACGACAACCAAGAATAAACAAACACACATTTTTTAGAGATTATTATGAATCCTGTCGTTATTTCCGTTTGCATCATGCTGCTGCTCGCACTGATGCGCGTTAACGTTGTCGTTGCGTTAACATTCAGTGCCATTGTTGGTGGTGTCGTATCTGGTATGTCTTTGACTGATGCTGTTAGTGCCTTTGAAGGCGGCCTCGGCGGTGGTGCCACTATCGCACTTAGCTATGCGATGCTAGGTACCTTTGCTGTCGCAATTTCGAAATCTGGTATTACTGATCTACTTGCACAGAGCGTTATTAAACGCATCCATGGCAAAGAGAGTTCAGCAGGCACAACGGGTCTTAAATATGCGGTTCTTGTTGCGCTTATCTTAGTGACTATGTCGTCTCAGAACATTATTCCAGTTCATATCGCCTTTATCCCAATTTTGATCCCACCTTTGTTAGGCGTATTTGCAAAACTTAAGCTGGATCGTCGTCTAGTAGCGTGTGTGCTGACCTTTGGTCTAGTGACGCCTTATATGGTATTGCCTATTGGCTTTGGTGGTATCTTCCTAAACAACATTCTGCTTAAAAACCTGCACGACAATGGCCTTGAGTCAATAACAGCGTCACAAGTACCAATGGCGATGTTGTTGCCAGCTGCTGGCATGATCACCGGTCTTCTAGTGGCTGTGTTAGTTAGCTACCGTAAGCCTCGCGAATACGCAGAAACCGAGCTAACACAAATTGATGAAGAGCCTTCGCACATCAACAAAAAGAACATTGTTATTGCAATTGCAGGTATCGTTGCGGCTCTCGCTGTTCAACTAACCTCTGGCTCAATGATCATTGGTGCACTGGCTGGCTTCATGGTGTTCACTTTCGGCGGCGTGATCGCATGGAAAGAGACGCAAGATGTGTTCACTAAAGGTGTACACATGATGGCGATGATCGGCTTTATCATGATTTCAGCAGCAGGCTTTGCTGCAGTAATGAAACAAACTGGCGGCGTTGAAACGCTGGTTGAGGCACTATCAACAAGCATCGGTGACAACAAGCCACTTGCAGCACTGCTAATGCTGATTGTTGGTCTTCTGGTCACTATGGGTATTGGTTCTTCGTTCTCGACGATTCCAATCATTGCAACGATTTACGTGCCTCTAGCACTTGCATTTGGCTTCTCGCCAATGGCAACAGTAGCCCTTGTTGGTACTGCAGCTGCACTCGGTGACGCCGGTTCACCAGCTTCTGACTCAACCTTAGGTCCAACGTCTGGCCTAAACGCAGATGGTCAGCACGAACACATTTGGGAAACCGTGGTACCGACCTTTGTCCACTACAACATCCCACTGATTGTATTTGGTTGGATTGCGGCGATGGTGCTGTAGTCATACTCGCTTTGAGTAGATCCCTGCCTACGCAGGGATGACGTTCCGTAAAAAAGGCTTGGTCAATGACCAAGCTTTTTTGTCTCTTCTAAACCAAGACTATTTCTTTGCTTGTCTTGCTTCAAACGCTGCTAGCTGTTCTGGCGTTGCCTTTGGTTGATGGTTGGTTTTCCATTCATCGTAAGTCATACCGTAAACACGTTCGCGAGCGTCATCAATGTCTAAGTCCAATCCAGCGGTTTCTGCTTCGGCTTTATACCACTTGCTAAAACAGTTACGGCAAAACCCTGCCAAAATCATAAGGTCGATGTTTTGCACATCTTTATTGCTGTCTAGGTGCTCTAGAAGGCGACGAAATACCGCAGCGTCGAGCTTATCTTGTTGCTCTTGAGGTAGATCTTTATATTTGAAATCAGCCACTCTACTTTCCTTTTATTGTTGGTTTTTCTTCCTCCATCCTAACCAACAAACAAAAAAATGCCCAGTCGAAACTGGGCATTTATGACCTATGCGTCGTTTAACTCACCATGACTGGTTCGCGCTTTCACATCGTGGCTAAGCGCTTTATTTAGCTCGGCCTCAACGTGACCTGGCGATTGAGTGCGCGCCGATATCAAACGATACATCGCTGGGATAACGAACAAGGTAACCAAGGTCGCAAACGCCATACCGAAGAAGATGACCGTACCTACCGCGACACGGCTCTCATAGCCCGCCCCTGTCGAAAGGATAAGCGGGATTGCACCTGCTAGCGTAGTAAAGGCCGTCATCATGATTGGACGTAGACGTCTCGCCGAAGCGTCAATGATGGCTTTTTCAAACTCAATGCCTTTGTCGCGAAGCTGGTTCGCAAACTCAACAATCAAGATACCGTTTTTGGTTACCATACCGATAAGCATGATCATGCCGATCTGACTATAGATGTTTAGCCCTTGTTGCATGATAACCATACCCAAGAAGCCACCAAATACACCCATAGGCACGGTAAACATCACCACTAGCGGGTTCACAAAGCTCTCAAACTGAGCCGCAAGTACAAGATAAGCAACCAGTAGTGCCAAACCAAAGACTACCAAGATACTCGATTGATTCTCTTTGAAGTCTTTCGACTCACCAGCATAGCTCACCGAGATATCCCCCGGCAGCATCTCAATAGCTTGACTGTCCATAAAGTCCAGTGCTTCACCCAAGGTGTAACCATCGGATAGGTTAGCCTTGATGGTAATCGCTTTCTGCTTATTGTAGTGCGACAAACGCGTCGAGGACGCCACTTCTTCAATCGACGTCACTGCATCAAGTGTAACAAGCTCACCGGATTTGGTTCGCATGTAGATTTGGCTTAAATCGTTGGCGTTATTAAAGTGATTCTCATCGCCGCGCAAATACACGTCGTACTCTTCACCGCGCTCAACATAGGTCGTTTCAGTTTTACCACCTAGCATGATTTCTAGCGTATCGGAAATATCTGCGACACTAATACCGAGCTCAGCTGCACGCTCACGATCAATGGTTACCACCAGCTCAGGAGTTTTCTCGGAGTAATTCGTGCTTGCCCCCTCCATATATGGCGATTCTTCCGCTGCTTGCTCAAGTTTTTCCGCCCATGTTTGTAGTTCAGAGTAATCTGAGCCACCAATCACAAACTGAACAGGCTCACTAGAACCACCCCTAAAGCCAGGCATAAATGGGTAAACTTTAACATCGGCAATACCCGCAAGTGCTTGTCTAGCTTCACCGAGTGCTTCAAGCGCTGTTACATCTCGGTCATTCCAGTCTTCTAGAATCATAATTACGAAACCAGTCTGGTCACCAGCATTACCGCCAAATGCAGGGGACTGAATACTAAACGACTTCAAGAAGCCTTGTCCAAGCAAAGGCATTAGCCTCTCTTCAACGATGTCCATGTTCGCTGCCATACGGTTATAGCTGGTCGCGTCGGCACCACGAACGAAGGCAAAGATTACGCCTCGGTCTTCTGATGGAGTTAACTGCGCAGGCACCTGTTGCATCAGTTGGAAACTGCCGCCAACACAAGCGATGATAACAATCGGTGCTACCCAGCGAAGCTTGAGGGCTTTCGCCAACGCCAGCTTGTAACCGCGTTCTAACTTTTTAAAGCCACGATCGACAAACTGTGTGAAGCGGTTTGGCTTAACATTCGCTTTTAGGATCGTACTGCCTAATACTGGTGTTAGCGTCAAGGCAATCAGTGAAGAGAAGATCACCGACATGGCTAGCAACACCGAGAACTCGGTAAACAGCAAGCCAATCATCCCGTCCATAAACGAAATAGGTAGGAAAACCATCACCAGTACCAAGGTGGTTGCTATAACCGCAAAACCAACTTCTCTAGTTCCCTTATAGGCCGCTAGCAGCGGAGATTCACCACGTTCAATATGGTGGAATATGTTCTCGACAACAACGATGGCATCATCCACGACTAGGCCGATAGACAGAATAAGTGCCATCAAAGTAATCAGGTTGATAGAGAAGCCAAAGAAATAAGCTGCGATAAATGATGAAATCAATGAAACGGGTACCGTCACCGCCGGAATCAACGTTGCTCGAGCCTGGCCAATGAAGATATAGAGAACCAGAATAACCAAGCCGCCAGTGATAAATAACGTGTTGTAGACCTCAGAGATTGAGCGATCGATAAAAACAGTTGAGTCGTAATCGATAGCCAATCGAGTGCCATTTGGCAGGAATTGCTGCAACTGCTCAACTTCTTTATGAACAAGATCAGCCATTTCTAGCGGGTTGGCATCAGACTGAGGGACGATACCCATACTGACGTTGACGACACCATCACTCTTAAAGGTAGAGTTTTCGTTCTCGGCACCGACATAGACATCAGCGACATCTTTTAGATAGATAGGTGTATTGTCACTTGCTCGCTTTACTACCAAGTACTCAAAGTCGATTGGTGTATTATAAGCACGAGCAGTACGTACCGACATCACTGTCGCATCATTACGCACTTCACCACCCGGGCTTTCAATGTTCTCGGTTCGCAGTGCCGAGGTAATATCAGACGTCGTCACACCTCGCCCAGCCATGTAGGCAGGTTTCAGTTTGATGTACATGACCTGATATAGACCACCAGAAACATCAACAGAACTCACGCCGCTTATTAAACTAAAGCGATCGACCAAAACGCGGTTAACGTAGTCGGTCAGCTGAGTACGATCCATTTCCGATGAGCTAAGGTTGATATAGACCGAGGCCTCACCACTACCATTGTTTTTGAAAACAAGCGGATCATCCGCTTCATCAGGGAGCGAGCGCTGCGCACGAGCAACCGCATCTCGAACATCGCTGACACCCGTGTTTAGGTCATAGCCGAGTTCAAACGTCACCGTAATACGGGACATGCTGTTGCGCGTCGTCGATTCAATTTCGTCGATACCGCTTATGCCTGATAACTGGTCTTCGATAACCGACGTTATCTGACTCTCGATAATAGTGGCTGACGCCCCTTCATAGCGAGTAGAGATAGAGACTACAGGGTTCTCGATATCCGGCATTTCTCGCACGGCGAGTTTGCTAAACGACACGATACCGAACACACAGAGCAGCAAGCTCAGAACGATAGCCGCTACCGGACGTTTAACGGAAACATCAGATAACAACATTAGCTGGCTTCCTTATCCGTTGGCTTTTTGTTGCCTTTCATGCGAGCAGCACTTGGCTCACCATTCGCGTTGACTTCAGAGACGGAAGCACCATCGCGCATGTTAACAATGCCCTGCACCACAATGCGCTGACCAATTTCAATCCCTTTCTCAATCACAACTTGGTTACCCACACGAGCGCCCAAGAAAACTTCAGTGCGATGGGCTTTATTGTTATCGTCGACAACATACACGTAGCGTTTAGTGCCTGAATATTCCAATGCTTGAACTGGGATAATTGGCGCTTCAATTGGTGGGAACTCCATACGAGCCTGTGCCAGCATACCTGGTTTTAAGCGGCTGTCTTCGTTTTCAAAATGAATACGAACACGCAGGTTCAGCGTTTCTTGATTCACGCGAGTATCTATCGCAACAACTTTACCGGTGAATACTCGAGTGCCCCATGCTGCAGTAAGCGCGGTAACATCCATACCCCTCTCGAGCATTGGAAGATAGCTTTCAGGAACTTGAAGATCGAGCTGCATCGTCGATAAGTCATCTAATGTCAGCAATTCAGTACCTACATTCACTAACTTACCGCGGCTGAAATCAATAAGACCCACTGTACCTGCAAAAGGAGCTTCTATATAAAGATCGTTGAGGTTGGCATTAGCCGCATCTAGACGCGCGTTACCGATATCAACAGCGGCCTTCTGAGCATCGATTTCTGTTTTGGTAATCGCGTTGCGATCAACTAAGCGTTCGAACTCAGCAAGGATACGCTTTTGGTCACGGACGTAAGCGCTTGCTTCTGCAACCGCCGCGAGCGCTTTGTCGTCGTTCAATTGGACAAGGAGTTGTCCCTTTTCAACGGTTTGGTTCGCGGTAACCTGAATGCGGTCGACAATGCCATTGACTTCAGAAGAGATAATCACCGATTCGTCAGCTTCTAATTTGCCGACAAGAGACAGTGACTGGGAAACTTGATGAATGGCAACTTGCTCAGTCACGACAGAAACCGCCCTAGCGCCAGCCTTTCCTTTGGCTAAGGTTGCTGGTGAAACACAGAGAATAGACAGTGCCAGCAAACCCATTATGGTTTTATTTTTCATTGTGTGTGTCTTTTAGTGTAAAAACTATGGATATTCTAGCGAGTTATACGCCCTATAACGTCAAGAAGTGTAAATGTTAACGCGCTAATCTATTTACAATTGTGGCTAATCTTTTTTAACCGTGTTGGCGTAGAACCACTATAACTCCCTGCTGTTTAAATAATAATGACTAAAAACACGCTTTTTAGCCGTCTCTGCCCAAAAAGGCACCATTCAGTTCAAAATCAGCAAAAAAGAGTTTACAGTCATACGCAGTTTGTTATGATGCGCTCCGAACTTGAGGGATGTGTTGGGAAAACATCAAACAAGTATAAAACCCTGGGGGGGTTCCCGAGTGGCCAAAGGGAGCAGACTGTAAATCTGCCGGCACTGCCTTCGATGGTTCGAATCCGTCCCCCCCCACCAYATTTTGTTAGTTGAYGATRTCAGCTARCCAACTTGAATCGACGCGTTGGGAAAACATCGACCAAGTATAAAACCCCTGGGGGGGTTCCCGAGTGGCCAAAGGGAGCAGACTGTAAATCTGCCGGCACTGCCTTCGATGGTTCGAATCCGTCCCCCCCCACCATACAAAAGAAAAACCGACTCGCTTGAGTCGGTTTTTTCGTTTCTGCTGTTGGCTAATTCAACTACAGTAAATAGTAAATAACTCAAACATCCCAACAACGACTCTATCCACCTATGGATTCACGCCCGTGTGGTGAATCGAGATCCAATTCAGGCCCAAGCGGCACTACTTGCGTTGGGTTAATTCCCGTGTGACTAAAGTAATAATGACGCTTGATATGATACATATCGGTTGTTGCACTCACCCCTTCGACTTGATACAACTCTTTTAGATAGCCTTGAATGTTCGAGTAATCCGCAATGCGTTTTTTATTACATTTGAAGTGACCAACATATACAGCGTCAAAGCGAACCAAGGTAGTAAACAAGCGCCAATCGGCCTCGGTTAATCGATCACCGACGAGATAACGCGACGTTGCTAGGTGCTCTTCAATCTTATCTAGAGCATCAAACAAGCTATGGAATGCTTCTTCATAAGCATCTTGAGAGGTGGCAAAACCGCAGCGATACACGCCATTGTTGATGTTGGGATAGACAAACTCGTTCCAGTGATCAATGCCAGCACGCAGTGATTCTGGATAGTAGTCGTCATGATTTCCGGTTAATTCGTTGAACGCGGAGTTAAACATTCGAATAATTTCAGAAGATTCGTTGCTTACTATGGTGTTGGTTTTCTTATCCCATAATACAGGCACAGTAACTCTACCAGTATAATCAGGCTTCGCTTGAGTATACACCTGGTGCATTTTGGTGAATCCAAACAGAGGCTCTGGAAGACCAAACGCCCAGCCTTCTGATAGCATATCGGGGCAAACGACAGTGACATCAATATGCGGCTCAAGCCCCTTAAGTGAACGGAATATCAGAGTTCTATGTGCCCAAGGACACGCTAACGACACATAAAGATGATAACGGCCAGATTCAGGTTGAAACTCAGCATCCGCTCGATTCTCAACCCAGTTGCGAAAACCAGCGTCTTCACGGACAAATTTACCACCAGAGGCTTTGGTGTCATACCAAACATCGTGCCAAACACCTTCTACTAATTTCCCCATGACTCTGTTCCTCTTTATCATTTGATGATTCAAAGTATAGAGCGAAGCAAGTTGGAACTTGATAGGAAGGGTTTAACTATGTCGTTCAAATTCTTTGAATAACTAGTGATATAGGAAATGGTTTCCGGATTTCAGATACAAAAAAAGCGCGACCAAACATCTCGTCGCGCTTAGGCCCGTCACAGGCTGAAAATAGCTGCCCTAACCACTCACACACAAATGATTAAGGCTTTTCCTTGCTATTACATTACTGGGATACTCTAAACAGTTACGTTTAGGCACGACACTGCGTGTACGTCCGTTCCCTGTATTGTTGGTTTTTGTTGTGCGCACTGCTCTGTCGCTTGTGGACAGCGCGTGCGGAACACACAACCCGATGGTGGGTTAATTGGTGAAGGTAGATCGCCTTCCAGCATTTGAATCGTCTTAGAGCGCTCTAGCTTAGGATCAGGTATAGGTACTGCTGACATCAGCGCACGCGTGTATGGGTGCTTAGGATCTGCAAACAGTGCTTCAGATTCACCTAACTCTACAGCGTTGCCTAGGTACATCACCAATACGCGATCAGAAATGTGTTTTACTACCGACAAATCGTGGGCAATGAAAACTAAACTCAAACCTAACTCTTTTTGTAGCTCTTTGAGAAGGTTAACTACCTGAGCCTGGATCGATACATCCAGTGCCGATACAGGCTCGTCACAGATGATCATCTTAGGTTTTAGAATAAGCGCACGAGCGATACCGATACGCTGACACTGACCACCAGAGAACTCGTGTGGGTAACGGTTAATAACGTTTGGTAGTAGGCCTACCTTAGTCATCATTTCACGAACACGGTCTTTGACCTCTTCTTTAGAAAGCTCTGGATAGAAGGTTTCTAGCGGTTCAGCGATGATGTCACCGACAGTCATACGCGGGTTAAGCGATGCCAAAGGATCTTGGAATATCATTTGGATCTCTTTACGCGTATTACGACGCTCAACTTCACGCATCTTAGTCAGGTCTTGACCAAGCCACATCACTTCACCGTCTGTTGCTTCAACTAGACCGATGATGGCACGCGCAAATGTCGATTTACCACAACCAGATTCGCCTACTACGCCTAGCGTTTCGCCTTCGTATAAACGAACATTCACGCCGTCTACCGCTTTAAGGTTGGCAGGTTTGCTCCAAGGCCATGCAGACTTGGAAGCAATGCTAAAGTGAACTTTAAGCTCTTTAACGTCTAGAAGTAGTTCTTTGTTATTTGTCATTGCATTCATTTGGCCCAAGCCTCCCAATCAGAAAAACACGCACGTTGACGACCTTGACCAAAGTTCTCTAGCTTTGGTGCTTCTACGCTACACTGAGGTGTTGCACGGTGACAACGCTCTTGGTAAGGACAGCCAGGTGGTAGGCGCAGCAAGTTAGGTGGGTTGCCTGGAATCGTTGGTAGAATTTCACCTTCAGTATCCAAACGAGGGATCGCTTTTAGTAGACCTTCTGCGTATGGGTGACTTGGGTTGTAGAAGATTTCATCTACTGTGCCGTACTCCATAGTACGACCCGCATACATCACTAGTACTTTGTCACAAGAACCTGCAACCACACCCAGGTCGTGGGTGATCATGATGATTGCGGTATTCAATTCTGATTTAAGCTCGTTCAGAAGATCCATGATCTGTGCTTGAACGGTTACATCAAGTGCCGTTGTTGGCTCATCGGCAATCAAAAGCTTTGGACGACATAGTAGCGCCATTGCAATCATTACACGCTGACGCATACCGCCTGAAAACTCATGCGGATACATGGTGATACGCTTACGCGCTTCAGGGATCTTAACGGCTTCAAGCATGCGAACTGACTCTTCGAATGCTTCTGCTTTGCCCATGCCTTTGTGAAGCATGAGTACTTCCATCAACTGGTCGCTCACCTTCATGTAAGGGTTTAGCGAGGTCATTGGATCTTGGAAGATCATCGCGATTTGTTCTGCACGAACCTTGTTTAGCTCTTTCTCAGGCAGGTTAAGGATCTCTTTGCCTTCAAACTTAGCACTACCAGAGATGATGCCGTTTTTCGCAAGCAGACCCATGATAGAGAATACAGTCTGAGATTTACCCGAACCTGACTCACCTACGATACCGAGCGTTTCGCCTTGGTTCAGTGAGAAGTTGAGGTCGTTAACCGCGGTAACAATACCGTCCTGCGTGGTAAATTCGACACGCAGATCTTTTACATCTAATAAGCTCATATTACTTCCTTAGTCTTTATTATCTGTCTTTTGGATCCAACGCGTCACGAAGACCGTCGCCCACATAGTTAAAGCAGAACAGGGTTATTACCATAAATGCTGCAGGGAATGTTAGCTGCCAAATAGCAACTTCCATTGTGTTTGCACCTTCTTGTAGTAGTGCGCCCCAACTAGTCATTGGCTCTTGAACGCCTAGACCAAGGAATGAAAGGAATGATTCGGTCAGAATCATGCTAGGGATAAGTAGCGTTGAGTATACCGCTACGATACCAAGTACGTTTGGAACAATGTGACGAGTAATGATTTTCCACTTACTCACACCACAGACGTGCGCCGCTTCGATAAACTCTTTGCTGCGTAGGCTGAGCGTCTGACCACGTACGATACGCGCCATGTCTAGCCAAGCAATCGCACCGATTGCCACAAAAATAAGCACAATATTACGACCAAAGAATGTCACTAGTACGATAACTAGGAACATAAATGGTACTGCGTACAGGATTTCTAGAATACGCATCATGATGCGGTCAACACGACCACCGATAAAGCCTGAAGCTGCACCGTAAAGAGTACCAATCACTACCGCTACTAGCGCACCTAGTACACCAACCATCAACGAGATACGACCGCCTACTAGAGTACGAACATACAAGTCACGCCCCAGTGCATCGGTGCCAAACCAGTGCGCCGCACTTGGCGCAGAGTGCATCGCAGACCAGTTTGTATCGTCAAATGCATGCTCAGCAAGCATAGGTAGGAAGACAACCGCAAGCGTCATTAAGGCAAGGATAAACAAGCTGACCATCGCGGCTTTGTTACGCATGAATCGAATGCGTGCATCTTGCCAAAGACTGCGACCCTCTACCTCTAGATTTTCTGAAAACTTTTCTACTGCTTCTAAGTTTTCTTTCTTCGTTAGTATCATTACTTAGCTCCTTTAGTAACGAATTTTCGGGTCAATCATGGCAAGCAAGATGTCCACGACTGCGTTGAACAGAATGAATAGGAAACCAATCAAAATGGTGATACCCATTACTAACGAATAGTCACGGTTAAATGCTGCGTTTACGAACAGCTTACCGATACCTGGTAGACCAAAGATGGTCTCGATAACGACCGAACCTGTGATGATACCGACGAAAGCAGGTCCCATGTACGATACCACTGGCAGTAGAGCTGGCTTAAGCGCGTGCTTCAGAATGATGTAACGGTAGCTCAAACCTTTCGCACGAGCGGTACGAATGAAGTTACTGTTGAGCGTTTCGATCATGCTGCCACGGGTGATACGAGCAAACGTTGCCACGTAGAGCAGAGACATACCGATGATCGGTAGCGCCATGTATTGAAATGAGCCGTCATTCCAACCACCAGCAGGCAGCCAACCAAGGTTAATTGAGAAGATATATATCAGTACCGGCGCGAGTACGAATGAGGGCATAACAACCCCGAGCATGGCGGTGGCCATCACCCCATAATCGAGCCAACTGTTTTGCCGCAGTGCGGCTATGGTTCCTACCGTTACCCCCATAATGACGGTAAAGATGAACGCTAAGAAACCGACTTTTGCTGACACTGGTAATGCATTAGAGACCAGTTCATTTACCGAGAAGTCTTTATACTTGAACGAAGGACCAAAGTCGCCTTGCAAAATGTTGGTTAGGTAAGTGGTGTATTGCTCAAACACCGGCTTATCTAGGCCGTATTTTGCGTTGATGTTCGCCATTACCTCTGGAGGCAGTGGACGCTCACTTGAAAAAGGGTTACCTGGTGCGAAGCGCATCAGGAAAAAAGATACGGTGATCAATACCAGTAGTGTTGGTATTGCTTCAAAAATCCGTTTCATAATGAATTTAAACATAAACTCATCCATCCAGTCTGTGACAATTAAAAATAGCAATAGACGCTGCATGTGTTTCCACATGCAGTGCCTTCATAGTTATAGTTTTATGTGAGTAGGAACTACTCTATTGAATTACTTGAGAAGCAATTACTCTACGATGTACATATCTTTAGAGAACAGCTTATCTTCAGCGTTGTTTACCGCGTAGCCACCAACTTTCGGTGAGACCAAGCGAGATGTAACGTACTGATAGATAGGTGCGATTGGCATATCGCGCGCTAGCAGTTTTTCAGCTTCGATGTATAGCGCTTCGCGCTCTTCGTCGCTAGTTGCAGCCATTGCTTTAGCCATTACTGCGTCATACTCTTCACTGTGGTACTTAGGATCGTTAGAGCTGTTGTTAGATTGCATTAGTGACAGGAAGCTTGAAGCTTCGTTGTAGTCACCACACCAACCAGCACGAGTCACGTCGAAGTCACCTTGGCGGCGAGTATCTAGGTACGTTTTCCACTCTTGGTTTTCAAGCGTAACGTTAACACCTAGGTCTTTCTTCCACATAGATTGAACAGCAGTGGCTACTTTCTTGTGGTTTTCAGACGTGTTGTATAGCAGTGTGAAGTTTAGAGGATTGTTCTCATCGAAGCCTGCTTCAGCAAGAAGCTTCTTCGCTTCAGCAATACGCTCTTCCTGAGTCATGTTGCCGTACGCTGGAAGTGCTGGGTTGAAGCCCGCTGTGATTTCTGGCGTTAGGAAGTAAGCTGGCTTCTGACCTTGACCCATGATTGCGTTAGCAACGACGTCACGGTCGATAGTGTAAGACAGTGCTTTACGAACGCGAACATCGTCGAACGGTGCTTTTTGGTTGTTGAAACCGTAGTAGTAAGAACACAGGTTACCTTTCACGTTAACCGACTCTGGGTGCTCTTTCTGTAGACGTTTGAAGTGCTCGATAGGCAGTTCGTTTGTGATCTGAATTTCACCAGATAGGAAACGGTTCATTTCCGCTACTTGGTTTTCGATCGGTAGGAACGTTACTTTCGTTAGCTTAGTGTTTGCGTTATCCCAGTACTGAGTGTTTGGCTTGAGCTCAATACGCTCGTTTACCACCCAGTTGTCTAGAACGAATGCACCGTTACCAACAAAGTTTTCTGGTTTAGTCCACTGGTCGCCAAACTTCTCAACAGTCGCTTGGTGTACTGGCTTAACCGTTGTGTGACCCATCATCTTAACGAAGTAAGGAACCGCTTGCTCTAGTTGTACAACAAGAGTGTGGTCGTCAGTCGCAGTCACACCTAGTGTGTCTTTGTCTTTCTTACCAGCGATGATATCCGCAGCATTTTCCATCGTCGTCATTTCTAGGTACCACGAGTATGGAGAAGCTGTGTTTGGATCAACTGCACGCTTGAAACTGTATACGAAATCTTGAGCAGTTACTGGGTCGCCGTTAGACCATTTTGCGTCTTTGCGAAGGTGGAAAGTGAACTTAGTGTTGTCTGTCGTTTCCCAAGACTCTGCAACACCTGGAGTGGTGTTACCATCTGCGTCTTGGTTTACAAGGCCTTCTAGTAGATCACGAATTACGTGAGACTCTGGAACACCTTCAGTTTTATGCGGGTCAATCGACGCGACTTCAGTACCGTTACCACGAACGAGTTCCTGAACATCTGCCAATTTAACTTCTGATGTATTTTCCACTGCAGCCGGTGCAGGTTGTTGAGTTTGCTTTTCCTCTGGCTTATCGCCACAACCTACTAGCGCTAGCGACATACCTGCACTCACAAGTATCGCTCGCGTGATCTTATTCTTATACATGTATTAAACTCCAAGTTTTATTTTTGCATCCATGACTTCTTCGAAGAATTGCTAGAACGGTCAGCATTTTAGAACTATTTAGCTCAATATTTGAGCATAAAATTCTAAATCCTTACGAAGATTGCGGTTCACATTACCAATCTTCAAAGCAATTTGCCATATTTTTGTAGCGAAAATGGCATAATTCTCCTAGGAGAGATAAATAATAGATAAAAACTCCACCAAGTGGTGAAGTTACTGACTGATATCACTAGTGGACAATTTAACACCAGCGATAAATCTCGATAATTCTAATTTTTAACCACTAAACAGCATGTTTGACTAAAATCCCACCACACCATTTAACAATTCGTTTTCATTTTACCTATCACTCAGAATTATCAAACACCTAAAAAAAACCAAATGTGATTGCAATCACATACATTCGGGCTACTTCCGTGCAACCTCGGATTAAGATCACAAAAAAAACCCGACCTCTGACTACCAAGAGATCGGGTAAACTGACGGCGCTACGCGGCTCAAGCGTGCGCTCAGATAAGGAGATGTGTCACTAGCAGACGCTACTTTGTCGCGCTTACTGGTTCCAACCGTTACTATGTTAAATATTTTTAACACTCCACCCAATAACCCTAATAGGGGATAAAAGGTGATCAGTGCACGCTCTTGCCACCAAAATACAGGGTTAGCGGGTCAATATTGCTGTCAGCAGGCACCGTAGATGCCGCTTCTAAGAACAGAGAGAACAGCTCTGATTGGGAAGATATTTTTAACTTATTGTGGATTCGCTTGCGATATACCTTCACAGTTTCTGTCGAGACTTCTAACAAAGGCGCAATCGCCTTAGTAGAGTAACCTTGCAATACTAATTGGGTCACCTGACATTCACGTTCACTAAGGAAGTCTTTGCCAAAGTTACTGAAAATATCATTCAACTGATGACCAATAGTACGTTGTTCTGGATGGCCTACCTGAAAGTGCTTGCAAATCGCGACACTGATCAGCTCATAAAAAGTATTCACGACTTCCACTTCATCGACATCTACGCTCGCCTTATTGCGCAGTCCAAGTGAAAGCACTAAACGCAAATTATCACCACAACTGGTGATGACTCCCACTTCTTTTTGCAACCCTGTTTGTTTATATATTTGGTGGTAGTAATCGCTACTGTAGAATTCATCTGGAGCAATATCATCGAGACGATAGACTCCTTCTTTTACTCCGCGGCGGATCAACTGATAGAACGGATCCAGCACCAAAGCGCTCATAAACTCTTTGTCGATAGCTTGGTCTTCGAAAAAACTCGTATCGTTGTAAAGCAAAACAGGTGCGTTTTCTCCACCAAAGCTCATCACGACTAAACTGTCATAACCAACAATCGCAGTTGTAAGCTCAGACAGTCGCTGTAGAAATGTTGCATCTCCAATAGCGGCAATTAATCGTGGATAGTGTCGGTTGAACTCACTCCATGCACCTGCTTGTTCCGTCATTGTCGTAGGTTGAGACATAGACACTCCTTATCTTAACTTCACATGCCTATTCAATTACCATGATTCTCGATGCTTGCTCAACTCAGTACAGACCCAACGTTCCGCTCTTCGCGGTTTTCACCGTTAGAACTATTCGTTTGTACAATGGGATGCGATTCTGCAATGGTCGCTTCTGCAATCAAAGCGCATCGATGAGTAAATTATATCTTCCATCGTGACAAATATATTGAATGATAAAAAGTAAATTACCCCGCTTTTAAGGAGCTGTGTCAAAGTTTCTACTGCAGAGCCTGACACTTATGTGACTTCACAACTCAACTCGTAACTCTATTGGGGTACATACCCAAAGCCAATGCGATCACATACTATTCACATTCCAATAACAAACGGAGTTGCATAATGAAAGGTCAAATGATGAATGTCCCTCTCACCATTACTGAAATCATGCGTCATGCGGATAAAGTGAACGGTGATACTGAAGTTGTCTCGGTGACTTATGACAATCCTCGCCACAAATATACCCTTAACGACGCATTTAAAAGAACTCGCCAGCTTGCCAATGCGCTGCAGTCACTTGGTCTAGAAAAAGGGCAGCGCATCGCTACGTTTGCCTGGAACGATTATCGTCATCTTGAGCTGTACTACGCCATCTCTTGTTCGGGTGCCGTACTGCACACGGTCAACCCGCGCTTATTTCCAGAGCAAATCGAATACATCGTCAATCACGCCGAAGATACCGTCGTGTTTTTCGATCCGGTTTTTGCGCCGCTCATTGAAAAGCTGCAGCACAATTTCCCATCAGTTCGTCACTATGTTGCCCTTTGTGATAAGGCGCACCTACCCGATGTCAACATTGCCAATCTAACCGATTATGAATCCTTGATTGACGATCAAAGCGATGAGTTCGACTGGCCAGAACTGGCCGAAGATGATGCGAGCTCCCTATGCTATACCTCGGGTACGACCGGACACCCGAAAGGTGTGTTGTATTCACATCGTTCTACCGTGCTCCATTCACTAGGTAGCGCACTACCGGATGCATTTTCGCTTTCTATCGACCAAACCGTTATGCCAATTGTGCCCATGTTTCATGTAAACGGATGGGGGCTTGCTTACAGCGCACCTATGACCGGCACCAAGCTCGTGATGCCGGGACCTAAGATGGCCGATGGCGTAGTGTTAAGCGACCTCATCAATAGCGAGGGTGTCACGATGACCGCAGGGGTACCTGTCGTGTGGCTGATGCTACTCGAGCATCTTAAAAACAATGACATTCAAGTACCGACACTGGATCGCATCGTAGTTGGTGGCTCGGCATGTCCAGAGCTACTAATCAATGAATTTGATGAGCTGTTCAATGTCTCGGTTCACCACGCCTGGGGGATGACTGAGATGAGTCCACTTGGCACTTTTAATAAACTAAAACCGAGCCTCAAGCAGCAGTCAGAAAAAGAGCAGATGAACTATAAGCTCAAGCAAGGGCGTATTGTATTTGGTGTCGATATGCGGATCGAAGATTGGCAGGGTCAAGAAGTGGAATGGGATGGCCATCAATTTGGTGCAGTCAAAGTAAGGGGACCTTGGATTGCTTCTGGTTACTATAAGCAAGGCGAGTCCGTTGACGACAATGGCTATTTTGACACGGGTGATGTCGCCAGCGTGGATCCCCATGGCTATATGTTGATCACAGACCGTTCTAAAGATGTGATAAAGTCCGGTGGTGAATGGATTAGCTCGATTGAGCTTGAAAACATAGCCGTCGGCCACCCTGATATCAAAGAGGCGGCGGTCATCGGTGTTCCTCATAAAAAATGGGGAGAAAGACCGCTACTGATAGCCGTTACCCACGATGTAGAAATCTCTGCCGAAGCGCTGCTTGACCATTTTGACGGTAAAGTGGCTAAGTTCTGCATCCCGGATGCGGTTGAGTTTATTAAAGAGCTCCCCCACACCGCTACTGGCAAATTGAGCAAGAAAGATCTGCGCAGTAAATACGCCGACTATATTCTAGGTTAATCCGTCCTCGCCTTACCTCTCCTACCGGGTCTTTGTGTCCTCACAGAGACCCGAACCTGATATGAAACACAATAATTACATCCATTAACATCTCTGTAACCCAATTGGGTACTACATCAATTGCTAATTAACGCTCACTATTAACATGTCTATAACAAACTGTTCAAGGATGGATAGGAGCTCAATATGCTAAACACTTTTATTAGCCCAAAACGGACGATTGATTCAAAAGCGCTTATCATCGCAGCTATGATGCTGGTGATGTTTGCGCCTAACGCGTTTAACTTTTTACCCTTTATGCTTGGCGGCGCTGCAGAAGCTATGGCACTCGATGATGCGCAAATTGAAAGCATCGCGATGTACGAACTTCTTGCCACAGCCCTCTCTTCTCTACTTTTTTCGCTACTTCTGATTCGCCGTGTTAACTGGCGTTACATTGGTTACATTGCCGCTATCGCACTGATTGCGGGTAACTACATGAGTATGACTGCGCAGGACTTCGATAGCTTTATCACCAGTCGTTTGATTGCTGGTAGCGGCCAAGGCATCGGCTATTCATTAGGTCTGGTGGGAATGAGTGTGACTAAGCACCCAGGTCGTAACTTTGGTTACATGATTGCCGCCCTCAATGTTTGGCTAATCACTTGGTTCATTTTGATCCCAGAGCTCATGGCAGAATTCGGTCTCAACGCCCTCTACCAATTCTTTATGTTTGCCTCTGCGTTATGCTTGGTCGCTTTCTGGTTCTACCCTGATAATGGCCGTGTTGACAAGGACAAAGAACTCTCTTCTGTACACGGCGATAGCGTCGACAAAAAGAAATACGTTGTCCCTATGATTTGGGTTGGTGGCGCATTCCTGGTTTACAGCTTAAGCCTTGGTATCATTTATCCGTATATCGAGATCATTGGTGCAGACATGCAAGCGTCTACTGAAGATGTCGGTTTGGTGTTGGCGGTAGGTTCAGTGATGGCCGTGATCGGTGGCATTCTGACTGCGGTTGTCGACAAGAAATATAGCCATACCACCATCATTGTTTCTCTTAGTGTGATTAACGCGGCGGTCTGTTTTGGTATGGCAAGCACCAACGACACCACATCATTCCTTGGCTTCTCTGCATTTTACATTATGCTTTGGAACATGATGTACGCTCGCTACTACACAGCACTAGCGACCACAGATAAGTCAGGTTACTTTAGCTCATACGGCCCAGAGATCGGTACAGTCGGTCTAGCGGCAGGTCCAATCGTTGCGCAGGCAGCAACGGCGACGGGCGATTTCCAAGGGCAGGTCGGCGTTGGTGCTGTCTGTATCGCAGTGGCAACCGTAATGGTGTTTATTGGTCTTGGTAAGTCTAAGCTGATAGATCGCGGGGTGGCTCGCGACTCTGACTCAGGACAGCAAAAAGCTTAAATTTAAATACATAGTCTAGGTAAAGCGTCGGTGTCACTGCCAACTGTCCGACGCTTTCATTGTGTTTAACTGTAAATTATCTATTGAGAGTTAACATCTGCCGGAAACACAATGCCAGTCTGACGGCGAACTTCAGTAATGATATGGGCAATTGTCAGCGAGCGCTGAGTCGCGTGTTCATCCATTTCTCCTTTCAAAATCATCGATGCAAAGGCCTTCGCTTCATACATCATGCTGTTCTCAACTTGTTCAGTTTCAAAATGAGTACGCCCACAACTTCGAGCATACAAATCAAAGCCTAAACACTCAGAGAAGTCAGCAAGTATCAGGCTACCCTCTTCCCCTTGGATTTCACTTGTTGAGTAGCTATTACTTACCTTCGAATGGCTTAACGTCACATCAAACTCAGGGTAACGAAGCAAAACGCTACCATGAGCATCAACCCCTGACTCCAACAAATGAGCACTTGCTTGAATCTGAGTCGGTGCACCAAACAACTCCACTGCAGCCGCCACGGAGTAGAAACCAATATCCATGATTGAGCCATTGGAAAATTCAGGGTTAAAGGTATTCGGGTTTTCACCATCAAGATACTTTTGATAGCGAGACGAGTACTGACAGTAGGTCAAATGAGCCTTGTGCAATCTTCCTAGGTTCGCTAGCGCTTTTTTAGCTTCAATAAAATTAGGTAAATAAGCCGTTTTGAAAGCCTCCATCAACACCACGTTGTTGGCTTTAGCCACTTCAAGCATCGACTCTACTTGCGCTAAGTTGGATGCCATTGGCTTTTCGCAAATGACATGCTTCCCCGCTTGCATCATTTGTATTGCTTGAGCACTGTGAAGGCTGTTTGGTGAAGCAATGTAAACCGCATCAATCTCTTTTGACGCCGCAAGTTCCTCTAATGAGTCAATAAATAGAGTAGCGCCAAGCGGTTCGCCGAATGCACGCGCTTTATCAAGCGCACGTGAATAAACCCCTCGAATCACAAACTGTTCGGTTTGCAGTGCCGCGCGAGCAAACTTCTCGCTAATCCAGTTTGTGCCGATAATTGCAAGCTGAAGCATAGTGTTCCCTTATCCTTTTTATTTTTTACTTATGTAGCTGTGGCTAAGATTACTCTTTGGCATCATCAATGCCAATATAGCTATGTATTAATTTGAGAAACGAGTATGAATTTGAGAAATGGATGACCCCATTTCGTAAATAAAAAAGCGGAATTAGAAAAGGCGCCATAAATAGGCGCCTTCATATAAAAATAGTTACGATACAAAAGTGAGATCAGAGCTGCTCAATGGCCGATTGAACTTTGTCAATCAACTCAGCGTTGGTGAGCTGACCCGATTCAAGGTCAAAATTATCGTAAAAGCTCGGAACAGAGACACTCGCTTTGACATTGCCGCCAAAATAAGGCGCGGAGTTGGTTGCCGCCGCAAGCACGTTTGCAGCGCCTCCAGGTCCTGGTGAAGTAGCGAGGTAGACTGCAGGAATGCCCTTAAATACTTCGCGTTCGATACGTGTCGCCCAATCAAACAAGTTCTTATACGCTGCTGGATGGTGACCGTTGTGCTCAGCAAAAGAAATGACTAATGCATCCGCGGTTGCAATCGCATCAAGAAACGTTTTTGCCCCCTCTGCCTGACCGATTTCTTTCTCTTTGTCTTCCGAAAATAGTGGAACATCAAACTGAGTAAGGTCAAGCACCTCGACGTCAGCGCCTTCAATTAAATTGGCGCTGTAAGTTGCTAGAGCTTTATTAATAGAAGTACTGCTAGTGCTTGCGCCAAATGCGATAACTTTCATAGTCGATTCCCTTTAGTCTCACGTAATGTTTGATTAAAGGTTAACCTATCTGCTTGATCCAGCAAGAGAGAAAATCCTATCTAGTTCATCGAATTATTTGAACAAGTACATTTTGCCTACGTCTTCGTTGCTAGGCTTGCCGTATTAAATAACGGCTTGTAGCTCTGTCCACAAGTCATTGACGATAACGCGGTCCGCTGGGCTCAGCTCTGACTTGGCCTCATCTAGGCTTGCTTGGATTCGAGTTTTAAATTCACCAATATCAACAACACCATCTTCTTCACACGATGCGGCAGACAGTGAAATGTGACCACGCAAGTAACCACCGGCAAATAGCTCATCATCGGAAGCTTGAGTGATTCGTGAATCAATGGTTTCTAACAGTTTTTCTTCGTATTCAATAATCATGTTGAGGCTCTTTAATAGTAATTCGATGATGGAGGCTATGCGCTAACGCACCACAAAGGTGTTATGAGTCAATTCAGGGGTTTGATAAAAGCTGCGCAATGCATCTGACAGCTGTTTTACGCGAGGTGGAATACCCTTTTCGAGGATAGAGGCAACCTCGGCATGAACCTTCCCCATAAATCCAAGACGATCCGGTTCAAAGTCGCCACTTAGGTTGTCGCAACTGACTGAAAACGGGAATCCAGCACTGGCCGCAAGGATCCACTCATAGGCTTGAGGACGGATCTCTACTTTCTCGAACTCAGCTTGTACCTCTGCCGTCCGACCGTCTGGTTGATACCAATAACCAAAGTCTTCCAACAACCTTCTCTCAGGGCCAGCGACACACCAATGAGCAATCTCATGTAATGCGGAGGCATAGAACCCTCTTGCGAAAACAATACGATGATAGTCGACCTTATCATCAGCTGGAAGGTAGATTGGCTCATCACCACCTAACTCAAGCTTGGTGCGATAATCATCGAAAAAGGTGTGATTGAAAACAGTAATAAGATCTTGGTACTCGTGGTGCATAACAGTAGCGTAGCTATAATAATTGGCGTTATTGTGTATTCAATCGCAGGCGACGTAAAGGGCAAACTGTACAAAGCCAACTGAGCGGCTATATCTTTGTTGCGAAAACCGTGACTCACCCTAAAAAAAGATTAGTTTAAGTAATCCGAAAAACGTTTGCGTGACAAATCATTTCATTCGTCAATATTGACACAAATCACTACACTATCGCATCTTCATTTTTCGAGTGTTAGCGTTATGTTACTCACCGTCTTATATATCATCGGCATCACGGCAGAAGCGATGACTGGCGCGCTCAGTGCGGGCCGACGCAACATGGATTGGTTTGGTGTCATGCTCGTTGCCAGTGCAACTGCAATTGGTGGTGGTACAGTTCGTGATATCTTGCTTGGTCACTATCCGCTAGGTTGGGTAAAACATCCTGAGTTTTTGGCCATTACTTGCTTTGCAGGGATCCTAACAACGGGACTGGCAAAATGGATTATTAAATTTAAAGGTGTGTTCCTAAGACTCGATGCTCTTGGTTTAGTTGTGTTTACCATTATCGGCACCAATGTTGGACTTGGCATGGGCTTACACCCATTCATTTGTGTAGTATCTGGTCTCGTCACTGGCGTTTTTGGTGGTCTACTGCGTGATTTGATCTGTCGCCAAACGCCACTAGTGCTTCATCAGGAGCTGTATGCATCTATTTCTGTCGTCGCAGCCTGCCTATATTTGGCACTGCTTGAGTACGGGTTATCGACGCTATCTACCACCGTCATCACATTGGTGGTTGGCTACACATTGCGTATGGCAGCGTTGCGCTTCAAATGGCGTTTACCTTCGTTTCAGTTAGACAGCGAAGAAGCGCTACACTAATTCGATTTCTAGTCTCAAATGACGCTGAAGCTGATATTCGCAACTTGAATATCAGCTTTATTGTCTCCCTTATCGTTCTATATATCACCTGTCGGTATAGTGAGTGTCATCCAAGGCAATCACCAATCAACGCCTTACAACGAAAAGGCGTAACAATACAGGTAATATTATGCTTTCATCAAAACTGCTGACATCGAAAACTCTTAAAGCCTTAGCTCTTGTGATGGCGCTATTCGCAACAGGATGTGCATCAAACAAAGCCACGAATGAAGACACAGCAAACCGCAATGAAGCACGTAATCGTGGCGCAATTGGCGGCGCCCTAATTGGTGTGACTGCAGGTGTGTTAACGGGTAGTCCAGAGGTGGCAGTTAAGGCAGGTACCGCAGGTGCAGTTGCTGGCGGCGTATCAGGCTCGATGAAAGATACCGCAGAAGCGCGTGAAACTGAACGTACAGAAATTTTGGCTGAAAGCCTACAGAAAGACACGCGTTCAGACTCAGAAAAACGCGTGGCTGAGCTAGAAGCTGAAATCCGCATCAAAGAGCTAGAAAAGCAAATTTCAGAAATGGAAAAACAGCAGCCAGCACCAACAGCGAACTCGACATCATCAGATTCTGAGCAGGAAAAGAGTAAGTCTTAACACGTCTTTGGCTAAAGTGTTCTGCATAAAAAGGTCGGCTTAAAACATCGGCTCCAACGGTTTTCCGTTGGAGCCGACTTGTTTACTCTTGCTCCTCACACACTCGGTTTTGAATCATGGGCGGTGCCGGCTCATAGTGACTCAGAGTCATGCTAAAGCGCCCTTCTCCACCCGTTAACGCTTTTAGCCTGCGGGAGTAATCCGCCAACTCATTAATTGGCGATTTAGCGACCAAAATGGTGCTGCCATAAGTGCCTTGTTCGCTTCCGACGATGAGCCCTCGATTAGCAGAAAGATCGCCGGAAACATCACCGACATGTTGAGTTGGAATTTCTAAAGACAAGTCGACAATGGGTTCCAATACGATAGGGCCTGCTGCTTCGACAGCCTGCAAGAAGGCTTTTTTGCCAGCAATGACAAACGCAATCTCTTTTGAGTCAACCGAATGATACTTACCATCGAACACCGTCACTTCTATGTCTTTGATTGGATTGCCGGATATCGCCCCTTCTTCTAATGCCTGAACTATGCCTTTTTCCACTGCTGGGATTAACGCGGTTGGAATCGCGCCACCAACTACTTTGTTAACAAATCGGAAGCCAGCGCCACGCTCAAGCGGCCTTACTTTCAGTTGAACCTCACCAAACTGTCCAGCGCCGCCACTCTGTTTCTTATGACGATATTGCGCTTCGGCAGGCTTAGTAATGGTCTCGAAGTATTCAACGCTTGGCTGACTGGTTTCTACATCTAACTTGAAGACTTTTTGCATCTTTTCAAGCGCGATCTTGAGATGGAATTCACCCTGACCGCTAAGTACCGTTTCATTAGTGCGTGTACGGTGCTCTATCTTAAGTGATGGATCTTCTGCGGCAATCTTGGCTAATACGTCAGACATTTTCTGCTCATCACCGCGTTTTTTCGGTGTCAGCGTCAGACTGTACATCGACTCAGGGAAGTTTAGCGTTTTGAACTGCACGCCGTCTTCATCGTGAGAATCATGGATCACAGAATCAAAGGCAAGATCATCCACTTTCACCAATACGCACAGATCCCCCGCTTTAGCAGTGGTGATCTCTTGACGTTTCTTACCTTGTAAGTTGTATAGGTGGCCAACTTTAAACGCTTTACTGCTATCACCAACGAATAGCTGACTGCCCGCGGTAATTTCACCCTGAAAAACACGCACGTAAGCAAGCTTGCCCATATAAGGATCCACATTGACCTTGTAAACGTGCGCGACAGTATGGTCACGTTTGTCACAATCAATCGCTACTTGCTTACCATTTTTCTCTAGCATCGGTGGATTGCCTTCGTCTGGCATTGGCATAATTTCTGCCAAAGTGCGCAGCAACAGCTCACAGCCAGCACCCGTATCCGAGGAGACAAAACAAACGGGTACCACGTGACCGGTTCGGAGCGCTTTTTCAAACGGATCGTGGAGCTGCTCTGGTGTTAGTTCTGAGCCTTGCTCCAAATAGAGCTCCATCAACGATTCATCCATTTCAACAACCTGATCGACCAGTAGCTCATGGGCTTCATCGACGCCACTAAACAACGTGGTTTGCTCAGGATTTGGCTCAAAGTAGCAATCGACGACTTCCGCCGGCTTTTGTGACGGTAAGTTAATCGGTAAACATTGTGCGCCGAAGCGCTGCTCAATTTCTTCAAGTAATGCCAAAAGCTTGTCGGGGTGCTGATCGATCTTATTGATGATCACCATCTGGCATTTTTTCTGATCTTTTGCGAATCGGAATAAGCGCTCGGAGACTTGGTTGATAGAACTACCTGCATCCAGCACCAAAGCAGAGGTTTCAACCGCTGGAAAGATACTCATCGTGCGGCCGAGAAGCTCGACCTGTCCCGGAGTATCGATGAAGTTCATTTGATGGTTGCGCCACGAAAGAGTGACTGGGGTTGCTTCAACACTGTGCTGATAGTGAATAGACTGGTCGTCAAAATCGGTGATCGTGTCACCATCTTCAACATGACCTAGGTTATTAATGGCGTGGGACTCAAAAAGTAGACGTTCAACTAAGCTGGTTTTGCCAGTTCCTGTTTGACCGACAAAGGCAATATTTCTAATTTCATGTTGAGACATAAGACGCTCCTTAAATGATTGGAAACAAGCACTGTTACATTGAGTCGGCGGTTTCCCGCCTACTCGTCTTCCAAGTCATTTTTCGGATCCTTCTGTCCAAACAATGCACTCCCACATGATGGCTGAGTGACTAGTGTGAACCTATACCCGCACAAATATTGTGACTAATTTCATAACGTATGGATTTTTGGGTATTTATTGCTTAAGACGTGATTTGGGACAAAAAATCCCTGCTGTTAATTAGCACGGCTAGTGGGGTGACGACTATTTTAGGACACCACCAACACCGTCATTCCTGTGCAGACAAGAATCTACTTAAGGCTTGGTGCTCGCTGTAAGAAGCCCCCTGCCTGCGCAGGAGTGACGATACACTGGGTCTTTGAAGGTGCCGATATGTGGGAGAACGACAAACTCCAAAACACCGTCCTTCCTGTGTAGACAGGAATCTACTTAAGGCTTGGTGCGCTTGTACTGATGGTCACATAGGTAACACTTTAAACCGGCCACATAGGTAACACCCTATGTTGGCCGAATTACTTTTCCAACAACTTCATCTACAATCCCTAATCTCATTTCTCCAAATCGAAGCAACCAACATCGATTGTCGATATATTCCAAACTAACGTACTCACCTAATAGTCTTCTCGTGACGTAAATGGCTTGCCCGTTAAGTTTAATATAGCCGCCACATTTCACCTTTCTGACTTCATGTTCGCTAGGGTATTCCAGCGGAGGTAATTGATTGGGGAATGGTT
>NZ_JAKJST010000048.1:0-29341 GCF_050337275.1 Vibrio wakamikoensis | reverse complement strand
CTCCTCGACCATTCCCCAATCAATTACCTCCGCTGGAATACCCTAGCGAACATGAAGTCAGAAAGGTGAAATGTGGCGGCTATATTAAACTTAACGGGCAAGCCATTTACGTCACGAGAAGACTATTAGGTGAGTACGTTAGTTTGGAATATATCGACAATCGATGTTGGTTGCTTCGATTTGGAGAAATGAGATTAGGGATTGTAGATGAAGTTGTTGGAAAAGTAATTCGGCCAACATAGGGTGTTACCTATGTGGCCGGTTTAAAGTGTTACCTATGTGACCATCAGTACATTGTGAGCACAATAACTCAAAACTATCGGCATCCCTGCGTAGGCAGGGATCTTATTGAAGCGTTCACCAAGCCTTAAATAGATTCCTGCCTGCGCAGGAATGACACACGTTGTGAGTACAATAACTCAAAATTATCGGCATCCCTGCGTAGGCAGGGATCTTATTGAAGCGTTCACCAAGCCTTAAGTAGATTCCTGCCTGCGTAAGCGCACGGCCAGTACGTGCAAGTCAATAAAAGACACAACATTAACGTTCTTCCTTTACTTCAAACACAAAAAAAGCGGAGTCCAAGGACTCCGCTTAATATTTGAGAACGCTAGTAAAATAGCATTACTTCTTAGCAAGTTTCTCTTTGATACGAGCAGACTTACCAGAACGCTCACGTAGGTAGTACAACTTGGCACGACGTACTGCACCACGGCGTTTAACTTCGATGCTATCAACCATTGGAGAGTGAGTTTGGAACGTACGCTCAACACCTTCGCCGTTCGAGATCTTACGAACAGTGAAAGCAGAGTGAAGACCACGGTTACGGATAGCGATTACAACGCCTTCGTAAGCCTGTAGACGCTCACGGTCACCTTCTTTTACTTTAACCTGAACTACAACAGTGTCACCTGGTGCAAATTTAGGTAGGCCTGATTTCATTTGCTCTTCTTCAAGAGCCTTGATGATGTTACTCATGTTCTTAAATTCCTAGAATAAACTGATACTAAATTAAATAGGTTACTTGCTGTTATTTCGAGTTTCTTTAATGAACTCGGCAAGTAATTGTTCCTGTTCGTCAGTCAGAGCTAGGTTTTCCAGGAGCTCCGGTCTTCTTAGCCAAGTACGGCCTAACGACTGTTTTAGTCGCCAGCGACGAATATCCTTGTGGTTACCAGACTTGAGGACACTTGGTACCTCTAAATCTTCTAACACTTCAGGGCGCGTAAAGTGCGGACAATCGAGTAAGCCATTAGCAAAAGAATCTTCTTCTGCTGAAGCAAAATCGCCTAGTACTCCCGGAACAAACCGTGAGACTGAGTCGATTAGCGTCATGGCTGGGATTTCCCCACCTGTCATCACAAAATCTCCGATTGACCATTCTTCGTCAACTTCAGTTTGGATGATGCGCTCATCTACCCCTTCGTAGCGTCCACAAATCAACACAAGGTTGTCGTTTTTCGCTAGTTCTTCTACCCCAGTTTGGTCGAGTTTACGACCTTGAGGAGAAAGGTAAATGACTTTCGTCTTACCCGGTGATGCCTGTTTGGCTGCGTGAATGGCATCGCGCAATGGCTGAACCATCATCAACATGCCAGGACCACCACCGTAAGGTCTATCATCGACAGTGCGATGTTTGTCGTGAGTGAAATCACGAGGATTCCATGTCTCAATCGACAGTAGACCTTTTTTAACCGCTTGACCTGTTACTCCATAATCAGTAACGCTGCGGAACATGTCTGGAAACAGGCTAATTACGCCAACCCACATCTGTTCTCTCGCTCTATTAAGTTACTAAAAATGAATTAGAATCCAGGATCCCAGTCAACTTCGATCCGTTGAGCTTCGCGATCAACATTCTTGATCACTTGCTCTTCAAGGTACGGTACTAACCGTTCCTTTTGCCCAAAAGCATCTTTCAGATTTGCTTTCACAACCAAAACATCGTTCGAACCAGTTTCCATGATGTCAGTTACTTCCCCGAGGTCATAACCTTTCGTGGTCACTACTTTCATTCCGAACAATTCGCGCCAGTAGAATTCATCTTCTGACAGCTCTGGTAGCACAGCTGGGTCGATTGCAATCTCAAAGTTGGTCAGTAGGTGAGCTTCTTCACGAATCTCAAGACCTTCTAGTTTACACACCATACCTTTGTTATGGCGCTTCCAACTTTCGACTTTGTACTCTACCCATTCACCCTTTTGGTTAATATACCAAGGGCTGTAATCGAAAATACTTTCAGGATTGTCTGTGTAGGTAAACACCTTAAGCCATCCGCGAATGCCGTAAGTAGAACCAAATTTACCTACAACAATTCTTTCGTCTTGATTGCTCATTGTGTCTTTACCTTTCATCGACGACATACTGCTTACTTAACTAGAATTAAGCCGCTTTTTGAGCGTCTTTAACTAGCTTAGCAACGCGGTCAGAAACTGTTGCGCCTTGACCAACCCAGTGGTTAACGCGCTCTAGGTCTAGACGTAGACCTTCTTCTTGACCAGTAGCAGTAGGGTTAAAGAAACCCACTTTCTCGATGAAACGGCCAGTTGCTGCATTGCGGCTGTCCGCTACTACGATTTGATAGAATGGACGCTTCTTAGCGCCGTGACGTGCCAAACGAATGGTAACCATATCGTCCTCTTTGCTTTCTCAATAATAAAAATGACCTCAGAAATGTTTCTCTAATGAGCAACCTGAGGTCTCGTGCCAAAATAAAGCCTCGGAATTTTACTCTTATTCCGAGGCATTGCAAGGGGTTTAGCTATTTTTTCACCAGTTTTCGGGCACTGATGAAGATGTGAGCTGGGTAACAGTTTGAAAGATCAATGAGTTGCTTTCAGTCGCTCTGCTACCCTGCGCGAATCGCAAGACTATCGGCCAAACGGATTACCACCGCCGCCCATACCGCCCATGCCACCCATCATACCCTGCATATTACGCATCATGCCGCGCATGCCACCTTTCTGCATTTTCTTCATCATCTTCTGCATTTGGGTGAATTGCTTAAGCAGACGGTTCACATCTTGTACCTGAGTACCAGAACCTGCCGCGATACGTTTTTTACGAGAGCCTTTGATGAGTTCAGGACGCTGACGCTCTTTCATTGTCATCGAGTTAATGATGGCTTCCATCTGCTTGAACATCTTGTCGTCAACTTTATCTTTGACGTTGTCTGGAAGGTTAGACATGCCTGGAAGCTTGTCCATCATGCCCATCATGCCGCCCATGTTCTGCATCTGACCAAGCTGCTCACGGAAGTCTTCAAGGTCAAAACCTTTCTTCTCCTTGAACTTCTTCGCCATCTTTTCTGCTTTCTCAGTATCGACATTACGCTGAAGGTCTTCGATAAGAGAAAGTACGTCACCCATACCCAGGATACGTGAAGCCACGCGGTCTGGGTGGAACGGTTCTAGTGCGTCGGTCTTCTCACCTACACCCAAGAACTTAATTGGTTTGCCTGTAATATGGCGAACAGACAGTGCCGCACCACCACGAGCATCACCATCCACCTTAGTCAGAACCACGCCAGTTAGTGGCAGTGCATCACCAAAAGCTTTGGCTGTGTTCGCCGCATCTTGACCTGTCATGGCATCAACCACGAACAAGGTTTCAACTGGGGTGATTGCCGCATGAAGCTGCTGGATTTCATCCATCATTTCATGGTCAACCGCTAAGCGACCTGCGGTATCGACAATCAGTACGTCGTAGAATTTCTTCTTAGCGTGCTCGATTGCAGCATTAGCAATATCGATAGGCTTTTGATCGGCTGTCGATGGGAAGAAGTCCACACCCACATCACCAGCTAGCGTTTCAAGCTGCTTGATTGCCGCTGGACGGTAAACGTCGGCAGACACAACCAATACTTTCTTTTTCTCGCGCTCGTTTAGAAGCTTAGAGAGCTTGCCCACACTGGTGGTTTTACCGGCACCTTGTAGACCCGCCATAAGAATGACAGCTGGCGGCTGCGCAGCAAGGTCAAGCGCTTCATTCGATTCACCCATGACTTGCTCAAGCTCAGCTTGAACAATCTTGATGAACTCCTGACCTGGCGTGAGTGATTTAGACACCTCAACACCAACAGCGCGCTCTTTAACACCTTTGATAAACTCACGAACAACTGGCAGAGCGACGTCCGCCTCAAGTAGCGCCATACGAACTTCGCGTAGCGTGTCTTTGATGTTGTCTTCGGTCAGACGACCTTTACCGCTGATGTTCTTCAGCGTTTTGGATAGACGATCCGTTAAATTCTCAAACATTTCTTTCTCTTCGCTTCAAACTGGGCGATCAATTGCAGTGAGTATACCTTAGCCAGCAGTGAGAGTCATATCTAACAAGATCAAATACGAGTCAATAGTTTTTACATCTGACGTAGCCCAATAGGACGATGCAGGGTATAATTCGTGCTCTAAGCAATCGATTTTTTAGGAAAAATGGACAGTTTAATCGCAATTGCGGCCGCCATACTTTATGGCTTGGCCATCGCAACAATCATCCCAGGCTTGGTAAATCAGGTCGGGATCCGTACGAAAACTGTTCTGGTTAGTGCTGTTCTCGCGCTGACGTTTCACGCAGTATTGCTCAGCGACTTAATCTTCAGTGGCACCGGCCAGAACCTAAGTATTCTTAACGTCGCTTCACTGATTAGCTTCATAATCTCGCTATTTATGAGCGTCGCGATGGTGAAAACTCGTATTTGGTTCTTGCTTCCTGTGGTCTACAGCTTCGCGGCTATCAACCTAAGCGCAGCTACATTTGTACCGACGGCCTTTATCACGCACCTCGAGCACAACCCGAAACTGTTGATTCACATTTCACTGGCACTGTTCTCTTACTCAACGCTGTCTATTGGCGCACTGTATGCACTGCAACTGGCGTGGCTTGATCACAAGCTTAAAAACAAGAAAGCGCTAACGATCAACCCTAACCTTCCTCCATTAATGATGGTGGAAAGACAACTTTTCAATATCATCTTGATCGGTACCGCCTTATTAACCGCTACCTTGATCACAGGTTTTGTATTTGTCCAAGATATGTTTGCTCAAGGTAAGGCGCATAAAGGCATTTTGTCCTTCATGGCGTGGATTGTTTATTCTGTGCTGCTTTGGGGTCACTATCAAAAAGGCTGGCGCGGCAAAAAAGTCACATGGTTCGCTGTCGCGGGCGCCACACTTCTCACGCTCGCTTATTTTGGCAGCCGCTTTGTAAGAGAGATCATCTTGAACTAAGTCGACCTTAGACGCACTACAACTAAAGGCGCGTTGACAATAGGGATTAAGTAGTTCATAAATTAACCAGCTATTTACTAAAGGAATTCTAGGGCATTGGACGACATTTCGACCGGTATTTTATTTGCAATCCTTGCAGGTCTAATTGTAATTTCCGGCTATTTTTCGGGTTCAGAGACAGGGATGATGTCTTTGAACCGATACAGACTTAAACACTTATCTAAAACAGGCCACAAAGGTGCAAAGCGCGTTGAGAAACTGCTGAGCCGCCCTGACCGACTCATCGGCCTGATCCTAATCGGAAATAACCTAGTTAATATATTGGCGTCTGCAATCGCTACGGTACTTGGCCTGCGTCTATTTGGTGACTTAGGTGTCGCAATCGCAACCGGTGCACTGACCATGGTCATCTTGGTGTTTGCGGAAGTAACACCAAAAACGCTTGCCGCTCTCTATCCAGAGCGAGTGTCGTTTATGAGCAGTATCGTACTCACTATCCTGATGAAGCTGCTTTCGCCTCTGGTTATCTTGGTTAACTTCATTACTAACGGCTTTATCCGCCTGCTTGGGCTTCGGGTCGATCATAACGATGAAGACCATTTGAGCTCGGAAGAGCTGCGCACCGTGGTAAATGAGGCGGGCTCGCTTATCCCTCGTCGTCACCAAGATATGCTGATTTCGATCCTCGATCTTGAGCATGTGACCGTGAATGACATCATGATCCCGCGCAATGAGATCACCGGCATCAACATTAATGATGACTGGAAATCGATAGTTCGCCAGTTAACACACTCTCCTCATGGCCGTGTAGTACTTTATCGTGACCAAATCGACGAAGTGGTAGGGATGATAAGGCTACGTGAGTCGTATCGTTTGATGCTGGAGAAAAACGAGTTCACTAAAGAAACCCTACTTCGCAGTGCTGATGAGGTGTACTTCATTCCGGAAGGGACACCACTCAACGTGCAGATGCTCAAGTTCCAGCGCAACAAAGAACGCATTGGTCTCATTGTTGACGAATATGGCGATATTAACGGTCTAGTGACGCTTGAAGACATTCTGGAAGAGATCGTCGGTGAGTTCACCACATCCATGGCACCAACATTGTCCGATGAAATCACACCGCAAGGTGATGGCAGCTTCCTAATTGAAGGCAGTGCCAACATCCGTGATATCAACAAAGGTCTAAAATGGACGCTACCGACCGACGGACCGCGCACGCTAAATGGCCTTATCTTAGAATACTTAGAAGATATTCCTGAGAGTCACCTAAGTGTACAAGTTGCTGAGCATCAGATGGAAATTGTTGAGCTAGAAGAGAACCGCATCAAGATGGTAAAGGTTTTCCCAAAAGCGAAAAACAAGAGTTAATCAGCAAACTCAATACCGCTATCAAGACACTATGAACACATAAACAAACGGCACCGAAAGGTGCCGTTTTGCTTTAATTTGCTTGCAGATATTTGAGATATCGAGACTAGTTAATGTTAGGGCCAAGCCACTTCTCAGCTTCTTCTAAGCTCCAACCTTTACGATCTGCGTAGCTATCTACTTGGTCTTGCTGAATTTGAGCAACCGCAAAGTAGCGAGAATCCGGATGAGAGAAATAGAAGCCAGATACCGACGCCCCAGGCCACATCGCATAGCTAGTCGTTAGCGACATACCAATGGTTTCTTCTACATTGAGTATTTCCCAAAGCGAGCCTTTTTCTGTGTGCTCCGGACACGCTGGGTAACCCGGTGCAGGGCGAATGCCTTGGTATTTCTCACGGATAAGGTCGTCATTCGACAGCGCTTCATCCGCAGAATAACCCCAGATCTCTTTACGAACCTTCTCGTGCAAGCACTCAGCAAAAGCTTCCGCCAATCGGTCTGCTACTGCTTGGATCATGATGGCATTGTAGTCATCACCTTGCGCCTTGTATTCATCGGCAAGTTCACGCTCACCAATGCCACCAGTTACCGCAAAGGCGCCAATCCAATCTTGCTTGCCACTCTCCTTCGGCGCAATATAGTCCGATAGACAGTAGTTAAAGCCTTTTGGCTTCTCAGTCTGCTGACGAAGGTTGTGAAGTACAGTGCGAACTTCACTGCGCGTTTCATCTGTGTAGACTTCGATATCGTCATCCACAGAAGCAGCAGGGAAAAGTGCGCACATGCCCGCAGCTTTTAGCAACCCTTCACGTTCAACGCGATCAAGTAGGTCGTTAGCGTCTTTGTACAAACGCTTTGCCTCTTCTCCCACTTCTTCATGTTCTAGAATGGCTGGGTACTTGCCCACCAGCGACCAAGTCATAAAGAATGGTGTCCAGTCGATGTAATTACGTAGTGTCGCAATATCGAAGTTTTCAAATACGTGCACGCCCGGCTTAGCCGGCTTTGGCGGCGTGTAGTTTTCCCAGTCGATGTCGACCTTATTTTCACGCGCCTTTTCCAGTGTTACTGGCTTAGTGCGCGGCTTCTTGCGGTTGTGCTGGTCACGAACGCGTTCGTAATCGATATCCAGCTTCTCGACAAACGCAGGTTTTAGTTGATTGGAGAGTAGCGAAGTACACACACCCACCGCACGTGACGCGTTGTTTACGTATACCACAGGCTCGCTGTAGTTCTGCTCAATCTTAACCGCAGTGTGCGCTTTTGATGTCGTCGCGCCGCCAATCAGTAACGGAAGGTCGAAGCCTTGACGCTCCATCTCTTTGGCAACGTGAACCATTTCATCTAGCGATGGAGTGATTAGACCTGACAAGCCAATAATATCGACGTTTTCTTCTTTGGCAACTTTGAGGATCTTCTCACAAGGCACCATGACGCCAAGGTCGATGATCTCGTAGTTGTTACACTGCAAAACCACGCCAACGATGTTCTTACCGATATCGTGAACGTCACCTTTAACCGTCGCAAGTAGGATCTTACCGTTGGTCGAACCCGCCTGCTTAGAAGCGTTGATATAAGGCTCTAGATGCGCTACCGCCTGCTTCATAACACGTGCCGATTTTACTACCTGAGGAAGGAACATCTTACCTTCACCAAACAGGTCACCGACCACGTTCATGCCATCCATTAGTGGGCCTTCAATTACCTCGAGAGGTTTTGAGGCATTGACGCGCGCTTCTTCGGTATCTTCAACGATGAACTCAGTGATACCTTTCACGAGAGCATGCTCTAGACGCTTCTCTACTGGCCATGTTCGCCACTCTAGCGCACTGGCATCATCTTCTTTACCAACGCCTTTGTTAGCGTATTCAGCCGCAATATCAAGCAGTCGCTCGGTACCATCATCACGACGGTTGAGTACTACATCTTCTACCGCTTCACGTAGTTTGTCAGGAACGTTGTCGTAGATCTCAAGTTGACCGGCGTTAACGATACCCATGTCCATACCGTTCTTAAAGCAGTGGTATAGGAACACGGCATGAATCGCTTCACGTACATAGTTGTTACCACGGAACGAGAAGGAAACGTTGGAGACACCACCAGAGATCATTGCGTGTGGTAGGTCACGTTTGATATCTGCTACCGCTTCAATAAAGTCGACGGCGTAGTTATTGTGCTCTTCAATACCTGTCGCTACCGCGAAGATATTCGGGTCAAAGATGATGTCTTCTGGTGGGAAGCCAACCTCATCAACAAGAATACGATAAGCCTTAGTACAGATTTCTAGCTTACGCGCGCGAGTTTCCGCCTGCCCCACTTCGTCAAACGCCATCACGATAACCGCTGCGCCATACCGGCGGATCAGCTTAGCTTGCTCAACGAATTTCTCTTTGCCTTCTTTTAGCGAGATTGAGTTAACAATGCCTTTGCCTTGGATACACTTAAGACCCGCTTCAATGACTTCCCACTTAGAAGAGTCAACCATGATAGGTACTTTGGAGATCTCTGGTTCAGAAGCACAAAGATTTAGGAATCGAACCATACAGGCTTCAGCATCAAGCATGCCTTCATCCATGTTGATATCGATGATTTGTGCGCCATTTTCAACCTGCTGACGAGCAACCTCTAACGCTTCATCATACAGTTCTTCTTTGATAAGACGCTTAAAGCGAGCAGAACCAGTTACGTTAGTACGCTCACCAACGTTGATAAATAGGGATTCTTTCTCGATAGTTAGCGGCTCTAGACCGGATAGTCGACAAGCCGTCGTCAGTTCTGGAAGTGGACGAGGCGCCACATCTTCAACAGCCTTTGCCATTTGGCGAATATGCTCAGGCGTGGTACCACAACAGCCACCCACTAGGTTTAGGAAACCGCTTCGTGCCCACTCACCAATATGCTCAGCCATGTCTTCTGGGGAGAGGTCGTATTCACCAAAGGCATTCGGTAGACCGGCGTTCGGGTGAGCAGAAACAAAGCCTTCAGAGATGCGAGACATCTCTTCAACATATTGTCTTAGCTCATCTGGACCGAGTGCACAGTTAAGGCCGAAAGAAAGTGGCCTCACGTGACGCAGGGCATTATAGAAAGCTTCGGTGGTTTGCCCTGAAAGAGTACGACCAGAGGCATCGGTGATGGTACCTGAGATCATGACCGGAAGCTCGATACCTAGCTCTTCAAATACGGATTCAACCGCAAATGAACAGGCCTTTGCATTTAGGGTATCGAAGATGGTTTCAATAAGAATTAAGTCACTGCCACCGCGAATCAGCGCGCGAGTTGACTCAGAGTAAGCTTCCACCAACTCATCAAAGCTTACATTGCGGTAGCCTGGATCATTAACGTCAGGAGAGATTGAACAAGTGCGGTTTGTTGGACCAAGTACACCGGCTACGTAACGAGGGCGTTCTGGCGTTTTTGCCGTCCACTCATCGGCAGCAATTCTAGCAAGCCTAGCCGCTTCGTAGTTAATTTCATCACTCAGAGATTCCATCTCGTAATCGGCCATGGCGATCGTGGTGGCGTTGAAAGTGTTGGTTTCAAGAATATCCGCACCCGCTTCTAGGTAAGCGCTATGGATTTCTTTAATAAGATCTGGCTGAGTTAAAACTAAAAGATCATTGTTGCCTTTAAGATCACACTGCCAATCTGCAAAACGCTCGCCGCGATAGTCATCTTCTTCAAGCTTGTATCCTTGGATCATGGTGCCCATACCACCATCGATCAAAAGAATACGCTGCTTGAGCTGATTTTCTATCTGAGTTTTTTTGCTAAGAGCTTTCTTGCCTTGAGCATAGTTGCTTTCAACGTACTTACTGCTTCCCACGATACTGCCTCATTCCTTGCTAATGCTGTCATCGTATCATAGATTTTTTAGAAATCTAGACGTCTAAAAAATCTTTACTGACTTGTTATCCCTCAAACTATCGGACTCTTGAAGCAGAAACAAGTTGTTCATGATCTAGTAAGTCCACGGAACGAATAAAAAACAACGACATCGCCTGAGCCACTCTAAACTATAAAATTGACAAATGATTTCACAAATAGTGATTGATATTCACGAGGGAGAAGAACAAAATCCCATTAACATTTTTTTACACACTTAGGTGAAGTGATGTCCGTCTATCAGACTTTATGCTTTCTGTCCGCAGCAGCTATGTTAATAGCCCTAATAAACAGCAAGATAGGTAAAATGCAAACCACCATCGCGATTACTGCCGGTGCTATGATGCTATCACTACTCATCTTAGTTGCTGGTCAAAACGATTGGTTCCACTTAACTGAGCTGGCAACCGAGACCGTTGCTGATATCGATTTTGAAGACTTCCTACTTCAAGGAATCCTTGGCTTTCTATTGTTTGCCGGCGGTTTAGGCATCAAACTACCCCACCTTAAAGATCAAAAATGGGAGATCACCGTTCTTGCCTTAGGTGCGACGCTTTTTTCCACCTTCTTTATTGGCTTTGTGCTCTATGGTTTCTGTTTACTGATTGGCATTCAGTTTGATCTTATCTACTGTTTGCTGTTTGGCGCACTGATCTCCCCTACCGACCCCATCGCCGTTCTTGCCATTGTCAAAAAGCTCGATGCTCCGCAGCGAGTCTCGACCCAAGTTGAGGGCGAATCGCTATTCAACGACGGTTTTGGTCTGGTTATCTTTGTCACTCTATTTACCATTGCATTTGGCAGTGAAGCACCCACACTTGGCAGCGTAACGGCTCTGTTCCTCCAGGAAGCCATTGGCGGCATTGTTTATGGTTTTGTACTCGGCTTAGTATTCCATTACCTCATCAGCTCCACTGACGATCATTCGATGGAACTGCTACTGACTATCGGTATCCCAACCGCAGGCTACGCCTTTGCTGAGTTCCTGCATGTCTCTGGGCCACTCTCTATGGTGGTATCGGGCATTATGATTGGTAACTGGACACGCTACATTGGCTTTTCAAAACAGTCTGAAGAGCACCTCGATCACTTCTGGGAGTTAGTCGATGAGTTTTTGAATGGCGTACTATTTTTGCTTATCGGTATGTCAATGCTGCTATTCCAATTCCACCAAGAAGACTGGATTATGATGGCCGTCTCGGTACCGCTTGTGCTTTGTGCGCGTTATTTGAGTGTAGCGCTGGCCTACGTAGGCTTTAAGCGCTACCGCCGCTACAACCCTTGGTCGGTGCGCATTTTAACGTGGGGTGGCTTACGCGGTGGCCTTGCTCTAGCAATGGCACTCTCTATCCCATCCGGCATCTGGGTGATTGAGGACAAGCTCATTGATGTTAAAGAGATCATCATGGTCATGACCTACTCGGTTGTGGTGTTCTCAATCTTGATTCAAGGCTCAACCATTACACCTATGATTGAGAAGGCTAAATTAGCTGAGAAAGAGATGCAGAAAGAAACGCAGCCTGAGGGCGAGATAAAAGCTCAGCAGGATTAGTAGCAAGCTTATTCAAAATAGCCTCGCAGAATTTGCGGGGCTTTTTTACAGCTTTGAAATCAGGAGACAGACGTAGAAACGAAAAAAGCCGTATCTTTCGATACGGCTTTTTTCTTAAAGTGGCTCCCCCTGCGGGACTCGAACCTGCGACATACGGATTAACAGTCCGCCGTTCTACCAACTGAACTAAGGGGGAATTATTTGTGCAAGCTAGGTCGTAAGACCATTATCAGCTTAACACCAAATAATGGTGCCTCGAGGCGGAGTCGAACCACCGACACGCGGATTTTCAATCCGCTGCTCTACCAACTGAGCTATCGAGGCAAATAAATGGTGCCGACTACCGGAATCGAACTGGTGACCTACTGATTACAAGTCAGTTGCTCTACCTACTGAGCTAAGTCGGCGACACTTTATTTGTTATTGCTCGTGCTTCTGTTAACAGCACCAACAATCTAAATTGTGGTGCCCGGAGGCGGAATCGAACCACCGACACGAGGATTTTCAATCCTCTGCTCTACCGACTGAGCTATCCGGGCAACGGGGCGCTATTAAACGGATTTTCGGGCCTCCCGTCAACGCTTTTTTGAAAAAAACTTTAAAAAAGCGTTCAAGCGCTGCATTTTTCAGCGAATCGTATTTGTTTTAGACAAATTTGGCAAAATTAGCCTTTTCCAGCATTAAAATCTTTTTTGAATTTAGTTACTTTCTCCAAATAACGACGTGCTTCTGCATTTGGGTGTTTCTTCGTCAGTGCCCAATAAACCTGATTCGGCTGCAGTGAATTAAGATCGTTCATCGCCCGCTTTCTGTCTGTTCGGTGGAAGGTGTTCAATACACCGCCAGTACCACCGTTGTACGCCGAGATCATGCTGTACTCCAACGACAATGGATGACGTACTGCGCGAAGGTAGCGGTTTTTCAAAATGTAGAAATACGCGGTCCCTGTATCAATATTCTGCTCTGGATTAAACAGGTACTCTGGTGTTGGCTGCCCAGGCTTATTCTTAACCAGTTTAAATACATCTCGCCCTGCGGTCTTCGGCACCACCTGCATCAAACCATAGGCATTGGCCCAACTCACGGCATACGGGTTGAAACTACTCTCGGTCTTGATGATGGCATAAATCAAGTCTTCAGGAATATCGTAGCGCTGAGAAGCACGACGAACGATGTCCGAATACTGGTAGCTGCGCTGCTTAAAGTGATCAGCCACCATAGGGATCTCAACGTAATACGCCTTCTTGTAATCCACATTCTTGGTTTTTAGTTTGTTAGCTATCAAGTAGTCCGCAAAACGATTCGCACGCCAAGTCCACTGAATAGGCTTTTTCTCTTGATCTACAACCTGGTTATACAGAAACGGCTGGCCTTCTAAGGTAATACCCTTTGATGAGAACAAGTCAACGCTAGACGGGTCGTCTGGCGTAAGCAGCGTGGTCACAATCGCCGTTTTAAGGTGCTTTTCAGGTTCCGTTGGGGAAACGGTCTCAATGGTAATCAAACCTTTGCTAAAGTTAACCTCAGCGCGGCTCAAATAGTTATCTATGTATTTAACGTAGTTGCTTTTACCTGCAACTTTAACCTCGCTGCTACCCCATCGCTTCTCAATGTTGCCATTAAAGCTGCTGATGAGTGCATCAAGCGCTGCAACATCTTTGACGTATTGACCCGGCAACTGTGCCAAGTTCTTAGCAAAACGGTTGGTTGGTTCGTAGTTCACATCGTAGATTTTTTCGATGAACTCACGACTGCAACCGAGCAATAGTAGCGGCGTTAAAAAATAGATTAGCTTCTTCATAGATACCATTTAAAAACACCACCTGTGAGGTGGTGCTTGAATTATTCCTTGGTCAATTACTCAGATGGTGGCGTGTAACCGTCGATAATGACGTCTTTCCCTTCAAACAAGAAGTTAACCATCTCTGCTTCAAGCAGCTTACGATGTTCAGGATCCATCATATTCAGCTTCTTTTCATTGATCAGCATCGTTTGCTTAGATTGCCACTCAGCCCACGCCTGTTTAGAAATGTTATCGAAGATACGTTTACCCAGTTCACCTGGGTACAGTTGAAAGTCTAGGCCTTCAGCATCTTTCTGTAGACGAGCACAAAAAACCATACGGCTCATAATGTTATCCTCAATTAATATCGTTGTAAGGTGTCTATAAGCTGCTTTACTGGCGCAGCCAGCCCCACTTTTTCTGGTTGGGTAATGTTATACCAAAGACCTTTAGACGGTTCCATCATCATTGTCGGAAGCTGGTTCAGCGTCACGACGATTGGGGTGATATCTAGGTGATAATGGCTAAAGGTATGTCTAAATGCTATCTCAACGTCCGTAGAGGCTATCATCGCCTCACCGATGCCTAACCCTTCAAGTACCGGCTCAATATCCGCTGTTGGGCTTTCTGGAAAACAAAATAACCCGCCCCAAATGCCCGTTTGCGGACGCTGTGCAAGCCAAAGCTCTTGATTATGCATAACAATCACAAACCAAGTTTCCTTCTCTGGCTTCTGCTTTTTAGGCTTTTTACCGGGATAATCAAGCGGGTTACCCTGCTTATTCGCCGCGCAAAGTGATTCGATTGGGCATAGCGTGCATTTCGGCTTGCTGCGCGTACACACCATGGCTCCCATATCCATCATAGCTTGGTTGTACTTATCGGTATCAATATCTGGCGTATGCTGCTCAGCAATTTCCCATAATTGATTTTCTACTTTCTTCTGACCAGGCCAACCGTCTATGGCAAAACTGCGAGCCAGCGTTCGCTTTACGTTCCCATCTAGAATCGCATGTGGGAGTTTATGAACCGAAGAAAGCACTGCGGCGGCGGTTGAGCGGCCAACACCTGGCAGCGCATTCATCTCTTCTAACGTTAACGGAAACTCCCCACCATATTGCTCTACAACCACTTTGGCTGCTTTATGAAGATTGCGAGCTCTAGCGTAATAGCCAAGCCCAGTCCAAAGGTGCAATACCTCATCTTGTGGCGCGTTAGCCAAAGATTCAACCGTTGGGAAGTGCTCTAGGAATCGCTCGTAGTATGGGATGACCGTCGCGACTTGGGTTTGCTGCAGCATGATCTCAGACAGCCACACTTTATAAGCGGTTTTGTCTTGCTGCCACGGCAACTGTTTACGACCAAATTTGTCGTACCAGTCTAATATTGAGCGTGCAAAAGGCGTCACAATGTTTCTCTTCTCTCTTATAATTTGCCGGAAATTGCACCACACTTAGTAACAGAAGTAAAACCGCGTGAATTTCTGATCCGATAATGCTTGCTTGATGGCAAATTCTTTGGATAATTCCCGCTCTGATTATTGAATGAACAGGCTAAACCAATGAGTGAAGTGACTACTAACGAATACACTGAAGATGGCAAACTGATTCGCAAAGTTCGCAGTTTTGTTCGTCGTGAAGGACGCCTAACCAAAGGCCAAGAATCGGCAATGGAAGAGTGCTGGCCTACAATGGGTATTGATTACCAAGAGTCACTACTCGATTGGGAGCAGGTATTTGGCAACAAAAACCCTGTTGTACTTGAAGTTGGTTTCGGCATGGGCGCGTCTTTAGTCGAAATGGCAAAGAACGCGCCAGAAAAGAATTTTATCGGTATTGAAGTACACAGCCCGGGTGTTGGCGCCTGCCTGTCTTCAGCACGCGATGCTGGTGTCACCAACCTACGTGTAATGTGTCACGACGCAGTTGAAGTGTTTGCTAACATGATTCCAGAGAACAGCCTAAGCACAATGCAACTGTTCTTCCCAGACCCATGGCACAAAAAGCGTCACCATAAGCGCCGTATTGTTCAGCTAGATTTTGCAGAAATGGTAAGAACTAAACTTATCCCTGAATCTGGTATTTTCCATATGGCAACTGACTGGGAAAACTACGCGGAGCACATGGTCGAAGTCATGAACGAAGCACCGGGCTTTGAAAACATTGCCACTGATGGTGATTTCGTACCACGCCCAGAAGAGCGTCCACTGACCAAATTTGAAGCTCGTGGTCACCGCCTTGGTCACGGTGTTTGGGATATCAAATACCGTCGCACTGCGTAAGCAAAACGCGAAAGTTTATTAATGAAAAGCCAACCCAACGTTGGCTTTTTTTAGCGCTAATGTTGGGAGAACAATAACCATGAAACCAACAAAACAGATCCTTTCTACCATCCTAAGCGAAGTAAAACCGCTAATTGGACAAGGTAAAGTCGCCGACTACATCCCTGCACTTGCCAATGTGCCCAATACCAAATTGGGTATCGCGGTGTATACCAATGAAGGGGAAGTGATCACCGCAGGTGATGCGGAAGAGAGCTTCTCAATTCAATCTATTTCCAAAGCGCTAAGCCTAACGCTTGCCATGATGCTGTATAAGCCAGAGGAAATCTGGCAACGCGTTGGCAAAGAGCCATCAGGACAGGCATTTAACTCGCTGATCCAGCTTGAAATGGAGCAAGGTATTCCTCGTAATCCGTTTATCAACGCTGGCGCCATTGTAGTGGCAGACTTGCTACAAAGCCGCCTGTCAGCCCCTAGACAGCGTCTGCTGGAGTTTGTGCGTGTATTGTCTGGAGATAGCCATATTGTCTACGACAAGATTGTTGCTGCATCTGAGATGATGCACAGCGACCGTAATGCCGCAATCGCCTATCTGATGCGTTCATTCGGTAACTTCAACAATGATGTTATCCCAGTACTGAATAATTACTTTCACGCTTGCGCGCTTAAAATGAGCTGTGTAGACCTTGCTAAGACCTTTAGTTATCTTGCTAACCAAGGTCAGTCGGTCAACACCAAAAAGCAGATCATCACACCAACACAAACCAAGCAGCTCAATGCACTACTGGCAACTTGTGGATTGTATGATGGTGCGGGCGAATTTGCTTACCGCGTCGGCATGCCAGGCAAGTCAGGCGTGGGCGGCGGGATCATCGCGATTGTGCCGGGGGAGATGACCATAGCCGTATGGTCACCTGAACTGGATAAGTCTGGTAACTCACTCGCTGGCACTCGCGCATTAGAAATGCTTTCTGAGCGAATCGGTCGCTCAATTTTCTGATAGCGTTTTCAAGGTTTAAAACAAAAGAAGCTGGTCTCCACCAGCTTCTTTTGTTTCTACCCTATGACTAATAGCGCGCAGTACTGCCATCAAACAAGTGCTGCTGACTGTAGAGTAGATAATTAAGACCATTTTCATACATGGCTTTGGTGCGTTTCGACTCACTACAATCAATTGATTTCAAACTCACTGTATCGTTACCGACTCGATAGCACGCCTCTTTTTGGCCGCTTTCAGCGTTAATTCTGATCATTTTGTCATTGGCTAACCAGTAGAACTGGTTATTCACTGTGAAGTCCGCCCCCTCTTGGTAGTCTTTCGCCAAGAGACTTTGCCCTGAGAACCAGCCCACTTGTCCACCCAACAAATCAACAACCGTTGGCGCAATATCTTTGTGGGATGCAGAAAATGGTAACGTGCCCGTCGGAATATCCAAATTTATGCCGTGGATTAAAAACGGAATGGAGACGTGTCTAAGGTCACTTTTCCCGCTCACCATGGTATGGTCAGCGACCAGCAATAATATCGTTGGTCGCGTAGTTTGCGCTTTCAAACGTTTAACAAAACGTCCCAGAGACAGGTCTGCGTGGTGCAACACACTACGGCGCGTTTGCTCCTCTGTTTCATCACCAAACACATAATCAGTTTTATTAGGTAAATAGCTATCGTGCGTTGTGCCTGTATTAATAGCGATAAATCGCGGTACATCACTGGCTGATGCCAACTTATCTAGCGCGAAATCATAGATGCCATCATCCATATAGCCCCAATAATTTTGGTCTTGGCCTTGCTCTGGGTATTCAAACTTGCCGTAAGAATCGCTAAACCCTAGTGATTGTGCAAATGCACCAACCATTCCCTGACCACTACCTTGAACAAAAGAAGTTTCCCAACCACGCTCTTTCAGTAGTTGCGGCAAACAACGGTAGGGCATGCTCTCTAAACGAGTCCCAGCCACGCTGCCACCTACAGGGTTAGGTTGCGAGCACATGGTAGCGAAAACACCTTCCACGGTTCGAAAGCCATTAGAGTAGAAAGCCGCTGTCGATAATGACTGATCACGCAGCGCATCAAAGTTCGGTGTTGCATTGACATTAGAGCCGTAACTTTGCATGTCGTAGGCCATCCAGCTTTCAAGAAGTACTAACACCACATCATACTGATTGAGTCGATTGAGCTTGGTTTTTGGATTGGGGTTTACTTTCGCTTGGAGCTTGACCATTTGCAGCGAGCTTTGCTCTGGCGTCCAGCGATACCCAGATTTATCTTCACCTATCAGCGAGTAGTAAGTTATCGCGTAGGGCGCACTCCAAGCGATGCGAGCTTGGTTTATATCACCGATCTTATAAGCATACATGGGAGTTTGTGGTTTATCACTAAAGCCGCCGCGTACTGCTGCAACGACAGCTACAACAAATACCAAAGCGATGGATACCGATTGATACCAACGTTGGCTAAAGGTAATCTTTTGAGGGAATTTGCTCAGAAGCGCAGCGAAAGCAATTAACATAACTATCGCTGTAACGATAAGGCCAGAGAATTGAGTAACAACAGTTGATAGCAGCTCAAACTCCATTCCCTTGCCTAACTGCAAATCAACGGTCACATGACGGTTTGCTTGGCTAAGGTATATCGTATCGCCCATGGTTGAGAAAATGATCCACGCACCACAAACTAACAGCCAAGCGTGAAATAAACCTTGATAGAAGCGCTTAAAGTAGGCAAATGGAGTAAGCAGAAGTAGGCTTAACCCAGTCAGAAGGAGAGAGATCGTCAGGTCGAATCGGACGCCCCAAATAACGGCTTTCAGGAACTCGACCAATGAAGAGTCTGAATAGTTGATTTCATGCCAACCAAGAAAAGTAACTTTAGAAATAACCGACAAGAGTGTCAGCATCATGACAATTTTTACTAAAGAAAGGATCATATTGCGCCCAGTAATTTCAGCAGGTTACTGTTTCATTACAGTAACCTATCTTCTTGGGCGCGAATTATAACCAAACCGTTACCTCAATAGAAGTAAGTTACGGTAATGCTTGGTCATCACTCCAGTTCAAATTGCTCTAATACATCGTTGAGAAACAGCTTGCCTTTCTCGGTAACTACCCAGCTATCACCTAGATCATCAATATAGCCATTGTTGATACAATGCATCATCGGAGCCTCAATAACACTCAAGCTTAACCCGGTACGCTCGGTAAACTCTACTTTAGGACAAGCTTCTAATAGGCGCAGACGGTTAATGAAGAACTCAAACGGTCTATCTTGAGCTTCGACTTCAATCTCAGAGTCCAAGTAAGGCTTAAGCATATTGAGATAACCTCTAGGGTGCTTAACCTTAGTGGTGCGAACAATATGACCATCCGAAAAACTCAGCTTGCCGTGAGCACCACAGCCAATTCCTAGATAATCACCAAATCGCCAATAATTCAGATTATGCTGACATTGATAACCAGGCTTACTGTAGCCGGAGACTTCATACTGCTGATAGCCAGCCTCTTCAAGCATCTTATGACCTTGCTCGTAGATATCCCAAAGATCGTCATCGTCTGGCAAGGTCGGCGGCTTTGAATAGAACAGAGTGTTCGGTTCAATGGTTAGCTGGTACCAAGAGAGGTGCGGCGGCGCAAGATCAATGGCTTGCTGCAGGTCACCAAGAGCATCAGTCACGGATTGTTCCGGAAGACCGTGCATCAAATCTAAGTTAAAGCTGTTTAACCCTATAGTATGGGCAAGCTTGGCCGCATTGATTGCCTCGCTCTCACCATGAATACGCCCCAAACGCTCAAGCTTTTGTTGCTGGAAACTCTGCACTCCAACAGAGATACGAGTCACACCACCAGTTTGATAGCGCTTGAACCTTGCGGCCTCAATCGTCCCTGGATTGGCTTCCATGGTAATTTCAATATCATCACGAAATGGGATGCGCTGTCTTACGCCATCCAATAGCTCCTCAATAAGCTCAGGCACTATTAAGCTTGGCGTACCGCCACCAATGAAGATCGAGTGCAATGGACGCTCATCATCGGCAAGTTGATAACGAGCGATATCAGCATCCAGATCTTCAAGAAGTGCGGTGATGTATGCCTGCTGTGGTATTTCTCCCTTTTGAGCGTGAGAGTTAAAGTCACAGTAAGGACACTTTTGCACACACCATGGGATATGAATGTACAAACTAAGAGGCGGTGGAGTGATGGCAGAAAGAGTCGACATCGTTTACAGACCTTGAGCCTTGATCGTCGCGAAAAGCTCACTGAGCGCTTTACCACGGTGAGACAGCTGCTTTTTACGCACGGGCTCTAGCTCTGCAGAAGCACAGCCTTCCTCAGGAACGAAGAAGATAGGGTCGTAGCCAAAGCCATTTTCACCCGATGCTTCCGTTAAGATCCGGCCTTCCCACTTGCCATGACACACTAGTGGCGTTGGGTCGTTCTCATGACGCATCAATACCAGTACGCAGTGAAAACGCGCCGTTCTTTGCTCTTCTGGTACGCCTTGCATTTCAGTAAGCACTTTTTCTAGGTTAAGTTTATCCGTCGCACCTTCACCGTAATAGCGAGCAGAGTAGATACCAGGCGCACCTTTCAGATAATCAATCTCTAAACCTGAGTCGTCCGCAATCGCTGCAAAACCCGTTTCTTGTGCCGCGTGTCTGGCTTTGATGATGGCATTTTCAATAAACGTCGTTCCTGTCTCGGCGACCTCAGAAACGTTGAACTCACTTTGAGCGTGAACCTCAAAGCCAAAGTCTGACAGCAGGTCTGCCATCTCTTTGACTTTCCCTTGGTTACCGGTTGCTAGGACGATTTTTTTGTTCATGAGAGTCTCTCGAGGGTTAAGGTTCTACATAAAGCTTTTGACTAAAGGAAACCGGACCACGTCCTTTGTTTCCCGCATCGATATCAATCGTAAACTGGTACATCTCTTCGTTCACGATCGGAAATTGAGCAAGATAGTATACCGCATCTCCCTCTTTAATTTGCTTAAACTCTAGAGTTTTCATTTGACCGATAAGGTTCTTAGCACCCCCTTTGATGCCTACTTCCATCGCCGGTTTACCTGCGCTAGATCGATCGAGCACACTCACATTGACGGTAGCGATATGCTCGTTACGTTTTAAATCGTAACTGCGGGCAATCTTTGGCGTCATAAACGTCGAGTTAAATACAACATAATGCACTTCTGCGTCTTTGATGGTTTTAAACTGCCCTGCTGCTGCAGCGCTGCTCATGAGTACAGCAAAGATGAATAACAACGACTTTTTCATCCGTTATCTCCTTGTAAAAAGCCCTCATAAGAGGGCTTGGAATTCCTTGGGTATTTGCGAGGGCGCAATTATCCTGATTTGTTTATGGCGACCGAGTTCGCCCTTTTCTATCAACACTTGGCTTTTCGCCACTTTAAATTGCTTGGCCAAGTATTTACTTAAGTGTGCATTGGCTTTGCCATCAATGGGAGGGGCGGTTATGGCGACTTTAAACTCATCACCATGCTCTCCCACCAACTTATCTCGGCTTGCCTTAGGTTGTACGTAGATACGTAACACTAGGTCATCGCCCACTAAAGTAGCGGCTGACATTATAGTCGGAACCAGACTGGCCCGATGACATCACCCATAAGCATGTTGGCAAATTGCAGTACGATAAACAGCACTAATACGCTCAGATCAAAGCCGCCCATTGCAGGGATAATGCGACGAATTGGCGCGAGCATTGGCTCAGTCAGTTGATGGAACACATATTCAATTGGACTGCGGCCTTGGCTAACCCAACTCAGAATCGCGCGAAGCAATAACACCCAGAATAGCAGGCCGCCAGCAGCTTTAATAAGAGATAACAGCCCCAAAAATAGGAAATCAACACCAAAGCTGAAGTTACCACCAGAGGCAATCAGAACCAGCGTCACATACTTACCGACACAGAGCAAATACGCAAATAGTAGCGTAGCCATATCGAGACTGCCGATCGATGGGATAACACGACGCAATGGCGCGACCACAGGTTGCGTTGCCTTGACGATAAACTGAGAGAACGGGTTGTAAAAATCCGCTCGCGCAGCCTGCAGCCAAATACGTAAAATAACGACCATGATGTAAAGATCAAACAAGGTCGAAACTAAAAAACTCATTGAATTCATATAAAACCCTTACGAATAATCATTAGTGGGATTAGAACAGTTTTTCCATTTCTTCTGCACGCGCCACTGCCGCCTGCATCGCTTTGGCTACAATGCCACGAATATCGCTTTCTTCAAAGGTGCGTACCGCTTCTGCAGTCGTTCCACCTTTAGAAGTCACTTGCTGACGCAATGTCGCAAGATCGGTCTCTGGGTTAGCAGCCACCATAGTTGCGGCTCCTAATGCTGTTTGCTGAACCAACAAACGAGCGGTTTCCGTATCAAAACCACTTGCTATTGCTTGCTGCTGAATCGCTTCCATAAACAAGAAGAAATAAGCAGGTGCGCTGCCAGCGCCTGCAATCACATCATTGATACCTGCTTCTTGCTCAACCCAACATACCTTACCGACAGCTTGCATTAATTCACTAGCAAACTGTTTATCAGCCTCAGGCGTCTCTTGGGAAGCAAACAGGCCACTCATGCCCTCACCAACCAGTGATGGTGTATTTGGCATAACGCGAATGAGGTTTAACTCACATGCAAACATTTGCTGCATTCTCGCAATGTTAATTCCCGCAGCAATTGAGACAACCAACTTATTACTAAAATCGACGGCTTGAAGCGGTTTTGTCACCTCTTCCATTAATTGAGGCTTTACCGCCATGACGACAACACCAGCTTGCTGAGCCGCAGCAACATTGTCTGTGGTTACCCGTACACCATAATCTTGTTGCAATGCAGTAAGCTTCTCTTCACTGCGGTTGGTAGCAATGATTTTGCTTGGCTCGTATCCACTAGCGACCAGGCCTGCAACTATCGAGCGCGTCATATTGCCCGCTCCGATAAAGGCGACTTTTCTTTGTTCCATGAAACTAATCCTAAAATGAAAGCTAAGCTAGATGCTGCCTATGCTTTGTTACTGTAATCTCTTGCGCCGAATATTGCAGTGCCGATACGTACTATGGTACTGCCCGCTTCAATCGCCGCTTGCATATCTCCGCTCATTCCCATCGATAACGTATCAACCTGCGGATAGCGTTCTGCCAGTGCATTTTTCAGTTTTGCTAGAGCTTTAAAGGCAACAAGCTGAGATTGATAGTCACTAACGTTTTCAGGAATGGACATCACTCCTCTTAACGTGAGGTTGGGAAGCTCGGATATCAACTGGGCAAGCTCAAACACCTGCTCATCATCAACGCCAGACTTGCTTGCTTCACCACTGGTATTCACCTGGATGAGTACTTGAAGTGGCGGCATGTCTGCAGGCCTTTGTTCATTCAGGCGCTGAGCAATTTTATCTCTATTGATGGTATGTACCCAATCAAAGTGCTCAGCGACTGGTCGGGTCTTATTCGATTGAATTGGGCCAATAAAGTGCCATTCGATATCTAGCTCTGGATGCTGCTCTCTGAATAACGCTACTTTAGCAACACCCTCTTGCACGTAGTTTTCACCAAACATGCGATGCCCAGCTTCACAGGCTTCTAGAATCGCTTCCACAGGCTTAGTTTTACTTACCGCGAGCAGTTGCACCTCACCTTGCACTCTCCCGCAGTTTTGCTCTGTAGCCGCAATTTGCGAGTTAATTAGTTGTATATTGTTCTGAATGCTAGTCATAGATTTAAAGTCAAAAGGAAAATGAATGGATATCACCGAGTTACTAGACTTCAGTGTAAAACATAATGCATCAGATCTACACCTTTCTGCAGGGGTTTCCCCCATGATACGCATCGATGGAGAAGTGAGAAAACTGGGCATCCCGGCGTTAGAGCATTCTGAAGTTCATAAACTCATCTTTGATATCATGAATGACAAGCAGCGCAACGAGTACCAAGAGCATTTAGAAATTGACTTTTCGTTTGAGCTACCCAATATCGGCCGCTTTCGCGCCAATGCGTTTAATCAATCACGCGGCTGCTCAGCCGTGTTTCGAACTATCCCGACCGAAATACCGACACTCGACAGTATTGGTGCACCGAGCAAGTTTGCCGAGCTTGCGAACCTCGAGAATGGACTAGTACTGGTAACCGGGCCAACTGGCTCAGGTAAATCCACCACACTCGCAGCTATGGTCAATCACATCAACGAACATCAGAACAAGCACATCTTGACCATTGAAGATCCTATCGAATTTATTCATAACAACAAAAAGTGCCTGGTAAATCAACGAGAAGTGCACCGGGATACTCATAGCTTTAAATCCGCGCTTCGCTCTGCTCTGAGGGAAGACCCCGATATTATTCTTGTCGGCGAGCTTCGCGACCAAGAGACCATTAGCCTTGCGTTGACAGCGGCTGAAACCGGGCACTTAGTGTTTGCCACTATGCACACCAACTCTGCGGCTAAGTCTGTAGATAGGATAGTTGATGTGTTTTCTGGCCAAGATAAAGACATGGTTCGCTCTATGCTCTCTGAGTCACTGCGAGCCGTCATTGCACAAACACTACTTAAGCGCCTAGGGGGTGGCCGAGTTGCGTGTCATGAAATCATGGTTGGTACCCCAGCGATACGTAACCTCATCAGAGAAGACAAGGTGGCTCAAATGGTTTCGGTTATTCAGACTGGAGCTGCGAATGGAATGCAAACCATGGAGCAGCACGCAAGGCAGCTTCTTTCTCAAGGCCTAATCGATATTGAAGAGATCGGTAAGAAAGTGGTTCAAAATGACAATCTGTTTCAGTAAGGAAGCACCATGATAATCATTGATGACGTTCTAAATCACATGCTAGAGCTCAAAGCTTCCGATCTCTATCTAACGGTTGGGGCACCTGTTCTTTATCGTGTCGACGGGGAGCTAAAATCCCGGGGAGAAACGCTTACCGAACGAGCGATTCACGAACTATTAAACGCCGTCATGGATACTAATCTTCGACAAGATTATCTCGCGTCCAAAGAGGCAAACTTCGCGATCGTAAAAGCGATTGGCCGCTTTCGCGTCAGTGCCTTTTTTCAACGAGAGCTCCCTGGTGCGGTAATACGCCGCATCGAAACCAAAATACCTAGCTTTGAAGAGCTAGCACTACCGGATGTTCTCCAAGACTTAGCGATCGCGAAACGTGGGCTGGTACTTGTTGTTGGTGCAACCGGTTCTGGAAAATCAACCACGATGGCTGCGATGACAGGTTATCGCAACTACAATCGAAGTGGACATATCCTAACGGTTGAAGATCCCATTGAGTTTGTTCATGAGCACCACAAATGCATTGTTACCCAGAGAGAAGTCGGTTTAGACACTGAAAGCTACGACGTCGCCTTGAAGAATTCGCTGAGGCAAGCACCTGATATGATCCTAATTGGTGAAATTCGCACGCGCTCAACCATGGAATATGCGATGGCATTCGCAGAAACAGGCCACCTTTGTATGGCGACTCTTCATGCTAATAACGCCAACCAAGCATTGGAAAGAATACTTCATCTAGTACCCAAAGAGCGCAAAGAGCAATTTCTGTTTGATCTCTCAACCAACTTAAGAGGCATTGTCGCCCAGCAACTCATACGGGACAAAAATGGTCGCGGTAGACATGGGGTATTCGAAGTTTTACTGAACAGTCCGAGGGTGGCAGAACTCATACGCAAGGGGGACCTCCACGAAATCAAAACAGCGATGAGCAAAAGCAAGGAAGTCGGAATGCAAACTTTCGACCAAGCCCTATATGATCTTGTTATGGCAAATAAAATCAATCAAAGCGATGCTCTTCACAGTGCAGACTCACCAAACGACCTACGACTGATGCTAAAGCTTCAAGCGAGCGACTCTAAACAACAGGGTCGATTAACTGGTATTAAAATAGATATGAGCTAGATGCAAAAAGGCCGTATCTTTCGATACGGCCTTTTTAAATGTGGCTCCCCCTGCGGGACTCGAACCTGCGACATACGGATTAACAGTCCGCCGTTCTACCAACTGAACTAAGGGGGAATTGCTTTCGCAATAAAGTGGTGCCGACTACCGGAATCGAACTGGTGACCTACTGATTACAAGTCAGTTGCTCTACCTACTGAGCTAAGTCGGCACTTAAAGCAAGCTTTCGCTTACTTTTAAAAGTGGCTCCCCCTGCGGGACTCGAACCTGCGACATACGGATTAACAGTCCGCCGTTCTACCAACTGAACTAAGGGGGAATTACTTTACGTAAATAAATGGTGCCGACTACCGGAATCGAACTGGTGACCTACTGATTACAAGTCAGTTGCTCTACCTACTGAGCTAAGTCGGCGACACTTTATTTTGTTATTGCTCGTACTAATTGTCTTAGCACCAACAATCTAAATTGTGGTGCCCGGAGGCGGAATCGAACCACCGACACGAGGATTTTCAATCCTCTGCTCTACCGACTGAGCTATCCGGGCGACGAGGTGTATTAAACGGTTTTTCAGCCTTTAGGTCAACACTAAATTGCAAAAAAAATATCGTTTGTTGCTTTTATATACTTAGCGTTCTATTTTTATTCATTTGGTGCTCAAAAACAAGCCCTAGCAGTGGATCAGACAATTGTAGACCACGTTATTACTGGACTTGAGACAGTTCCCAAGCACCAAAAAAGTATCAATTTTAACGCCTACAGCAGACCTTATTTTGTGTTAAGCCACTTCAAAACGAGAGACTTTCGAACTTAGGTCTTCAGAAAGCTGGTTCAATGTTTGCGTGGCACGCTTAGTTTCGTCGACAACACCTCTTAATTCGCTGCCACTGTGTTCAATCATATTAATGCGTTGGGAGATATCATCACTCACTTCTGTTTGCTCAGCAGCAGCTGTCGCGATCTGTTGGCTTTTCTCAGTGATGGCTTCGAGACTCAATACCACCTCTTGTAGTGCTTGTGAGGCGGTTTGAGATTCCGATACTGTCGCTTGACTTGTTTCAGCACAAAGTAAGATGCTCTGAATCGCATTTTGAGAGCCAGATTGTAAGTTACCTATCATCTCTTGGATCTCTTTAGTACTTTGCTGAGTGCGGCCTGCTAGATTACGTACTTCATCAGCCACCACTGCAAAGCCTCTTCCTTGTTCGCCCGCACGTGCAGCTTCTATTGCGGCATTCAATGCAAGAAGGTTCGTTTGCTCTGCAATATCGCCAATAACATCAAGAACGCGCGCGATATTATGCACATCACTATCGAGTTCTGAGACTGCGGTACTCGCTCCCTCCAGCTGGGTAGCTAGACCTTCGATATTCGATACTGTCGCCAGAATAAGCTGGCTCACTTGCTGGCTCTGTTTATCTGCTTCATCCGTACTTTGCGCCGCATCAGTCGCCGATTGAGCCACATGAGAAGCAGAGGACGCCATTTCCGTCATCGCCGTAGCAATCATCTCTGTGCTTTGTTGTTGAGTTGATGTAAGTGTCGCTATAACCGAAGAACGAGAATCAGCATCTGAAAGCTGAGACGTAATAGAGGCAGTTACCTTCTCGATACTAGACAGCAATGAAGCAAGTGAGAGGTTCATGGTCTGCACTGAATGATAAATACTGCCTTCAATAGCTTTATGCTTAAAGTTTGTCTTTAACTTACCATCTGCAACATCTCGAACGGCTTTAAGCACATCCGAAGGCTCTCCACCTAAGATAGAAGTCATTCTATTTAGAGAAGTCAGCAAAAGACCGACGATGGCAACAATTATGACCAAACAGAATGACAACTGCCACTTAGCGGTTGACCAGAAACGTTCGTTCACTTCATTAAAACCAATCCCCGTACCTACGACCCAGTTCCAGTGAGGTGTACGCTCAGCAATAGACAGTTTGTCCTCTACCGAGCCATCTGGCAGAGCCTGAGACCAATGATACTCAATGAGAGAGCCTGACGTATTACCTAGCTTACTCAAAATGATGTCAGCGACGCTGCGACCGCTGCTATCTTTGAAATCGTGGAAACTTGTACCGTGCAGTTGAGGATCCAAAGGAGCAGCAATAAAGGTCATCTGATCATCGGCGACATACACATACTCATTGTCCTTATAGACATTGTTCCTAAGTATGCGTGTTGCAATTGCTTTAGCTTCTGATTCAGCGAGGGTACCTTCTATTGCTAACTTTTCTAGTTCAGCGATCGTTGAATAAGTACTCGTAAAAATCTCAGTCACTCGAGATTTATTGTCACTGTCGCTAGCGACACGAAGTGACCAAAGGCCTGATATCGCAACAGCGACGACGGCAACAAGGATAATTAGAGATAATAAATATGTCTGATTTTTTAACTTCATTTTTTTGCTCAGATACTGATAACGTACGAAATGTTGCATTGTAATGAAGGATACATGACAGCGTTATCATTAAAAGCGACGATTTCGAAAACTATGACAGCGATTAAATTTGCAAAATAAAATAAGTTTCTTCTTAAAGATTTGAATCAAACGGTCGGTGCTGAAGGCAGTAGAATGGAGTGTTGAAACAACTGAAACGGAGAAGAACTGGGAAATATATCTATGGTATGACACGAAGAAATAACAAAAGTGATAGTCTCACCTTGCTAATATCTCAAAGTCCTGTGAGGGCTAGGTAATTGGTTACCTAGTATCGAGCTTGGTCTAAGGTTTAGTATATTACAGATAGCAAAAAACCCGATGCTTTCGCATCGGGTTTTCTAATAAGTGGCGGAGTGGACGGGACTCGAACCCGCGACCCCCGGCGTGACAGGCCGGTATTCTAACCAACTGAACTACCACTCCGCAGTGGCATACTTGCTATTGCAAGTGTCCAAAATTCAAAGCCTGGCGATGTCCTACTCTCACATGGGGAAACCCCACACTACCATCGGCGCTATTGCGTTTCACTTCTGAGTTCGGCATGGAAATCAGGTGGGTCCACAACGCTATGGTCGCCAAGCAAATTCTGTTTTGCCTTCAGATTTTCTGAAAATCTGAAAACAATAAATYCGGAAAGCTGYTAATGCGTTCTCTACACATTCAATTTGTTCTTGCTTTGAGTCCAATCAAAACCCTTTGGGTGTTGTATGGTTAAGCCTCACGGGCAATTAGTACAGGTTAGCTCAACGCCTCACAACGCTTACACACCCTGCCTATCAACGTTCTAGTCTCGAACAACCCTTTAGGACACTTAAAGTGCCAGGGAAGACTCATCTCAGGGCTCGCTTCCCGCTTAGATGCTTTCAGCGGTTATCATC